>CABQLM010000041.1 GCA_902465105.1 uncultured Collinsella sp.
GTCGGGGTCAGGGCTGGGGTTGGGGTCGGGAGTAGGGGTGGTACCGCCGCCATCGCCTTCGTCGCCGCCCTCTCCGCCGCCGGTGTTACCGCCCTCGTTGCCACTTCCGCCGGGGGTCTCTTCCTCTTCTTCCTTGTCCTTGTTTTCGTCCTCATCGTCTTTCTTTTTATTGCTGGCGCCGTAGAACTTCCAAGCACTGTTGTTCTTGTAGGAGGGGGCGGTTCCGGTCGGGAACTCCTTGCGCTCGGTGCCGGCGAGTACGGTGTCCATGAACTTCTTAAAGACGGGCAGGTTGGTCTGATTGCCAAACAGGTCGGCACCATTTTTGCGGACGGGGATCTCGCCGGCAGAGTAGCCGGTCCACAATGCGCATGCGAGCTGCGGGGTGTATCCGCAGAACCACAAGTTGGTGTTGTCGTCGGTGGTGCCCGTCTTGCCGGCAAAGGGCTGATTGACGCTCAGCGCGCCGGCGGCACCGGTACCGCTGCCGTACATGACGCCCGAGAGCGTGTCGGTCACAGCCGCGGCCTCGCCTGCGGTGAGCACATGCGTGGGATTATCGGTGTGCTGGTAGATGACCGATCCGGTGCGGGAGTTGATCTCGGTGATGGCGATGGGCTGGCGATAGTAGCCGCCGTTGGCAAACGTTGCATATGCCGAGGCCATTTCGAGCGGCGAGATGGATCCCGGGCCGAGCGTCATGACGGGCACGTCTTCAATGTTGTTCTCGGAGGGGTCGATACCCATTTTCTTGATGAGGGAGAGAACCTTGTCATTGCCAATGGCGTCGGCCACCTGAATGTAGGCGGTGTTGGACGACACGGCCGTCGCCTGCTTGAGCGAGATGGTGCCATAGCTGGTATTGGCGTAGTTTTGGACCTTTGCCGTGCCGCCCTTTACGGTGAGCGGCGAATTGCAATTAAGGGTGATATTGGGGTTCATGCCGCACTGGATTGCCGCCGCAAGGGTGAATGCCTTGAATGTAGAGCCCACGGGGCGCTTGGCCGTGGCATGGTTGACATGGTTGGGGTCGGCATTGTAGTCGTAGCCGCCCACCATGCACTTGATATAGCCGGTGTTGGGGTCGATGACGACCATGCCCATGCTCAGGTCTTCCATCGAGAGCGTGTCGAGCTGCGAGCGCACGGCGTCCTCGGCGACCTTCTGCATCGTGGGGTCAATGGTGGTCTTGACGGTCAGGCCGCCCTTAAAGAGCACGTCGGTCGAAAACTCCTGCTCGAGCAGCTGCTTGACATAGGACACAAAATAGGGCTGCGAGTATACGTCGACGCCGCTGCCAGAAATCTCCTTGACGTTGAGGGTGATGGGTTCGGCTTGGGCGGCGTCATGCTCTTCTTTTGTGATATGGCCCAGGCGCAGCATGTTGTCGAGAACCTTGTTGCGGCGGGACAGCGCCAGGTCGGGATTGACCGTAGGGTCGTACTGCGAAGGCGAGTTGGGAAGGCCGATAAGCAGGGCTGCCTCGCTGAGCGTGAGGTCGGAAGCGCTCTTGGACAGGTAGGTTTCGGCTGCCGCCTCGATACCGTAGGCGCCGTGGCCGTAATAGATGGTGTTGAGGTACATCATGAGGATGTCGTCTTTGGAGTACATCTCCTCCATTTTGATGGCGATGTAGGCCTCACGCACCTTGCGCTCGATGGTCGAATCGAACTGCTCTGCCTGCAGAATGGTGTTGCGCACCAGCTGCTGGGTGATGGTCGAAGCGCCCTCGTGGCCGCCGGTCAGCGTCGCTACCGATGCGCGCGCGATGCCCCACAGGTCGATGCCGCCGTGCTCGTAGAAGCGCTCGTCCTCGACATCGACGGTGCCCTTTAAGACATAGGGGGACACCTTGTCCATGGCGATGGACTTGCGGTTTTGGGTATAGAAGCTCGCGATCGTGTTGCCGTTGCAGTCAACGATGTCGGTGGGCTCGCTGACCAGATAGGCGTTGGCGTCGGTGTAGTCGGGCAGGTCGGAAAGCCAGCGGTTGACGTTGCCGATCATGCCAATACCGAATGCCACGCCCGAAACAAGCAAAAAGCCCAAAAAAGAGAGCAAGATGACGGGGAAGGCATGCGTCTTGGAACGGCTATGACCCTGTCGTTGGCGAGGACCCATATGTTGACCTCCAGGTATGTCGTGCCGGGCGGAGTGGTTGATGAGCCGCCGGGGCTGGATGGACATAAGTTATTACACAATAAACCAATCGAGGTGCTCGAGGCCTCGTGTATGCTGGTTGACGGTAATATTTCAGAGTGAATGCATACCTTGGTAAGGAGATTGCCGATGCCGAATCGGGCTATGTCGCCGAGTGGACGATGCGAAAACAGTCCATTGGGGGGCAGGACGGCGCTGCCGGAGCTATTGGCGCCGGCTGGTGGGTTCGACCAGATGCTTGCGGCAATCGCCGCCGGTGCCGATGCCATCTATGCCGGGCTGGACGGCTTCAATGCCCGCGTGAGCGCCCATGGCTTTAAAGACGATGAGTTTGCGCGCGGATGCGCCGTGGCGCACGCCCATGGCGTGCGCGTGTATGTGACGCTGAACGTGTTTGTGTTCGATGACGAGCTGGACGACGCCGTGGCGCTTGGGGCGCGTGCGCTGTCGTTGGGGGCGGATGCCCTGATTGTTGCCGATGCCGGTCTGTCCCGCTCGCTGTGTGAGGCGCTGCCCGATGTCGAGATTCACCTGTCTACCCAAGCCGGTGTCCACAGCGAGGGCGCCGTACGGCTCGCAGCCGATCAGCTGGGTGTCGAGCGGGTGACGACCGCGCGAGAACTGACGGCCGAGGAGATTGCGGCGCTTTGTGCCACCGGTGTGCCCATCGAGGTGTTCTGCCACGGCGCCATATGCATCGGTTACTCGGGGGCATGCGAGTTTTCGGCCCTGCGGCGCGAGCGTTCGGCGATGCGTGGCGACTGCACGCAGCCGTGTCGCCTGGCATATGACTTGGTTGATGGGGCGGGGGAGAGCGTGGTCACCGTCGAGGGCGACCGTCTGCTCTGCCCTCACGACTATCTGGGCATCGCGCATCTACCCAAACTCATTGACGCTGGGGTTGCGTCGCTTAAAATCGAGGGGCGCATGAAGAACCCCGACTACGTGTTCAACGTGGTGCGTGTGTGGCGACGGGCGCTCGATATGCTGCGCGACGGCACGTGGAGTGACGATACGGTGCCGGCGCTTGAGCGCGAGCTTGGAAGGTCGTTCAACCGTGGCTTTACCGACGCGTACCTGCGGGGTCGCTCGGGCGCGGAGCTTATGAGCTTTGAGCGTGCGATCAACCAGGGCGTTCGCGTGGGCGGCCTGGTGGCCGTGGGCCACGAGGAGGTGACCGTCGAGCTTGACGCCGCCGTTTCCGCGGGCGATACGCTCGAAATCCGGTTTTATCCGGGCGCCGACGCACGTCCCGATGTCCCCAAGCGCTGGCCTCAGGTCCCCTGTCCTGTTGATGCGGAGGCGGGGGAGCGCGTCGTCGTGCATTGCAAGCGCAAGGTGGACGTGGGGTGTGAGGTCTACCTCATCCGCAGCGCCGGCGTGCTGGGGCAGACGGCGTCGATACTCGAGCGCATGCGTGTCGAGGCCGATGCGGTTGTTCTGGCCGAGCATGCCGTCGAGGCGCTGCCGTTTGAGGACGTCTCGTTTGTCGGCGATGTCGTTTTGGAGGAGCCGATTGCCCCTGCGGGCATGGTGTTCGCTTGGCAGCTGATGGACCAGGACCCGCGGGGCGTGCGTGACTTGTCCGGCGTTACCGTGGTGCTCGACGAGGTGTGTCGGGCGGGCGATGTGGAACGAGCCCGTTCTGTCATGCGGCGTGCCGGGTGCGTGGTCTGTCGCAATTTGGGTCAAGTGGCAATCGCTCGCGAGCTGGGCGTGGCGTTTGATGTTGCAGCGCCGGTGTTTTGTGCCAATCGCGCCACGCTCGCCTGGTTGCGGGCGCTTGGGGCGGGACGCGTGTATCTGTCTGCCGAATTGGTCGCCAATGACGCGGACCGCATCGGCGGACTGATCGCTCTGCCGGGCGTCTTGGGCCCCGTTGATGCCGAACGCCCCGAACTGATGGTGTGCGAGCACTGCCTGTTGACCGCCGAGGGCGTCTGCGCCACTGATGCGACGGGGCAGGTTCATTGCCGTGACTGCCCGCGTCGTCGGCAGGCGCGCTATCTGGTCGAGCGGGACGGTACGCGTCTGCCGGTTGCCATCGACGCGTGCGGCAGGACGAGGATTTTCCTGTCGTAGGTGCCGCATCGCGCTGTTTTGGTTATTATGAGTGAGTTTATGAACTTCCAGCACCGCCGTATCCGGTGAGGGTGCTATAGCAAAAGGAGGATACCCAATGCTGTCTGTTGACGAGCAAATGCGTATCATCACCTCGGGCGCAGCGCAGATCGTCCCCGAGGCCGACCTTCGCAAGAAGCTTGAGAAGGGTGAGCCCCTCAACATCAAGCTCGGCGTCGACCCCACCAGCCCCGACCTGCACCTGGGTCATGCCGTGCCCCTGCGCAAGATGCGTCAGTTCCAGGACCTGGGCCACAACGTCACCCTCATCATCGGCAACGGCACCGCGCTGATTGGCGACCCCTCGGGCAAGAACTCCACCCGCCCGCAGCTTTCTCAGGAGCAGATCGAGGCTAACGCCGAGACCTACGTGAGCCAGGCCATGAAGATCCTGGATCCCGAGAAGACCACCATCGTGCACAACGGCGACTGGATCCTTTCGATGGATTTGGCCGGCCTGCTGCAGGTGTGCTCCAAATTCACCGTCGCCCGCATCCTCGAGCGCGACGACTTTACCAAGCGCTACCAGTCCCAGACGCCGATCGCCCTGCACGAGTTCCTGTACCCCGTGATGCAGGCCTTCGACTCCGTGCAGATCAAAGCCGACGTGGAGATGGGCGGAACCGACCAGCTCTTCAACTTGCTCGCCGGCCGTGAGCTCATGGAGAAGATGGGCATGGAGCCCCAAATCGCGCTCACTATGCCGCTGCTCGAGGGCACCGATGGCGTGCGCAAGATGTCCAAGTCCTACGGCAACTACATCGGCCTGACCGACGCGCCCAAGGACATGTTCGGCAAGACCATGTCCATCCCCGATGAGATGATCGGTAAGTACTACCGCCTGGCTAGCTCGCTCACTCCGGCCGAGGTCGACAAGATCGACGCCGCTCTGGCCGATGGCTCCGCCGACCCCTATGAGCTCAAGCGCGCTCTGGGCCGCGATCTGTGCGATACCTACCACGGCGCCGGTGCCGGCGACGAGGCCCAGGCCGAGTTCGACCGCGTGTTCAAGGAGGGCCAGCTTGCCGACTTCCCCGAGAAGCACATCGAGCTGACCGTCAACGACGAGGGCCAGATCTACCTCGCCGGCCTGCTCAAGGACCTGGGTCTTTCGGCTAGCGCCGGCCAGGCCCGTCGCGATATCGACGGTGGCGGCGTTAAGATCAACGGCAAGGCCGTGGCTCCCAAGAGCTACAACATCGACCCCAGCGCTCTCAAGGTGGGCGACACCCTCTCTGTGGGCAAGCGCAAGGGCTTTAAGTTGGTCTAGCAAGTAGGTCAACCTAACATGTGCAATAGGGCCGCAGCCGGAACGATTCCGGCTGCGGCCTTTTGAGTTGCGGTGAAATAGTTCCTAAAAATGCCTTACGGGCGCCCAGGTAGGAACTATTCCACCGCAACTTTTTTCCTCCGTCCCCAAGGGATCATTTGGCGGTGCCGTTAAGCGGAAGGGGTGTTATTGGCGGCCTCCTTTTGGGCATACAATGGGTATTGGTTTGCTGCGGTGAAGGTTCGCCCGCTCCGCAGTTTTTTCTACGGTAGAAGGAGTATGTATGTCCGTTGAGGTCATGAGGTCTGTGATCGATGCCGCCGAGGGTCGCGTACCCGTCGACACGCTGTTTACCAACGCACAGATTGTCGATGTGTACGGTCAGCGCGTGGCGCCCGGTAGCGTTGCCGTCAAGGACGGCGTAATCGTCGGCGTGCTCTACGACGGTCGCGACGATGCCGCCGGTACCTACGAGGCTGCCGAGGTTATCGACTGCCAGGGCCGCTATCTCGCCCCCGGTTTTATTGATGGGCATCTGCATATCGAGTCTTCGAACATCCGCCCCGCCGAGTATGCGCGCATGGCCGCGACGCGCGGTACCACCACCGCCATTGCCGACAGCCACGAGATCGCCAACGTTTCCGGCTTGAACGGCTTACGCTTTATGATCGAGGACGGCCGACGCGCACCCATCTCCATCAAGTATATGATGCCCTCGTGCGTACCGGCCCTACCCGATGAGCAGGCCGGTGCCGTGATCACCGCCGCCGATATGCAGGCGTTTTTTGCCGAGCATCCGGGTGATGTCTTTGGCTTGGGCGAGATGATGAACCTGCCGGGCGTCTTTATGGCCGATCCTGAGACCTGCGCCCGCATCGACGCTGCCAACCAGACTCCCTCCAAGCAGGTCGACGGCCATGCTCCGCTCGTTGCCGGCAAGGACCTCAACGCCTATGCCGCAGCAGGCATTATCGCCGACCATGAGTCGACGATTCCCGAGGAGGCGCTCGACAAGTTGTCTCGCGGCATGTATGTCATGCTGCGCGAGGGCACCTGCAGCCATGACCTGGCCAACTTGTCACCGATGCTGCTGGAAAACCCTGCCCGCGCCCGCCGCTGCTGCTTCGCGACCGATGACCGCGCTCCCTCCGATGCACTTTCGACCGGTATGATCGACAATGCCTGCCGCGTGGCTATTGAGGCCGGTATCGACCCCGTGGTCGCTATCTCTATGGCGTCCCTCTCCACGGCCGAGGCGTTTGGCCTGGATCACGGCTGCCGCGACCCGCACGAGCTGCGCGGTGCGATTGCCCCGGGCAAGCGTGCCGACCTGCTGGTGCTCAATGACTTGACGTTTGCCACGGCTCCGCATCGCGTATATGCCGCCGGTGCTCTGGTGGCGCAGGACGGCGCCTTTGTGGGCAAGATTGCACCCGAGATGGCCGAGGTTGCTGCCCTTGCCGATGAGCTGCGCGCCTCCGTTAAGCTGCCGAAGCTATCGCTCGACGTATTCGACTATGCCTTTAAGCCAGGCGAGGCCGTGATTGACGTGGTGCCGGGTAAGGCCATCACGGGTATGGCTCGCCCCGAGACCGACGAGGACTTGCGCCGCATTATGCTGATCGAGCGCCACGGCCGCGGCGTGTCGCTGCAGGCCGAGGGCGCCGACGGCGACGGCCCCGCTGGACTGGGCCTGGTCGGCAAGCATATCGGTCGCGGCTGGGTGCGCGGCTTCACCATCACGGGCGGTGCCATCGCCTCGACGATCGGCCACGATTCGCACAACGTGTGCGTGGTGGGCGACAACGCCGCCGATATGATGGCTGCCGTCGAGGCTGTGGGCCAGGGCGGTCACGTGCTGGTACGCGATGGTGAGGTCGTGGCGCGCATTCCGCTGGCGCTCGGCGGCCTGATGAGCGAGGGTACGGCCGAGGACGTGGCCGCGCAGCACGACGACTTTATGGCCAAGGCGCGTGCCATGGGCATCGAGCCGCCGCTCGACCCCATCATGGGCATTATCTTCCTGCCGCTGCCGGTCATTCCGACGCTCCGCATTCGCCCCGAGGGCATGTTCGACGTCACCACCTTTACCTACGCCGACTAGTCATTGGGTGTTCCTAAGCGACTGGTTGTTGGGGACACCCTTTGGCTTGTCGAGTGCTGCGGACGCGCACTACCTGGTGCATGTGAGGCATATGCTAGGCCCTTGTAACGTTTTTGCCTGCGGGGTCTTATTTGAGCTTCCTTTGGGTACGGTGAATTTGGATACACACCTGATTTCACCAAGCCCGAAGGGAGCTTTTCTATGATCAAATTGATTGCATCCGATATGGACGGCACGCTGCTTGACGAGAATGGTCAAGTGCCGCCCGAGACGTACGAATTGATTCTGGCGCTACGTGAGCGCGGTGTGCATTTTGCCGCATCGTCAGGCCGCCGTTACGATCGCCTGTGCGAGTTCTTTGCGCCCGTTCGCGACAAGATGGACTTTGTCGCAGCTAACGGTGCCCAGGTCTACGCCGACGGCAAGATGGTAGACCGTGAGGTGTATTCGCACCTGGCGATTCGAAAGCTCGCCCAGGCCGTCGCGACGTTTCCCAATCTGCATCTTGCGCTCTTTGACCGAACCAAGTCCTTTTTGCTCGATGACGAGAGCAAGTTTGTGCGCGAGGTCGATAAGGACCTTCCCAATGCCGAGCGCATTTGGGAGCTGCCCGATCCCGGTGTAAATATCATCAAGGCGAGTATCTTTTGCGATGACGGTGCCGTTATGGACAGCGCCTACGTACTGCAGCGCGAGCTCGGCCAGCTCTTTACCTTTGCGCCTTCGGGCAACGCGTGGATCGATGCCATGCAGCCCGGTGTGTCGAAGGCCTCGGGCATCGCACAGCTCGCGGAGCATTACGGCATTGGGCGCGACGAAGTTATGGCGTTTGGCGACTCGATGAACGACTACGAGATCATTCGCTTTGTCGGCACGGGCTGCGCGATGGAAAACGCGCGCCCCGCGCTCAAGGCGGTGGCCGATTGCGTGGTGGGTCGTAACCGCGACCACGCCGTCCAGCAGGAGCTCCGTCGCGTGCTGGAGAGCATATCCTAGTCCGACACCTGGGGACGTTCCTTTTCTGCCGGCAGCTGGGGACACTCCTTGTTGCTTGTGGCAAAGACTGTCCCCAACGACCAGTCGTTTAAGAACGTCCCCGATGACTAGGCGAGGGCGGCCATGATGGTGCGGGCGACGCCGTCGTGGTCGTTGTCGAACTCGGTGATGGCGTCGGCGGCGTCGCGGTCCTCGGGCTCGCCGTTGATCATGGCCATGCCGTGGCCTGCTGCCTGCAGCATGGGAATGTCGTTGATGTTGTCGCCGAAGGCCCAGGCGTCGGCAAGGGGCTCGCCCAGATGCTCGCACAGCCAAGCCAATGCCGTTCCCTTGGTGGCTCCCTCGCCCATGACCTCGATATTCATGGCGTACGAACGCGTGACCTCGATGCCTTCGAGCGTGTCGAGCGCCGCCGCGATGGCATCGCGGTCGGCCGGCTCGTACCAGTACATGGCAATGCGTTCGAGCACCTCGACCTCGTCGATTTTGCTGTCGATATCCATGTCGATCGGCGTTCGCGTGCGCTTGAGCGAAGCCGCGATGTGAGGATCGCCGCCACAGAATTCGTCCAGGCGCGTGTAGAGCGAGCGGGGGAGGAAACACTGCCCATCGGCGAAAATGTCGAAGGTCACATCGTGGCAAGCGGCGATGCGATGGATGCGATGGGCGATACCGCGGTCGAGCGGTCGGCTTAAAATGCGCGTAGCACGTGAGGCATCGGTGGGCGTACCGTCGTCGAGCTGCCAGACGCTGGCACCGTTGGCGCAGACCGCGTAGTGTACGGCGGGGTGAGCGAGGATGGGCTCAAAGATGCCCGACAGCGGACGTCCCGTGCAGGGCACAAACTCAATGCCGCGACGTGCGAGCTCGTCGAGCATCGCCCAGGTGGCGTCGCTCATCTGCTTGTCACTCGTCAACAGCGTTCCATCCATATCGGAAAAAACAATCATTCGATGCAGCCCTTTCTACTGGCATAAAAAGCGTGGCCGAGGGCGGTGATGCCCTGGCCACGCTCGAGTTCTATAACGGTCCGCATCCTAGCGATCGGCGAGCGGCTTGTATTCCAGCGGCTCGATCACCGGACGGTATGCGGGACGGATGATGCGGTGCGCGCAGAAGAGCTCTTCCATGCGGTGCGCAGACCAGCCGGCCATGCGGGCGACGGCGAACAGCGGCGTAAAGAGCGTCTCGGGCACGCCGAGCATCTTGTAGATAAAGCCCGTGTACAGGTCGATGTTGGCGCAGATGGGCTTGGTCATGCCGTGGTCGCGCATCACTTGCGGGGCCAGGCGCTCGATGCGCTCGATGAGTGCGAACTCCTCGCCCAGGTCCTTCTTGGCGGCAAGCGTGCGCGCGTAATGACGGCACACCTCGGCACGCGGGTCGCTCAGCGTGTAGACGGCGTGGCCCATACCGTAGATGAGGCCCGTGCCGTCGAAGGCCTGCTTGTCGAGGATCTTGCCCAGGTAGGCTGCGACCTCGTCCTCGTCCTCCCAATTGGAGACATGCGCACGGATGTCCTCGTGCATGGATACGACCTTGGCGTTGGCGCCACCGTGGCGCGGGCCCTTGAGCGAGCCGATGGCCGCGGCGTAGGCGGAATACGGGTCGGTGGCCGAGGAGGACAGCACGCGGCAGGCAAACGTGGAGTTGTTGCCGCCGCCGTGCTCGGCATGCAGCATGAGCATCACGTCGAGCAGCATGGCTTCGTCGCGTGTGAATGCCATGCCGCCGCGCAGCACCTGCAGGATGGTCTCGGCGGTGGAGAGGCCGGGTGTGGGGTGCGGTACATGAACCTCGGAGCCGCGGCGCTTGGCGACCGAGGCCATATGCGCGAAGGCGGCGATGCGGGGGAGACGGGCGAGCATGGAGATGGCGACGTCGATTTCGTGCTCGGGTGTAATGACGTCGGCCTCGGCGTCGAAGGCGTAGAGCAGCAGCACAGCGCGCTGAAGCACATTCATGATGCTCGACGACACTGTGGTCATGGGGAACTCGCGGACGTATTCGTCGCTCAGGTGCCTAAAAGCGCCCAGACGTTCGCAAAAACCGTCGAGCTCCTCTTTGGTGGGCAGCGAGCCCGTGATGAGCAGGTAGGCGACCTCTTCGTAGCCATAGCGATTCTCGGCCTGGGCGTTGTTGACCAGGTCCTCGATGCTGTAGCCGCGCAGCGTAAGCTTGCCCTGGTCGGGTACGACTTTGCCGTCGACCTTGTTGTAGCCGTGCACGTCCGAGATGCGAGTAAGGCCCGCGACCACGCCCGAGCCGTCGGCATTGCGCAGGCCGCGCTTGACGTTATGCTCTACGAACAGGCCCTCGTCGTACGGGGCGGTCGGCAGGCCGTGGTAGAGGTTTTCGCTTTCGGGCGAAATCTGACGGCTCGCCTCGTAATCCAGAACCAGGCGGCTCAGGTGATCGTCGAAGCGGTAGTAGATTTTCTTGGCGTCGTAGGCCATGCGCGCTCCTCTCCGGTCCGCTTTGGGGCCGCGCGCTTGGACGATATGACGTCAAGCTGCCCCGAGCGGCTCGTTCGCTACAGGCGGTACATAAAGTTAAAGACGTCCTCGCGCTGGATGGACACGTTGACGCCCGAAAGCTCGCCGGCCTCGGCCAGCGCCTTCTGCAGCTCGGCGAAGTCGAGCTTGGACTCGGCGGTATCGGCCAGCATGGTCATGGTGAAGATGTCCTCGATAATGGACTGCGTGATGTCGCGGATGTCGACGTTGGCCTCGCCTAGGACACGGGTGACGCCGGCGACGATGCCGGGGCGGTTCTTGCCAAGGACGGTGATGACGATACGGGAGGACGAGATCTCGGCCATGGGAAACCCTTTCGCGTGATTGCGGCGCGCGCGGGGCGCTCCGCTACGGTTCAGTGTTCATCATTGTACCTGTCTGGCGCAAAAAAGGCGCGCTCGCTGCGGCGTTACATGCCTGCAACATGAGCGTAAGGGGGAAGGCCGTACGGGGAAGAGCCGTCTGACGCGTGTCCGGCTCGTGTTGGGTTGATTTCCGATCTCAGCCGAACGGACAGGCCGTTCCCGCAGTCAGCCGAACGCCTCCGACGGCTGATTCCGAACTGGAAGCGGAGGGCATCCCCGCCCTTCGGTAGGGGATACCGCTCCGCGGCGCATGCCGCGGGCGGCGCCCCTATCGGACCACCGTGACCTCAGTTGGGATGGGCCCAGCACTGCCGCGTACTCGGTGAGCTAGAGCCAACTGTTCGTCTTCACGTCGCGTATGGCGATATTTCGGTCGTCCGGCTCGGTGATGCCGTAGCCGAACGCCTGGAGCGTCTCGATGGACTCCTGGATCCTCTGTTGGAACATGGGACCCGGATCGACCCTCGGCCCGAGGTGCCCGCGCCAAAGGCACGGCGTGGCGCGCAGCATGTTATGGATTTTGGAGATGGGCTCGATGTCGGCGTAGACGTTGAGCGTCGCCATGGCGTCCTTGTGGCCGAGGATCGATTGGAGCGCCTTGATATCGCCGCCTTGGCGGATCCACTGCGTTGCGAACGTGTGGCGAAGGCCGTGGAACGTGATCAGCTCGTCGTTGGTGCCCATGAGGCCGTTGGTCTCCGAGAACGTCTTGAACGCCCTGCGGATATAGCTTGTCGTCGCGAAGGTCGCGCCCGGCTCCGACAGGATGTAGCAGTCCCCGATCTCGACCGCCCCGGTAAGGCCGCGCAAGCGCAGCTTTCCGCAGTCGATCTCGTGGGTCTCCTTCAGGAAGGGGAGTAGGCCGACCGGGTCGATGGGGATACCCCTGGCGTCATGGGTCTTGGTGTCCTTGATGAACGAACCCATTCCCTTCGCGTACGCCACCGAGTGTCTGATCGAGATCAGGCCCGTCTCGAAATCCACATCGCACCACCGAAGGCCGCAGACCTCGCCGATTCGCATCCCCGTGTGCAGGGCGAGTACGACCGCCCTCTAATCCTCGGCGGACCAATCGAGTCCGAACTCCTTTCGGGCATCCTCTTCGCTCATGACTTCGAGAAGGTCTCCGGGTTGGCAACGAAGGGCGAGGCATAGCTGCTCGAGTGTGTTGAAGCGAATGCCGCGAATATGCCCTTTTTTAATACGGGACAGGTTCACGGGCGTGGTTCCAATCCTTTCGGCAAGTTCGTTCGAGGAAATCTTTCGCTCGGCCATGATCTTGTCGAGGCGAACAATTACGGGCATGGCGTTTCCTTACGCAATCTCGTCGGAGTCGAGGTACAGCTCTCGGGCGTACAAGAAGAGCTGGGAAAGCATGAACAGGACGATGCCGAGAACCAGAGAGGTCCAATCGAATGATGAAGCGATCTCTTGGGCGCCGACGGCCCCCTCGCCGCCAAACATCGAAACGGAGGTTTTGAGTGAGCCGGCGTAGAGGCTGGTGGCAGCTTGAACAACGAAGAGAATGCCGAGCACCTTCAAGCATGTCGCAGACCCTTTCTTGAAGGGGTCTCCGCTCTTGATCGTCCACACGAGAACGGCGCTGAGGATGGTCGTAGCGATACCGATGACGGCAGGGACCAATGTCGAGATCGCAAGGGCTGGATACGCGGGGGAGTCTGCAATTACAGGGTTGTCGAGCACTTCGATTGCTGGCTTTAAGGAGAACGCCACTTGTGCGATGGCGGTGGCGCAAAGGGTCGCAGAGGCTATCGCACATGCGATGCGGAAGGAATGAAGCCGGGGAGTGCGATTGTCGGAACTCATAATAACCTCCGAAGAATTTAAAAAACTCAGGTTACTTTTTAACAGTTTATGTTAAATTGACTTTGCCGGCAAGTAATAAGGGCCGAGCATTTTGTTCGGCCCCTCTGTTCCGACTGGATGAGGTTAAGGTTGGCGATGAATATGCTCAAAATCTCGAAGGCGATCTTTAGGTCGCTTCTCTCCTCCAGGTCGCTCTGTGTTGTCGTTGTTGCGTTGATGGTTCTTTGTGCTCTGCCCGTCTTCAGGAGCGCGGCTGGCATCGACGGACGGGTCGAATACCTCGAGTCGGGAATAACCCGTGTTGAGCAGGAATTGTCAGCATCCTATGCGGATGCGCTTGTGAATGCGGGGGAGGACGGTGTCTATACCTCTTCATCAAGCATGCCCGCGCTTCTGTACCCTCTTGCCGCGGGACGTCTTATCTTGGCACCGCTCTCTCCCCTACTTCCGTTTCTGCAGATATCGGATGGAGAGTACACCTATTATGACGGATCGAAGGATTACTTGCTATGGGTCGCAACGGCCGTTGCCGTCTCGTTTCTTGCCGCGCGTCTTAACAAACGTGAAAAGCTCATCATCCAGGCACCGATGGGCGAGCTGGGTAGACTTGTTGCATCGAGCGTATGGGCGAGTGTTTTTGCAATGCTTGCCGTCCTCGCCATCAATCTTCCAGGGATAATCGCCGCGCTTGTGAAGAATGGCCCGGGCTCGCCGTTCTATCCGATAGGCTACATTCAATATGCGACTCCGGTTATCAAACCGGCTTGGCTGGTGTTCGCGCAGACGGCCATCTTGCAATTCTTGGTGGCAGCGTTCATCTCGCTTGTCGTTCACCTTGCCGTGAAGATTGCCAATAACTCTACGCTTGGAATCGTGTTCGTATGTGCCCTGATGGGGGTGACGATGGTTCCCGGGTATTACGGAAGATCCATCGCTTTACGTGAGTTCGCCCTGTTGAATCCCCTTACGTATGCGAACACTGAGTTGACCGTCGGCGCCTATAGCCCGTACCCGACAACGCAGATAGTGAATCTGCCTGGACTTTGCTTCGAGCGTGGCGCGATTGCCCTCGTATGCGCAATCGGGATCGAGGTGCTGGCAATTAGCCTGCTTTGCGTTGCTGGAAAGAGCGGCTGCGCGTGCCCGATATACCCGATTTGTCTTGAGAGAGGTTCCTTCACTGCATCGAGAACGGCAACTCGTTCGAGCGCTTGTGCCTCCGCCGTTGCATACGTAAGAACGATGGGGAAACTGCTCCTGCGTTCTCCTACCCTCGCCGTATGCGCGATTGCAATGTCGACGACGATGCTGGCCCCGGCTCTGGTCGAGATGTTTCCTGACGCTGATAACGTTTCCGCTGTTCGGTATAGGGATGGGGAGCTCCGTTCAATAGATCGGTATCTAGAGCAGAACGCTGCGAATATGGACGTCGAAGGCAAAGCGGCCCTGGAAGACATGCGGGATGCTCTTTCGGGTTTCGTGTACGCGCCTATGCCTGCGGAGGGGTTTCGAAGCCTTGCGACGTACGAGCGCGCTCGAGGTGAGCTGGGCGCAGCAGATGCGACTCTCCTGCAATCGATCGGAATCGAGCCGGAGACTCCTTCTCGTGCGGAGGCGCGCGCCCTTCTGCTTGAGTCGATCGCGAGCTTGCCGGACCCCAAGGTTTACGAGTTAAGTACGAAGATGCCCCCATTAATCCTCCTTTCGTATCTCCAGGCAGCGCTTCCCTCCTTATTTTTGCTGTTGCCCGTGGTTGTCACATCGCTCGCGTGCACCCACCTGCAGTGTCGTTCCCTTCTGGTTCTCCAGATCCCCGCAACAGCGCATGTGCGTTTTCTGACGGCTGTTGCGCTGGCTCTCCTGCTTGGCTTGGTGCTGCTTTTGGTGTCGATGGTTCCCGCTGTCGTTGTGTCCGTGATTAAGAACGGTGCGGGTGGATCGGAGTATCCCGTCGCTCTCATTCGGGCGGGAGCTTCGACAACGTCCATGGTGGGGGAGGCGGTGTTGTGCAGTATTCCGTTGCTGGTCATGGCATACGGCGTGGTTTCCGTCGTCGCTGCGTTGACAGCAGCGATTAGCCGCAACCCCGTTGTCACCGGAATGGTTTGCGCGGTTCTCTTGGTGTTGGGTTCGTTGAGCGCTCATGTTGAAAGCGTGGGCATGGGCGTCGCGCTGCTGGCTCCATTCGCCTCGTTTGATCCCGCTTCCCAGGTGGGGACGATTGGGTTCCTTGGGCGAGGGACGAACGCGATGCCTTTTGGAGAGGTCGTCGGCGCATCGGGCGCTCTGCTGGTGGTCTTGGGCGCCGTATCTCCGTTGATGGTGCGCCTGAGTGTTCCAAAGATCGAAAGGGGATGATCTCGATGATTGACCTTCAAACGCTGACGATCTCTTATGGAAAGAAGGTGCTCGTAGATTCGGTGAACGCTGAGTTTGCCCCGGGTACGGTCTACGGTCTCGTCGCTCCGAACGGGCATGGAAAGACGACGTTGCTGCGTGCGATGGCAGGTTTGCCGGGTCCTCGCGTGGACGGGAGCATCGTTCTGGATGAGGTGCAGGGTACGGGTGCGAGAGAGGTCCGTTCTATGATCTTCTATGCACCTGGTGAGGGGACGCTGCTGTATCCCGGATTGCGTGCGGAAGATCACCTCAAGATGGTTTGCGATATGTGGCCGCATGCTCGCGATATCGAAGAGATAGTGGAACAAACGCAGATAGGCGAGTTCGCGAAGATGAGGATCCGCACTCTGAGCCAGGGCATGAAGCAGCAGCTTACCCTGGCGATTGCGTATGCGACGGGCGCGCGGTACCTTCTATTAGATGAGCCCATGAACGCGCTCGACCCCAGCAGGGTGGACTTGCATTCCGAGATTCTCAGGAAGCTGGCCGATTCTGGTACGTGCATCATCATGTCATCCCACATCTTGGATTCGGTCGATAGGCTGTGCGATGAGATTCTGTTTTTGAAGGATGGGAGGCTCATTAGAAGCATTCCGCAAGATGATGCTGCGCCGAAGTCTCCTGGATCCCATTTCGCAAAGCCTGCCGGACGCGCCGAGGGTGCGCTAAGCACGTATCGGCGACTCTACGAAAAGGGCGGGTAGAAATGCAAGTTAAAAATCTATGTGGCCAATGTGATACCGTTGAACCCGCATATCGATACCGCTCGGCCATTCGCCTCGCCCCCGTCGCACGTATCTTCATCCGGTCTGTTACTTTTAATCTAACAATTCTTTGAGGAACGTAGGTGCTTCTAAATGTACTGTCGACTTCTTCTCAAACTAATCCTAAGAGACAAGGTCGTATGGATTTGTACGCTCGTTCTCGCCGTAGCCTTCTCCGTCCCCATTGCGTTCAATTCACCCATCTACGGGCCCTTCTTTATGAAACAGGGCATGCAGAGCTTTGTCGACGCATTCAATACGCGCGCGCCCCAGGCCAGCGGCACAGACCTATCTCCAGAGCAGCAAAATGACGCGGAGCTTGCAAGATACGCGAACGCCGCCCTTGCCGCTCAAACCGACGCCGCCTTTCTCGATTCTGCCGAGAGCTACTACGCGCTCATGGGCGAAGGCTTCCAATCCGGGTCCATCGTGGGAGACCAAGAGACCAATGACGCAGCGCTCGCATATTGCCGCGCCCTGAGCAGCTCCGGCATCACGGATATCCCGGCCTCCGCAAACGACCTGCCATTCCTTTCCTTCCTGCCTTACGCCATTGCCACGGCGCCGTCTTTCCTTCCCTTCATCCCCTTCCTTCTCTCGTCGATACTCGTGCTCGGCGCCACAAGGCCCGGGACCCTGGCGGCAAAGGCGCCCGTGCCCAAATTCCGGCGCCTTATTCAGATCGTGTTTTCGATAATCGTCGCGGGGACCGCGATGCTCCTCGCCGGCCTCGCACCCGGGGGCATTTACGCCTTGGCCCTAAACGGCTTCGGGCAAATTGGGTACCCGATCGCCTTCTTCCATGACGGCGCGCTTACCACCACGACCGCGGGAAACGTCTTCACAGCCCTGCTTCTCGCGCTGCTTGCGGGCGGAACCTTGATATCCGTTTGCTCCGCCGTCCTATCGACCGCAACGAGGCGCGTCCTCGCGGGCCCCCTTACCTCCGCGCTGCTTGTCGCGGCCCCGGCATTCCCGTTACTGTCCGATTCGGCGCTGGAGCATAACGCCGCGCTCAATCTCCTGCCGCTGGCCGTGTTCTCGCCTATCGAGGCAACGGGTTACGTAGGATGCTTCCCGACAGAATTCATCGGCTCCGGTTCAGGCAGCGCATCGATGCTTGCCGTGGCCCTGGCATACGTCGCGGTCTTTTTTGCGGTCGGCGCCGTTGCGGCACGTTCGCCCAAACAGCCTGGACCCGCGAAAAAGCACCATGGGCTCGAGCTTCTGGACGCGAGCGTGGGATACGGGAGCACGACGATACTTTCAATCGGGTCGCTTTTCCTGAGCCCGGGAACGGCGGCGGGCCTCGTTGCTCCCAACGGCTCGGGGAAAACCACCCTTCTTGAAGCGCTGTCGGGCCAATTTCCCACCCGCATCCGCTCGGGAAGCCTGGCGGCAGACGGAATCTGCCAACGTCGATCAGCCGAATTTGCAGAACTCGTCTACCTGAGCTCTTCGGGCGGCGCGGATCTCTACCCCACGCTATCGGCCATCGAGCACCTTGCTTTCGTTAGGGAGGCGTGGAAATCGGCCGCCGACATCGACTCGCTCTGCGACTCCCTCGGAATCTCCCCATATCTCGACAAGCCGACCCGTAAACTCTCGACAGGAATGAAGCAGCAGGTAAAGCTTGCCATGGCGATAGCGACCGATTGCCCGTACCTCATCCTCGATGAACCGCTGAACGGCCTCGATCCGGGAAAGCGGAAAACCTCCTGCGACGCGATGCGCAGCGAGGTGGCGCGGGGACGCAGCGTGCTCATTTCAAGCCATCTACTCGACGACCTGGCAGACCTCACCAACTCGTTCTACTTCATCGAAGCCGGCACGCTCGTGGAAAAGATCAAGTCGTCCTCGCAGACGCTCAAGCAGGAATACCTCGATACATACGAAGGAGGTGAATGACATGA
>CABQLM010000042.1 GCA_902465105.1 uncultured Collinsella sp.
TGGGGCGCGTTTCTAACGAAGCCGTAACGGCCGTTGGGCTCTTTTGGCGCCAGCCCTTCTCGACACGCACATCATGATTAATTTGCTTAAGGCAACAACTTTCCCGATCGATGTCATCACCGAATCAAAACGTGTACATCAGCCACCAAAGATGCCGAAAAATGTCGTTTTTGGAGGCTGATGTACACAAATGTGAGATCCCGCCCCGCCAACAACACCCTCCACATGTCTGGACTCTCTATGGCTTAGCTGGATAGACATCACGGGAACGGGTATAGTATCGAAAGTTTTGTCGTTTACCAGCGGGGGAGTCCTGTGGAAATCAAAAAGAAGATCAAAAAGGAGCTTATCGGCACTTCCGATTACCCGTCGAATAAGATCTTCACGATCTCCAATTTCATTACCTTTACGCGCCTTGTCCTCACGCTCGTTTTTTTGTACCTGTTTGTGACGGACAACAACCGCGTCGTCGCCATCGTGATCTATGCCATCGCCGCCTCCACCGACTGGATGGACGGACAGATTGCTCGCATGACCAAGACGGTCTCGTGGCTCGGCAAAGTCATGGATCCCATCTGCGACCGCGCGCTCTTGTTTACGGGCGTTCTGGGTCTGGTGGTGCGCGGCGAGTTGCCCATCTGGGTCTGCGTACTCATCATCGGTCGCGATATCTATCTGGGTATCGGTACGCTCATCGTGCGCCATTACCACCGTCGCCCCATCGACGTCGTCTTTCCCGGCAAAATCGCCACAGCGTTGCTCATGACCGGCTTTTCTCTCATGTTGTTGGGCATCCCCGTCGTTGATGGCTGGAACCTGCTGCCCTCCACGTTTACGGCTTTTCCGGGTCTTAACGGGAGCTCGGTGCCGCTCGGCATCTTCTTTGTCTACGGTGGCGTGATCTTCTCCATGCTCACCGCCGTAATTTACTCCGTTAAGGGCGGAGTGGCCATTAAACAGGCCATCGCGCATCCCGAGGACGAAGACATCGACTTTCTTAACCCCGAAATCGAAGATTAAGTCATTGGGGTATCATTACGTACAGTTCATTTTTTGCGGTCCAGCCGCGATAGTTAGGGGTTGTCATGGACAACATGGTTAATAACGTGCCTCAGAACGATAAGACTGCCGACGCAACCTGCGTCTTCCGTGTGCCTTCGAGCGACGTTACCGTTCCCGATCTTATGGCGAACGTTCGCATCACTGCTCCCGTTCTGTCTATTGTCAAGGGACCGCAGACCGGTGCTGCCTTTGAACTCGAAGACGATGTGACCACCATCGGCCGCGATCCTGCGAACGGCATCTTCCTCAATGACATGACCGTTTCGCGCAGCCACGCGCGCATTATTCGCGAGGGCCTCGGCGCTCGCATCGAGGACTTGGGCTCGCTCAATGGCACCTGGGTCGACGGTGCCATCGTCAATGCAGCCCCGCTGCACGACGGATCCTCAGTCCAGATAGGTACGTTCACGCTCATCTACCACGAGAGCACGCCGGAGCGCATCGAAACCGGTGAATAGGGCATGGCCGAACGCAACTATCTGAGTATCGGCCAAGTCGTCAACCTGCTTCGAGGCGCATACCCCGATCTTTCGAACTCAAAAATCAGATTTTTAGAAGATGAGGGGCTCATTACCCCTCATCGTACGCCTAAGGGGTATCGCCAGTACTCCAAGGAGGACGTTGACCGTCTGGAGGTCATTCTGCACCTACAGAAGACCCGCTACATGCCGCTCAACGTGATCAAGCAACGCCTGGAAAACGCTACAGATCTTTCCACGCTTGCCTACGAGGTGGGTCTGCTGTCCGACGTTCCGCTCAAGACGGAACCAAAGGAAACCAAGCAGAAACTGCATCCCATCGAGACCATTCCGGATATGTTGGGTGTCGAGATCTCGTTTATTCGCTCCTTGGCCGAAAACGACCTCATTCGCATTATCAAGAGCCCGCAGAACCGTGAGCTCGTCGACGGGCGCGATTTTCCGATTATCCGCTACTGTTCCGAGCTGTCACGCTTCCATATCGAGCCGCGAAACCTTCGCCAGTACGTATCATCGGCCAACCGCGAGTCTTCGATGTTCGAGCAAGTGCTCGTGAGCATGCTTGGCATGGACACGTCCGATGACGAACGCGATGCCAAGCTCGAACGCGCGTTTAAAAAACTCCATGACTTAACCGAAGGCGTTCATACTGCATTACTCAAAAATCGCGTGTTTGAGTCACTCAATGCCGTGGTTGAAGATGCAGACATTGACGCTCTCGATGAGGAAATCGCCCGATCCGAATCTTCCAAAGTCAAGAACGAAGAGCCAGCCAAACCCGTAACGATGGTTAGCGAGGATTCCCTCGTGCAGCCTCTCAAGGTTGTCGCCCCTTTACATTCTGACCCCGCAACCGCGGGTAAATAACCCTGCCGTTTTGCCGGCTCTCCCTGAAAGGTCACGCCATGTACGACTTCGAATCTCACATCGTCGACATCCCCGACTACCCAGAGCCCGGAGTCGTCTTTAAGGACATCACGCCGCTCTTTAGCAATCCCGAATCGCTTAAAGCCATGGTCGACGCGCTAACGGAGCATTTCGCCAGCATGGGCATCACTAAGGTTGTAGGCCCCGAGGCTCGCGGCTTTATGGTAGGCGTGCCTGTCGCCGTGGCACTCGGCGCCGGTTTTATTCCTGCACGTAAACCTGGAAAACTGCCACGTGAGACCGTTAGCCAGGGATACGAACTCGAATATGGAACCGATTCGATTGAGATCCACGCCGATGCCATCAGCTCTAAAGATACCGTGTTGATTCTTGATGACTTGATCGCGACAGGCGGAACCGTAGAGGCAACAGGTAAACTTGTGCGGGATATGGGCGCAAAGCTCGTAGGTTATGGTTGTATCCTTGAGCTTGCGTTTCTTAATCCGCGCAAGAAGCTCACCCCGCCCGAGGACGATGTTGAGCTCTTTAGCCTGGTGACGGTCGACTAGCCGTTACCATTCGATACTGGAAAGGAAGCTACATGCGCACAGCAAACACGCACAAAAATATGGCACGCTGCGCAGCTACGGCAACCCTCGCTTGTGTTTTAGGCTTGGGGCTCACGGCTCCGGCCTATGCCGATACCGCGTCCGACCTTGCCGCTGCTCGTTCCAAACTCGAGCAGATCGGTACGCAAACTCAACAAATCTACGACGAGCTTGCTACTCAGACGCAGGCTCTCGATCAGACTGCTGGCGAGATTACGCAAAAGCAGCAGGAAATTGCCGACGGTCAGGCAAAGCTTTCGACCTATGTTGCCGGCGAGTACAAGACCGGCGGTCTGAGCCTGCTCCAGGTTCTGACAGGCGTCGACGATCTGGGCGACATGCTCAACCGACTGTTCTATTACGGCAAGGTCTCAGATAAGCAGGCCCAGACCATTCAAGAGGTCAAAGAGCTTAAGCAGCAGCTCACCGATAAGCAGTCAGAGCAGAAGAAGAACGTCGCCGCTACGCAGAAAAAGGTCGACGAACTTAACGCTCAACAGGCGGAGGCCCAGAGCGTTGTTAATTCGCTCGATTCGAAGCTGCAGGCTGAACTCGCCGCTGAAGCTGAGAAGAATGCCGCACTCCAGGCCGGAATCAGCGCGAGTACTGCCGAAAAGGCCACGGTGAATGCCGAGACCGCTGGTGCCACCGAGAATTCAAACAACAATTCAGGGTCTAACGGTTCCGCCAACGCAAACACCAATAATGGCCAGTCGAACAATAACCAAAGCGGTAATACACAGTCTAAACCTTCTACGCAGCAGCCCGCTAAGCCCACTCCGACTCCCTCCACGCCGAACCAGTCCGTTGATGGCGGTAGCGTCGTTTCGCGCGCGTATAGCAAACTAGGATGCGCTTACTCCTGGGGCGGCATTGGCCCGAACAGCTTTGACTGCTCCGGATTTGTGAGCTACTGCCTCACCGGTCGCTACTGCCGTCTGGGCACTACCGGCACCTTCATGGGTTGGACCCGAGTTTCCGACCCTCAGCCGGGCGACGTTGTGGTTAACTCCTACCACACCGGAATCTACATTGGTAACGGCCAGATGATTCATGCGTCGGACTATAACACGGGCGTTATCATCAGCTCAGTTGCCGCTGGCATGAATAACAACTATATCTTCGTACGCTACTAAACCAACTTTTGCAGTAAGCACACATAGACCTCGTGGCTTTTAGTCGCGAGGTCTTTTCTTTTGTCTGTACAGCATGTCTTGATATCAGGACCGCTATCTAGTATTCAAAACTAGATAGCGG
Source organism: uncultured Collinsella sp. (assembly GCA_902465105.1). Lineage (GTDB taxonomy): Bacteria > Actinomycetota > Coriobacteriia > Coriobacteriales > Coriobacteriaceae > Collinsella. The sequence continues at coordinate 4,274 of CABQLM010000042.1, forward strand.
TTTAAACTATCAATAAGATAGCTATAATTGTTGGAGATCGATTAGAAAGGACCCTCTATGAGTTGGGCACTTGTCTCCGATTCGAGCTGCAATCTCCGCGATTGGCAACCAACCGCTCCCCATACCTCTTTTGCATTTGCGCCCCTTACAATTCGAGTGGGGGAGCGTGAGTTTGTCGATGACATCACGCTCGACGTTCACGAGCTCAATTGCGCCGTACAAGCGGAGACGAGCGCTTCTTCGAGCGCCTGTCCGAGCGTTGGCGATTGGGCCGAGCTCTTTAAGCTTGCCGATAAGACAATCTGCATGCCTATCTCTGAGGGCGTATCAGGCAGCTACAATGCCGCTGCCACAGCGCGAGATTTGGTACTTGCCGAGGAACCGAACCGACAGATTCATCTAGTCAATTCGCGCGCAGCTGGAGGCAAAATGGATCTGATCTTCTTGCTGTTTGACCGCTACCTCGCAAGCAATCCAGACGTTTCTTTTGAGGAAGCTTGCAACTATTTTGATGAGCTGGAACAGAACAGTAAGATCCTTTTCAGCCTGTGCAATTACGCAAATCTCGCTAAGGCCGGACGTATTCCCAAGGCTGCCGGGGTCATCGCCAATAAACTCAATATTCGAGTTTTAGGCACAGCAAGCGAGGCAGGGGAGATTAAGCTCGTTGGTCACACCCGCGGCGAAAAGAAGATGCTTGGCAAGATTGTCGAGACCATGGAGACCGACGGTTTTGCCGGCGGAGAAGTCGTCATCGACCATGTCGAGAATGAGGCAGGCGCCCAGGCACTTGCCAGTCGCATTGTGGAGCACTGGCCCGGCTCAAAGAGCATTATCATGCCCTGCAACGGGCTGGATTCATACTATGCCGAGATGAACGGCCTCATTATCGGCTACGGCATGGGCGTGGCTTCGGGTCGATAACGTCAAACTGAACAAATACACGGGCGGGACAAAGTGGTTGGTGGCTCTTTGTCCCGCCCGTGTTTTACGTCGGTTAGCTATTAAACCCGTTGAACTTAAGATAGCTCATCAGGTATGCCTTCGATACAAACGAGGAAACCGCACTGCGCACAAGCAATGACTCGCGTGTGACCTGATGCGCTGTATCGGGAACGGGAACCTGCTCAATTGAAAACGCCGAGCGGAGCGATGCCTCGAGCTGGTCGACGACATAATCAAAGGCAGTCGGAGCATCGTAGCTCAAACGCTGAATGTTGAAGAGTGCCTGAACGGCAGCAATAGGCAGTACCTGCTTAAATACGCAGATGGCAATGAGGCGTGCGATTTGCTCGCGACCATATTGCTTTTTAACCGGAGCCGGTACTAGACCAACCTTAACGTAGTTATTGATCATCGAAGGCGTAATGACGGGCTGCTCCACGCAAATCGAAAGCGGTTCCATCCACAGCTCGATATATTCGATGACCTGGTCACGGTAGAGTGTTACGTTGGGCAACTGATCATAGCGTGGCAAGCTGAGCGTATTGAGTTTGCGGACCATATCGGATTGAATAAATGCATCAGGTAGCACCGTAGGTTGAATATCTTCTGGTTTAATGCAGACCGACGTATCCGACATGGGAATGACGTGTTTAACGTGGTTCATAAGGTTCCTCCGTTCGTTATCAATATTTTATTCTAGATAATCTAGTTTTGCATACCACATATAGGGTGTTCTTTAAGACATTGCCGTCATACAGGTTCTACTGCCCTTTAAAGAAAAAATTGCATCGTCGACGAGTTGCTCAAGCGTAGGGGAGTGGGCCAAGCTGTTTAGGCATGCCGATAAGACGATTTGCATGCCCATTTCGGAGGTCGTCTCGGGCAGCTTTAATGCCGCCGCAACCGTCCGGGATATAGTTCTCGCAGGGGATCAGCATCGGCAGATCTATCTCGTTAATTCACGTGGCGCCGGTGCAAAACTCGATTTGATCTTCATACTATTCGATAGGTACCTAAAGAATAATCCCCATGTATCATTTGAAGAAGCGTGTGCCTATTTTGAGCAGCTGAAAGAGCATAGCAAACTGCTATTACGCCGAAATGAACGGCATGACCGTCGGTTTTGGCTGGGGACCGGCCGCAGGATCGCTGGTTTAAGCCTACTCATCAATATTGCCCTGCGACAAGGAGCTATCGGCGCCTACGTAGCAGGGCAATACAAAAAAATATCAACCTTACATAAGATATATTATCGTACTTATCCGCGTAAAAAAGCATATGCGCCGGTAGCTGCTATGGCTCCGTCCGAAACAGCAGTCACAACTTGACGTAAACGCTTGGAACGGATATCACCGGCAGCAAATAAGCCAGGTGTGCGGGTAGCCATCGATTCGTCGGTCATAATACCGCCGTCGGGCGCCAGATCCACCAGATGCTCTACAAGCTCGGTATGAGGCTGCGTGCCAGCAAAGACAAAGATACCAAACGAGCCAGGATCGAAGGACTCGACATAGGTTTCACCGGTGGCGTTGTCCTTAAATGTAATCGTCGTTGGCATGGCCTCGCCCGATAGTTCCACAATACTAGTTTGGTACCTAACTGAAATATTATCTTTTGCGAGCACCTTTTGAACCACGCCATCGGGGGCACGGAACTGATCGCGGCGCAAGACGATGGTCACGCTGCTGGCGATTTCTGACAAGAACAGGGCTTCCTCGCAGGCAGCATTGCCGCCGCCGATGACAAAGACCTGCTTGCCGCGAAAGAATATACCGTCGCACGTCGCACAATACGAAACGCCGCGACCGCGATATGTATCCTCGCCGATAAAGCCAGCAGAACGCGGCGTGGCGCCCATGCAAGCGATAACGCTTGAGGCCAGCATATCGCCCGTATCCTGATGCACCGTAAACAGCGCAGCGTCCGCATCGTAATCGATACCCGTAACCATGCTCCACGCGACATGCGCTCCCAGGCCCTCTGCATGCTGCTGAAAACGCTCGCCAAGCTCGGCACCGGTCAAGAGCGGAATGCCCGGATAGTTCTCGACCTCATTGGTTGTGGCGATCTGTCCTCCCGACATGCCTTGCTCAATCACGATCGTAGTCAGGTTGGCGCGCGCCGCATAAATGGCCGCAGCATAGCCCGCAGGGCCGCCGCCGATAATCAAAACATCGTTCGGCTGATCGGTAATCATGAAGTGTCCTCTCGTCGAAACTTTGACGTTCTTTGCGCTCATACCCAAATTTATGCGAACGTGACACTCATGCACTACAATGATTCTTTGCGGAACAAAGATGAAGGGGAGTTATCGATGGATCAAACGCAGACGGGCAATGACGCTCCCCTGCCTACGCAAAGCACTCCCCAATCGGAACAATTGTTGCTGTCATCCGAACAGAAGCCCTTAGTGACCATTATCCACGCATCGGTTGGTTCGGGACACAAGGCGGCAGCAAACGCAATCGCACAAGCATTCGACCTTATACGCGGTACCAAGGGCATACCACAGGATGTCGAGATTGAGGTCCTAGATATCCTCGATTTTGGACGCATAAAATTCGACGGCAACAAGACGGCTGCCTCGTTTACTGGCGCCACGCGCCCAATTTATGACCTTACCTGGCGTTATACCCTTACCGGGCACCTGCTTTGGGGAGGTGGCACGGCATGGTCGCGCATCATGTTCCCCGCATTTAACGAATATGTTCGGACTCGTAAGCCCATTACCGTGGTCGCCACACATATCACAGCAGCCAACGTTGCCGTTGGCGCGCGCGTCATTACGGGCATCGACTATCCCGTCATTTGCGTACCGACCGATTACGAGGTCGAGGGCTGGTGGCCCCATAAGGACACCGACCTATTCTGCGTGGCAAACGAGTTTATGGCCGAAACACTCCGGCCCCGCAAGGTTCCCGAGGCAAAGATCCGCATTACGGGCATCCCCATTCGCGCCGGATTCGACACGGATTACAATCGCGAGGAAGAGCTCAAGAAGTTCAATCTCCCCACCGATAAGACCATTGTGCTGGTAATGGCCGGCGCCAGTTTACCTCAACCGTACGTTCGCTTTCGCGCAGCGATGGACCACACCCTCCCCTTCCTGCGCAGCTTCGAGGACATGCACTTTGTCTTTTTGCCGGGCAAGGACACAGAATACGCAAACCGACTTAAAACGCTCTTTGACGCCATGAAGCTCGAGAACGTCACGGTTCTGGACTATGTCGATGACATGGCGGCGCTTATGCACGGCTGCGACCTGGCAATTCTAAAATCGGGCGGACTCACCGTTACCGAATGCCTATGCGCGCATCTACCGATGATTCTATTGGGCAAATCCTATGGCCAGGAAAAGGCCAACACCACCATGCTCACCGGCATGGGTGCCAGCATGCATGTCACCACCGCACGCGAACTCATCGTGACATTGCGCCATCTCCACGATCATCCGGAGTCGCTCAAGGCACTGCTCATTAACGGCGAAGTGCTGCGACGTCCACGCGCAGCCGAGGACATCGCCATCGCAACCATGGAGATTGTAGGCAAACCCCAAAAACGTAAACGAGCCTTCTGCCGCTTCTACTGGGGCGGAAAACCCGCGCATATCCGCTAGGGTCTTAATGTCCGCTGCTCGGCGGGAGTCGCCCCTATATCGTTCCACACGCAGTTTCGCAGCGAGCGAAGCGACGCGAGAATGTTTGAGCATGGAATGATATAGGTAAGCCCCGGGCGGAGGGGGTACGAGCGCCCCTAGGCGACGCCGCTGGAGCCGAAGCCCCCGTTACCTCGATCGGTTTCGTCTAGTTCGCTTACTTCTACGAGGTTGACTGTGGGGACTTCTTGGATGACAAGCTGGGCGATGCGGTCACCTTTGTTGATCTGAACATCGTTTATGGGGTCCAGGTTAATGAGGATGACTTTGAGTTCTCCTCGATAGTGGGCGTCGATAAGGCCAGGCGTGTTGACTATAGACAAGCCCTGCTTGATGGCAAGGCCGCTGCGAGGCTGAACGAAACCGGCATAACCATCGGGCAGCGCAATAGCAAGGCCAGTGGAGACCAAGCGGCGTTCGAAGGGCTTAAGGGTGCAGTCCTCGTTGGCGCGAAGGTCCAGGCCGGCATCCGTGGGGTGAGCATATTTAGGAAGCTCGACCGCCGGATCGAGACGCTTGATGTTGACCGTAATGCTGGACATGAAATCACCTTAGCTTATCGAGCTCTTGCAGAAACTCATCGACGTCTTTGAAATCGCGATAGACCGAAGCAAAACGAATATAGGCCACTTTATCGATCTTGGCCAAGCGCTTGAGCACCATATCGCCCAGCTCGTGAGATGTAACGGCCGTCAGCGTACGCGAACGCAGCTCTACCTCGATATCATCGATAATCTCATTGAGCTTCTTCGTATCGATATCACGCTTAATTGTGGCGCGCATCAGGCCAACCAACAATTTATTTCGATCGAACCGTTGCTTTGTTCCATCCGATTTAATGACCTCGATGGGATCCTCGCAACGCTCAAATGTTGTAAAGCGATAGTTGCACGAGCAACATTCACGGCGGCGTTTAATGGTGTTGTTCGATTCCTGCATACGGGAATCGACAACACGAGTATGTGCCTTACCGCATTTGGGACAACGCATGGTACCTCCTCTTAAACGCTAACAAGGGTACCATGCGACCGACCCGAAATCTTACGAACGTGTCGGAACTTTAAGAACTGCACCGGCATCGAGCGAACCGCGCTCAAGGTGATTGACGCTACGAATCATGTCAGAAGTCTCCTGGGTAGAAAGGCCATCGATGGGGTGTTCCTGGGCAAGCGACCACAGGGAATCACCGGACTGCACGCGAACCGTCTCGTAGGTAACGTTGGCCACAGAATCGGCAAACGCTGCGCGGCGGGCAGAAAAGACTGACGTGGCGAGCACGAAAAACAGGGTGAACGCTACGGCAACAGCGACGATCGTCGAGGCCTTCAGGGCAACAGGAGCCGAAACATGTGCTGCACGTTGGGTGGGATCGGACTTAGTGGCCACGGCTTGAAAACCAGAGCGGCCGCCCTTCACGACCGTAAAAGCAGGTGAAACGGGCGCCTCAAACTTAAGGGCGAGATTTCCCTGGACCATATCCGTTGCATTCATTCTGTTCTCCTCTCGTATGTTTTGACGAGAACTGTTTTATCAAGCGGCGCGGACAAATAAGTCTAGCGCGGGAACGAGTGTTCGGGTATTATTATCTTCGAACAGTTGTTCCTGTCAAGCAAAAATAGAACATTTGTTTGGCATTGGTAGAGAGGAATCCCTGATGGCTCGCAAAATTACCAAGCGTCAGCAGCAGATTTACGACTTCATCAAGGAATATCAACAGGAGAAGGGCTATCCGCCCAGTGTGCGCGAGATGGCTTCGGCTGTGGGCCTTTCCTCCCCTAGCACCGTACATGCGCACCTCTCCGCCCTGGAAGCGCGCGGCCTGCTCAGGCGTGACTCCACCAAGCCTCGCGCCCTTGAACTCTTTGACGAGGACGGATCTTCCGTCTCCATCTTAAAGTCTGATGAGCCCACGGCACCCCGCGGCACCGTATCTCTGCCTCTTGTGGGACGAGTCGCCGCAGGGATCCCTATCCTTGCCGAGCAAAATATCGAGGACACCTTTACCATCCCGACCGAAATCGCAACGGATCAAGGGTCCTTCATCCTCGAGGTCCACGGCAATTCAATGATCAACGTCGGCATTTACAACGGCGACTACATCATCGTTCGTGAACAAAAGAGCGCCATGAATGGCGAAATTGTAGTGGCCATGATCGACGGCTCAGCAACGGTCAAAACGTTCTATAAGGAGCAGGGACGCGTTCGCCTGCAGCCCGAAAACGACGCCATGGATCCTATCTACGCGACAAATCCCACGATTCTGGGCAAGGTCGTCGGTTTGATGCGCCGGTTTTCGTAATGCAAAAACGTATCACCGTCTTTGATACCATTCGCGGGTTTACCATGCTGTCGATGGCAGGATTTCATGCCTGCTACGACCTTGCCTACCTATATAGTTGGGATATGCCCTGGTTTACCCAGACCATCCTCCAGGACATCTGGCGTGCCAGCATCAGTTGGGTATTTTTGTTTATTGCAGGCTGGATGTGCACCCTCTCGCGCAACAACATCAAGCGTGCCGCCAAATATGCCGTTGCCGCTTTAGTTGTATAGGTCGCAACGACGCTCGTCTCAGTCGATGACTCGGTTAACTTCGGCATCATTTATTGCATGGCAGCGTGCACCGCCATTGTCGCGCTCGCGCGTCCGGTGCTCGTTAAAGTGCCGTCAGTATGGGGTATAGCAATTTGTCTCATACTCTTTGCCTGTAGCTGGAGCATTCCTAAAGCGGTCTACCCTATCCCCTATCTAGCTTGGCTGGGATTCCCAGATCCAGATTTTATCTCCGGTGATTACTATCCACTCATCCCATTCTTTTTTATGTACCTCGCAGGCTTCTTTGCCGCCCGAACGACACAGAAATCAAGCCGCGAGGCACCAGCATGGGCCTATGAGAATCCCATCCCCGCGCTCGCAAGCCTCGGACGCCATGCACTACCGTTCTACCTGCTTCATCAGCCCGTAATATTGGGTGTACTGGAGCTGGTTTACTCCGTTCGGTAACGCTCAAGACGTGGTGCGATACAGGCCGGAAGCTTCGCCACGATACGAACACCGTCCTCGAGATATTCCTCATGCAGGAGGGTTCCCTGTTCGTGAACGAGCGTGATTAACGCGCCCTCTCGATACGGAATATCGGCCGAGAGCAACACGTCCGTAGCGGCCGCTTCACGAGCGATGCGGCCGACTAAGTCATCAAGACCCTCACCCGTCTGAGCCGAGAACAGCACCGCCTCGGGATAACGCCGGCGGAAACTCAAGCGATCTACGCTATCGAGCAGATCAATTTTATTGAACACGGTAAGCGTCAGGCGCTCACCGGCACCGATCTCGTCAAGGACACGATCAACCGCCTCGAGCTGGCGCTCGTAATCCTCATCGGAAGCATCTACAACCTTAAGAATCAAATCGGCGCCGAGCACCTCGGAAAGCGTAGATTTAAAAGCGTCGACCAGGCCATGGGGCAGTTTTTGAATAAAGCCCACGGTATCGGTGATCGTCATGCCACGGCCACCGGGCAAACGGTACGAGCGCGTCGTAGGATCGAGCGTGGCAAACAACTTATCCTGCGAAAGTACCGCGGATCCCGTCAATCGATTAAGCAACGTCGACTTACCGGCATTGGTGTAGCCAGCCAACGCCACGCGAAACGCCGGCGATTCAATGCGGCTTTTCGATTGCACGTCGCGACGCTGTTCAACCTGTTTCAGCTCACGTCGAAGCGCAGCGATCTTATTGCGAATCAAGCGACGGTCGACCTCGAGCTGGCTTTCGCCCTGGCCAAAACGCGAACCAATGCCGCCGCGCGTCTGCTCTTTAGCAAGGTGGCTCCACATGCCACGAAGACGAGGCAGCAGGTACTGCAACTGTGCCAGCTGCACCTGCAAGCGGCCCTCACGCGTCTGAGCATGCAGACCAAAGATATCCAGAATCAACGCCGTACGGTCAATAATCTTGACCGGTTCGCCCACGGCTTTCTCAAGATAGGACTGCTGTGAGGGCGTCAGGTCGTCGTCGAAGATAACAACATCCGCATCCATGCGATGTACCAAACCACACAGCTCCTCGACCTTGCCGGAGCCGATAAACGCTTTGGGATAGGGTTTGACCAGGCGCTGCGACAAGCGTGCCACACATTGAGCTCCAGCAGTGTGGGCCAGGCGCTCAAGCTCGTCGAGCGAACGGTCGAGCGGCCAGGCGTTATCGCGCCACTCAACACCAACCAAGATGGCGCGCTCGGGTTCGGGCGCCGTGGGAACCAAGGGGAAACGAGCCATTAGGCAGCCTCGATACGACGGTAGATATCATCGACGACCTCATCGATCGTAAACTCATCCATATCGAACCACACGATGCGATCGTCACGCTTAAACCAGGACAGCTGGCGCTTGGCATAGCGACGAGAACGCATCTTGATAAGCTCACGGGCCTCATCCATGGTAATAGCGCCACGCAAGGCATCAATAATCTCTTTGTAACCGATTGCCTGCATCGACGTGAGTGCATCACCCAGGCCCTGGTCCATAAGGCCACGGACCTCATCAACCAGCCCCTGCTCAAACATAAGGTCGACACGTAGGTTAATACGCTCATAGAGCACTTCACGGCTACGCGTCAGTCCAAACCACATGGTATGATAACGCTCATGCGGGACGCTAAATTTCGACTTCTGCTGGGCATACGACACGCCGTCGTCGTGCATCTCAAGCGCACGAATCACGCGACGAACGTTATGGGGATGAATCACGGCAGCCGATTCCGGGTCGCGTTCGGCAAGCAGGGCATGCAATGCTTCCTCGCCAATGCGCTCGGCAAGATTCTGATAGACTGCGCGGCGTTCGTCCTCGAGTTCTCCCGAAGGAAAATCCATTTCATCGAGTGCAGCCTTGAGATACAGGCCCGTGCCGCCGCAAAAGACCGGAAGACGTTGCTCACTAAGTAAACGCTCGATATGCGCTCGGGCATCAGACTGATAGAGCGCGGCAGAATATGCGACGCCCGGATCAACGATATCGACAAGGCGCAGGGGCACCGAGCACTCCTCGGGCATCATCTTGGCCGTACCGATGTCCATGCCACGATAGATTTGCATCGCGTCACACGACAACACTTCGGACGAAAGACGAGCAGCCAGGCGATCGGCAACATCGCTTTTACCGACCGCCGTCGGACCGACGATCGCTACGGCAGAAAGGTTTGCACCGGAAGAAATCATTAGCGAGGCTCGCCCACGACGGAGCCAGAGAGATACCACGTCTTGGCGACATCAATATCAACATCGACGATTTTACCGATGAGCTGATCGATGCTATAGCCAGCAGGAATCGGTGCATGCACCGTCTGGTTCTTGGGGCTTTTGCCCAGAAGAACAGCATCATTCTTCTTGCTCGTACCCTCAATGAGTGCAGGCACCACGGTGTGAAGCTCACCCTGGTTATACTCGTGGGCCGTCGTCTCGATAACCTTAACCAGACGGTTAAAGCGCTCAAGAATAACCTCATGCGGCGTGGGGTCGTCAATCTCGGCGGCCGGGGTACCGGCACGCTTGGAGTAAATGAAGGTGTAGGCTTGGGCATAGCGCACCGTCTCCGCAAGCGAGAGGGTCTGCTCAAAGTCTTCCTCGGTCTCACCCGGGAAGCCAACGATGATGTCGGTCGAAAGCGCAATATCGGGAATACGGTTACGAATACGATCGACCAGGCCAAGATAATCCTCGCGCGTATAACGACGATTCATCTCTTTAAGGATGCGCGTGGAGCCCGACTGAACGGCAAGGTGAAGTTGCGGCATGACAGCAGGCGTCTCGGCCATAGCATCGATGGTCTCGGGCAGCAGGTCTTTGGGGTGCGAAGAGGTAAAGAAGATACGCTCGATGCCCGTATCGCCCACAGCGCGCAGCAGATCAGCAAAGCGCGGCTTGCCAAAGAAATCGCGACCGTAGGAGTTAACGTTTTGGCCCAGCAGTGTAATCTCGCGCACGCCCTGGCGCACCAGCCCCGTCACCTCGTCGACAATCTCCTCGAAGGGACGGCTCTTCTCGCGGCCGCGAACGTAGGGCACGATGCAGTAGGTGCAGAAGTTGTTGCAGCCCGTCATGATGGGGACCCAAGCGTGATACTGTGTCTCGCGATGCCACGGCATGCTCATGGCGTCGGTATCCTCGTGTTCATTCGTGCGGATATGGCGCTTGCCGTCCAAAAACGCCTCGGCAATAAGCTCGGCCACGTGCGCAATAGAATGGGTGCCAAAAATGACGTTGACGTTATCGACGTTGGTGAGCAAGCCTTCGCCATCGCGTTGGGCGATGCAGCCGCCCACGGCGATCACACGCCTACCCGAAGGCGAAGGAGGAAGGCTCTTGCAGGAATTGCACTGACCATACAGGCGCGTATCGGCAGCCTCGCGCACGCAGCACGTCATGAACACGACAATATCGGCATGCACCGGATCGAGCGCCATAAGACAGCCATACGAATCGAGCAAACCACTCACGCGCTCGGAGTCGTGCTGATTCATCTGGCAGCCGAATGTGCGGATAAAGTAGGTTTTACCGGCAAGAGTATCGCGTACGAAACGCTGGTCCATGAGCATACATCCTAACGAAGGTATCGACGGGGCGCATAGGTGCTACAAACGTGCGAGGGCTCGCTTACGCAACAGGCTTAACGTCGTCCATGACGACATTGTCCATAGCAGCCCGATTAATCTGGTGAACGTAGATAGAAAGCCGGATTGCCGTGCGTGACTCTCCGTTAATGAGGATGTCGGAGAACACCGGCGCGCAGGAAACATCAAAGCCGGTCGGAATCAGAAAGCCGCGCGCAATGGCTACAGCCTTGATAGCTTGGTTGACAGCGCCGGCGCCGACGCATTGAATGTTGACGGGGACGCCATCTTTGACCATACCGGCAATGGCGCCGGCAACGGACGCGGGCGATGATTTGCTTGATACCTTCAGGCAATCCATGAAGAAACTCCTGCGTTTAAAAGTACGTTTTAACTGCAATAACTGTATCGTACCGAGCGGACTCGGTAAAGATGCTATTCCTCTTTGGCAAGATCGAACGTCACAGTGATGCGATCACGAGAAACGTGAATCTTAGGGTCGCCGCACAGATTGAGGTAATACCGGGCGGCGAGGTCGTTAAAGTCACGCTCGACAGCACGCGAAAACTGCGCCATGTCATCCTTGGCGATGCGAAGGCCCCGACGGTCCTTGGCAAGATCGACTGGAACCGGCGCATGCGAGGTGGAATCACGCTCGCGCAGCAGACGCGCGGTCACGGCGCGAACGGGCTTAATCTGTCCCGACAGAATACGGTGGGCAGTGCGCTCGGACATCTCGAGACCCAACCCGGAACAGATCCGGATAAAGTCCTCGGCATCCGAGGCAAGGCCCAAACGATCAATAACCGGAAGCTCGCACTCGTCGTCGATAAAGAGCAGGCGCGACGTATCGAGACGGCTCGAAGCCTGAGCGTACAGGGTCGCAGCGATCTCGGACGGAGAGCCCAGAAACACATCGCAGTCACGCAGCTCCTCAAGGGCAAACTCGCAGGCTGCTCGAATAATGTTATGGGGTCCACGGCCGCACACATAGCGGCCGTCTTCGTCTTTAACAGCCTGAGGCCAGCTCGACTGGTCGGCACGCTCACCCAACCGATTGGTGGCAACGCACACCTTAAACGCGGAACCTAAATCGACGCCCGATGTAACAACGCGTGCCTCATCCGTGTTCTGCTTGATAGAGAACAGCGCCATGCCACGACCGTGAACACCCCAACGGTCCATTTTCATGCTCTCGAGCTTGGAGGTGACACGGGCATCGAAGATACGCTCCTGCATATCCTGCGGCACACCCGAACCGTTATCCAGGAAGAGGAGAGTGCGAACACCCTCCTCCTTGGTCGTGGCAAAATAGACCTTATCGGCTCCAGCATCGCGAGCATTACGCAGCATCTCGATGACAATGTCCTCTACATGCTGAATGTCATGCTTGGCTTGACGGCGCTCGGCCTCCGAAACGCGGAGGCGGACATACCCCTCGCCAAGGTTTTCCTCGACGCGGAGGTTGCCCTCCCCCGACATCGACGCGATAAATGAGATGAGCCCGTTCGCGTCGTTCATGCTATTTAGCGATATCGACGGCACGGCTCTCGCGAATCACAACAACGCGCACCTGACCGGGATACTCCATCTCTTCCTCGATCTGATGGGCGATATCGTGCGCAAGCACCGTGGACTGAGCATCGGAGATCTTGTCCGGCTGAACCATAACATGAACCTCGCGACCGGCCTGCATGGCATAGGTGCGCTCAACGCCGTCGTGAGAATTGGCGATCTCCTCAAGTTTCTCAAGGCGCTTGATGTAGTTCTCGGCCGACTCGCGGCGGGCACCGGGACGAGAAGCGGAAACGGCATCGGCAGCCTGAACCAGGACGTCGAGTACCGTGTTGGGGTCGACATCGGCATGATGGGCCTCGATCGCGTGGACGATAACGGGCTTCTCGCCATAACGACGGGCAAGCTCGGCGCCAATCACAGCATGCGGGCCCTCAACGTCGTGGTCGATGGCCTTGCCCAGGTCATGCAGAAGACCGGCGCGCTTGGCGGTTACAACATCCAGACCGAGCTCAGAAGCCATAACGCCGCACAGGTCGGAGACCTCAAGCGAATGCTGCAGCACGTTCTGGCCAAACGAGGTGCGGTAGCGCAGAGCGCCCAGGGTCTTGACGATCTCGGGATGCAGGTCGTGGATACCGGTATCGAAAGCAGCCTGCTCGCCGGCCTCACGCACACGCTGCTGAACCAAGTCAGCGGCCTTGTGATACATCTCCTCGATGCGGGCGGGGTGAATGCGGCCGTCCGCAATGAGGTTCTCGAGCGCCACGCGGGCGGTCTCGCGACGGACCGGGTCGAAGCTCGAAAGCACGACGGTCTCGGGGGTGTCGTCAATTACGAGGTTGACGCCGGACACCTGCTCGAAGGTGCGGATGTTACGACCCTCGCGACCGATGATGCGGCCCTTAAGGTCATCGGAGGGAATATGGACGGAAGTAACAGTGACCTCGGCGGTATGATCTGCGGCACAGCGCTGAATCGCCAGGGACAGAATCTCCTGGGCGGTCTTGTGGCACTCGGCGCGGACCTGCTGCTCGGACTCACGGATGATGGTGGCCGCCTCGTGGGTAACCTCGCCGCGGACCTTGTCGAGCAGCTCCTTGTGAGCGTCCTCGCGGGTGAGATCGGCAATACGCTCAAGCTCGGAGGTCTGCTTGGCGCAAAGCTCCTCAAGCTCTCGAGATCGTTTCTCGACCTGACCAGCCTGACTGGAAAGCTGATGCTCGCGCTTGTCGAGGGCGTCGTTGCGGCGATCGAGTGACTCCTCACGCTGCATCACACGATTCTCGAGCGTACGAATCTCGTTCTTACGCTGTTTGTCCTCGGCCTCGGCGGCCTGCTTGTTCTTGATAATTTCTTCCTTAGCCTCGAGCAGAGCCTCTTTTTTGAGGGTCTCCGCCTGACGCATGG
>CABQLM010000043.1 GCA_902465105.1 uncultured Collinsella sp.
AGTGGGGCGGGCCCCCGATTGCCATAACGTGCACAACAGCACGTCCCGACAATCGGAGGCCCGCTCTCAAATAACGATAATTGAAGGTCAGCAGTGTATTAACGATGTGCCAGCGGGTGCGCCGCCAGGTAAACCTCGGTCAGCTGCGTACGGTCGACATGCGTATAGACCTGCGTGGTCGATATATCGGCGTGCCCCAAAATCTCCTGCAGCACGCGAAGGTCCGCGCCGCCCGCGAGCATGTGGGTGGCAAAGGAGTGGCGCAACATGTGGGGATGGAGTCCCACCAGTCCCACCTGACGCCCATAGCGTTCGCATATGACGTGAACGCCCTGACGCGACAAGCGACCACCGTTCTTATTTAAAAAGACCGCCGACGTCTCGGCCCCACGGGCATGAGCCGCCAGAAGCTGGCGTCCGTTACCGATATAGTGTGTCAGAGCACGCGCCGCACTTCCCACCAACGGGGTCAGGCGCTCCTTAGAGCCCTTGCCGCGAACCAGCACAAAGCCGTCGTCGGTATGGATATCACCCACATCGAGCCCCACCAGCTCGCTCACGCGCAAGCCGCACCCATACAGCACTTCCAAGATGGCGCGATCGCGTAGGCCCATCTCGCCATCCGGAAAATCCTGGTCGAGCAGCGCCGAAACATCCTCCACCGAAAGATACTCAGGCAGGCGCTCGGCCTTTTTTGGCAAACGCAACGCCGCCGTGGGATTTTGGGCCACGGCCCCATCGCGCACCAGAAAGGCATGCAATCCTTTCACGGCGGCGAGCGAGCGCTCCACCGAGGCGTCGGAATAGCCCCCTTCGCGCCGATCGGCGATAAAGTCCTCGATGACCCGGCGGCCCACGTCCTCAAAGGATGCAATGCCCGTCCGCTCCAGATAGGCGCAGTAGGTCGTCAAGTCTCGGCGATAGGCGGCAATCGTGTTGCGCGCCAAGCCCCGCTCAACCGCGAGGTAATCAAGATACTCCTCCGCCGCCACGTTGAGCGACGAAGGAGCTTCTTCGATATGTTTCCTATTCGCCGGCACCCTTAGTCCGTCGCGAGGTTCATGGGCGTCACCTGCAGGCGATCGACGCCCTCGTGCTGACCAATAGAAGCGCGTACGAACTCACGGAACAGCGGCTGCGGCTTGGTCGGACGGCTCTTGAACTCGGGATGAGCCTGAGTTGCCACATACCACGGGTGCACATCGCGCGGCAGCTCGACCATCTCGACCAGGCGCTCATCGGGCGAAAGGCCCGAGATGACCAGCCCGGCATCCTCGAGCTGATCGCGGAAGGCGTTGTTGAACTCAAAGCGATGACGGTGACGCTCATAAACAAGCTCCTCGCCATATGCCTCGCGCGCAAGGGTATCGGCACCGAGCTTACACGGATAGGCGCCCAGGCGCATGGTGCCGCCCTTCTCGGTCACGTCCTCCTGCGAGCTCATCAGGTCAATTACGCTAAACGGACCGTCAGGATCGAACTCCGAGGAACTGGCACCGGCAAGGCCGACCACATTACGCGCAAACTCGCACACGGCAACCTGCATACCCAGGCAAATGCCCAGATATGGAATCTTATGCTCGCGGGCAAACTCGGCCGCGAGGATCTTGCCCTCCAAAGCACGCTTGCCAAAGCCACCGGGCACCAAAATGCCCGACGCGTCGCCCAGAACCTCGGAGACGTTCTGTTCGTCGAGGCTCTCGCCGTCGACAAGCTGCACGTCCATATGACGATCATAGAAGACACCCGCATGATGCAGGGCCTCGATAACCGACAAGTAGGCATCGGGGAGCTGGGTGTACTTGCCCACAACGGCAATCTTGACCTTGTCGGCGTGGCAGTTGGCATGATTCTGTTTGCGCAGGAACTCGTTCCACTCGCTCATGTCGCGCTCACGCGGGTCCAAGCCCAGGCGCTCGCAAATACGCAGGTCAAAGTCCTGTTCGGCGAGCAGCTGCGGCACGTCGTAGATGCTCGCGCAGTCCTCGTTGGTAAAGACGCAGTCGGTGTCGACGTCGCAGAAACTTGCGATCTTGCCGCGAATAGCGTCGTCAATATGGTGGTCGGAGCGCAGCACAATAATGTCGGGCTGGATGCCAAAGCTGCGGAGCTCCTTAACGGAGTGCTGCGTCGGCTTGGTCTTAACCTCATGAGCGGCGGCGATATAGGGAACGAGCGATACGTGGATGTAGCAGACGTTCTCGGGGCCCGCCTCCTTGCGATATTGACGGATAGCCTCGACGAACGGCTGCGACTCGATATCGCCGATCGTACCGCCCAGCTCGGTAATGACAACGTCGGAGCCAGTCTGCTCCTCAATGCGGCGGAACTTATCCTTAATGGCATTGGTGACGTGCGGAATCACCTGGACGGTGCCGCCCAAAAAGTCACCGCGACGCTCGCGGGCAATCAGGCTCTTGTAAATGGCGCCCGTCGTAAAGTTAGAATCGCGGGTCAGGTTCTCGTCAATAAAGCGCTCGTAGTGGCCCAAGTCCAGATCGGACTCGTAGCCGTCCTCGGTCACAAAGACCTCACCATGCTGGAACGGGCTCATGGTGCCGGGGTCGACGTTCAGATACGGGTCGGCCTTTTGCATCGTTACCTTGTAGCCGCGCGACTTGAGCAAACGGCCCAGCGAGGCCGCGGTAATGCCCTTGCCCAGAGAAGAAACCACGCCACCGGTTACGAACACATGCTTGGTCATATTGAGTTACCTGCGCTTCCCGTAGAAGTTGTCCATACACATCTTACGGGTCTCCATTGTAATACTTCAGCTTCAAATGGCTCGTCTTTTCCCATTTTGGCCAAGCAATTCTCCAACTGGAAACAAAACGCCATCCAGATAACCGGACGGCGTCGTTAGAATAATGTAAATGTCAGTTAACGGTCGGATGCATCGGCTATAAGCATATCTTGAACGAGCATTCCCGCGCGTAGGCCTTTTAGATACCATTGTCCGCGCTCGGTTAGGCAAATGCCATTTGCAAGCCGTCCACCATCCTCGCTATAACGCGAAACGACCTCAATGAGTCCTTCAGTATCCAGGCGTTCGAGTGCGGCACGCGCGCGATACGGAGACACCCCCACGCACCCGGCGAGCGCTTTACGTGAAAAGCCGTACAGCTCCCCATCGCCTTCGGATTGCCGAGCTATCTCCATAAGCACCAGCACCTCGACACGCTTCATATCGTTAACACTCGCACGACCTTTGCCCGCCATGACAGCCTCCTCAAACCGAGCACGAGCATCAAATACGCCGTGCGCGACCGTCACACCTCTCGATGGCCAAAACGCCTTTTACGCAATATCATCGAAAAAAGCGCTCCTATGAAGACAATTGTATACCCCTCGAAATACTTCTATGCAGGTAAGAGCACTGATTTTTGACGGAAATAGAGCCGGCGCCGACAAAAAGACCGCGTCGAGCAAATGCTCGACGCGGTCCAAAAATTACCGATAAACAGGTCCTAGCGATGGAAAAAGCCACGACGTTCAAATTTTGGCTCACAGCACACGTTAATACCCAGCTTGCGCAGCACAGTTTCGTCCGTTGGCGAAATAATCACACTGAAGAAGGCATCACAGCCCCGAAGTTGCTCGAGACCAGCCAAAACGCGGGCGGCGGTTTCACTTGTAGCTGAGGTAATAGAGAGCGCCATAAGCGTCTCGTCGGTGTGTAGGCGCGGGTTCTTGCTACCCAGGAAGTGCGTCTTGAGCTTGCTGATGGGCTCGATCGCCTCGTCGCTGATGACCTCGAGCTCAAGGTCGACGCCCGAAACATGCTTAAGCGCATTCATGATGAGCGAACTTGCGGCGCCCAGGCGCGTAGAGGTCTTACCGGTCACCACGGAGCCATCGGGCATAACCATGGCGCCCACGGGACCACCCGTCAGCTGCTCCCTGGTAAGGGCGGCCGAGCGCGCCGGCGAGTAGTTCTTATCGATGCCGGCTTTCTTCATAATGAGCTTGAGGCGGTCGACTTGCTCGTCACCCACGCCGGTGCGGCGCACGCTTTCGACCGCGGCAA
The DNA here is from genome assembly GCA_902465105.1 of uncultured Collinsella sp. Taxonomy (GTDB): domain Bacteria; phylum Actinomycetota; class Coriobacteriia; order Coriobacteriales; family Coriobacteriaceae; genus Collinsella. The sequence goes on from CABQLM010000043.1 coordinate 4,028, forward strand.
AGTAGCGGCGGACGATCTCCATCTTGGAGGCATCGCGGCATGCATCATCATCGGTAATGGCAAAGCCGACCATGTTGACTCCCATGTCCGTGGGGCTCCGGTAGGGACTCTCGCCCAGGATTTTCTCCATCAAGGCGTGGACCACCGGGAAGGCTTCGACATCACGGTTGTAGTTGACCGTAGTCTTGTTATAGGCCTCCAAGTGGAAAGAGTCGATGATGTTGGCGTCGTCGAGGTCCGCCGTGGCCGCCTCGTAGGCGATGTTGACCGGATGCGTGAGGGGAAGGTTCCAGACCGGGAAGGTCTCGAACTTGGCGTAGCCGGCGGCGGTGCCGTGTTTGTGCTCGTGATAGAGCTGAGACAGGCAGGTGGCGAGCTTACCCGAGCCGGGACCCGGCGCGGTAACCACGACGAGCGGACGGGTGGTCTCGACAAACTCGTTCTTGCCGTAGCCGTCGTCAGACACGATCAGATCGACGTCGTGGGGATAGCCCTCGATGGGATAGTGCAGCTTGGCGGGAATGCCGAGCGCGTTCAGGCGATTACGGAAGACGTCAGCGGCGGGCTGGCCGGCATACTGGGTGATGACCACGGCCGCGACAGCAAAACCATTGCCGCGGAACAGATCGACCAGGCGCAAGACGTCCTCGTCATAGGTAATGCCCAGGTCGCCACGGGCCTTATTCTTCTCGATGTGGTTCGCGTTGATCGCGATGATGACCTCCACGTCATCGGCAATGCTCTTGAGCATACGAAACTTGCTGTCCGGTTCAAAACCCGGCAGCACGCGACTCGCGTGATAGTCGTCAAACAGCTTGCCGCCAAACTCCAAATAGAGCTTGCCGCCAAACTGCGAGATGCGCTCCTTAATATGAGCGGCCTGCAGCTCGATATACTTCGCGTTGTCGAAACCCTGGCGCATATATGGCTCCCGTCCCGTTTCCATTTAATGTCCTAGGCGATTATAACGGAGCAGGCCCTTCCCAACGCCCAAGCAATCAACGGGCACCAACCAAACACGCCATCGATAAGTTGCGGTGAAATAGTTCCCGTTTAACCCCTCAAGACGGCCAAACAGGAACTATTCCACCGCAACTTCCCCTTTTGGCGCAAAGTAACCTGATCCCTTTGCACCAACAACAGAAACGTCGCAGATTGAGCATAAGTCAGCGAGCAACGTCCAGGACGTACAAGTTGGCATGAAAAAGGCAAGGCATAGACCTTTTGGTCATGCCTTGCCTTTTGAATGACAAATTGTCGTCCTGGGCGGCGCGCAGCGTCGACTGGTTGCGCGGTTCGTAGAACCGCGCAACATGAGAGCGCCCCCTCCCGCGCACGGAACGGGAGGGGGCTAAAGGTAGGAGTCTACCGGTGGGTTGACCCCACCGGACAGACGATGACCAGGTGATCCTCTACAGGATCGTCAAGGTTTCCGTGGGGTACCCGTTGGGTACTTAGATCAACACGCAGGCGACGGTCAGGATGATGGCGCAGACGACGGAGAGAGCGACGATGAGCTTAAGGGCAAACTTGAGCCAGGTCGTCCACTCGATCTTGGCCAGGGCGAGACCGCCCATGATGGCGCCGGAGGTCGGGGTGAACAGGTTCACGACACCGATGGCGGCGGAGAAGATCATGACCATGACCTCGGGCGAGAAGCCGAGCTTAACAGCCAGCGGTCCCATGATGGGCATGGAGACGGTAGCCATACCAGAGGTCGAGGGGATCAGGAAGGACAGGCCGAAGTAAACCAGGAAGCTCATGGGAGCAAAAATCACGCCGGACAGGCCAGCCAGAGCATTGGCGGCAGCATCGAGGACGTAGACGTCGAGGCCGGTGTTAGCCATGAGAACGGAGATACCACGGGCGAGAGCGATGACGAGGACAACGGACATCATGTCGGCAGCGCCGGTGATGAAGGTGTTGACGATCTGCTTCTCGGACAGGCCACCGATGATGCCGATCAGGACAGCCATGAGGAAGAACCAGGTGGAAGCCTCGTCGAAGTACCACTGGCCAATGGGCAGGCCGGTGATCAGGGCAGACCAGCCCTGAACGACGGCGTTACCGTCGGCATCGTAGACAGCGCCAGCGTCAAAGAAGTTGGCGACGCCCTCGTTGAGGTCGGCCAGCGGAATGAAGCCGACGATCATGACGACGAAGGTGAAGGCAAAGGCGATCAGAACGCCCTTCTGACGACCGGTAAGCTTGACCTCATTGTGAACCTCAGAAGCAGCCTTGCCGTGAGCCTCTTCGGCGTCCTTAAGCTCCTGCATCGACAGGATGGTGGAGCCCTTGTCGGCCTTGACCTTCTTGGCGTAGCTCATCACGAAGACGATGGACATGACGGTGGTAACAATCCACAGGACGGCACCGAGGCCGATGATGATGGACTGATTCACGGCAATGTCAACGCCGGTCAGAGCATCGACGGCAGCGCCGACGGCGAACGGGTTAACCGTGGAGCCGAGGCAGCCGCAGCCAGCGCCGAGCAGGACGGTAGCAGCGCCGACCATGGGGTCGAAGCCAGCAGCCATCATAGTAGCGGCGAGCAGGGCGTAGAAGGGAACGGTCTCCTCGCACATACCATAGGTGGTACCACCGAGGGAGAAGATGAGCATCAGCACGGGAATGAGCATGATCTCGTTGCCCTTAAGCTTCTGCACCAGAACGGCGATGCCGTTGTCCAGGGCGCCGGTCTCGGTCATCATGCCGAGGAAGCCGCCCAGGATCATAACGAAGAGACAGACGGGCAGAGCGTCAGCGAAGCCCTTAATCGGGGCGGTGCAGAAATCGCTCAGACGGGCGGCAGTAACCGCGCCGCCGGACGTACCGGAGACGATAACGGTAATCACTGCAACAATTGCCAGCAGAGCAAGAAGAATGGTGAACGATGAAGGCATACCGCGCTTTTTCTTAGCGGTCTCAGTCATAGTTCTCATCCCCCCTTCATAAATCATTTACTGATCTCGCCCGAAGCGGCTCTTCCGTGCCGTGCGTGCCGCTTGGTGCGAGATTATTACCAGATAAAACCGCTCGGGGTGTGCAGCAATACACCCCGAGCGAGATGCTAGATGCTCTTACTTGAGCGTGGCGTACATGACAGCCTTAATGGTGTGCATGCGGTTCTCGGCCTCGTCGAAGACCTTGGAAGCGGGGCTCTCGAAGACCTCGTCGGTGACCTCCTGCTCGGTGATGCCGAACTGCTCGCACTTCTCGGCGCCAATGGTGGTGTTGGTGTCGTGGAAGCTGGGCAGGCAGTGCAGGAAGATGGCGCCCGGGTTGGCCATAGCCATGACCTCGGAGGTGACGCGGTACGGGGTGAGCTGAGCGATACGCTCGGCCCAGACCTCGTCGGGCTCGCCCATGGAGACCCACACGTCGGTGTAGATAACGTCGGCACCGGCGACGCCGTCCTTGACGTCGGTAGTCAGCTTGATGGTGCAGCCGTTGGCCTCGGCGATGGGCTTGCAGGCCTCGATGACGTCGTCAGCGGGCATGCACTCCTCGGGGCCGCAAGCCACGAAGTTCATGCCGAGCTTGGAGCAGACAACCATGAGGGAGCGAGCGACGTTGTTCTTGCAGTCGCCCATGAAGACGAGGGTCTTACCCTTGATGTCGTAGTTGAAGTTCTCCTGGACGGTCAGGATGTCGGCGAGCATCTGGGTGGGGTGCCACTCGGTGGTCAGGCCGTTCCACACGGGCACGCCGGACTTAGCGGCGAGCTCCTCGACGTCGTCCTGGGCAAAGCCACGGAACTCGATGCCGTCATACATGCGGCCGAGAACGCGAGCGGTGTCCTCAATGGACTCCTTCTTGCCCATCTGCGACGAACCCGGATCGAGGTAGGTAACGCCCATGCCCAGATCCATGCCGCCGACCTCGAAGGCGCAGCGGGTACGAGTGGAGGTCTTCTGGAAGAGCAGAACGATGTTCTTGCCCTCGAGATAGCGGTGAGGAACGCCAGCGCGCTTCATATCCTTGAAGTTCTTGGAGAGCTTGAGCAGGTACTCAATCTCCTCGGTGGTAAGGTCGAGGAGCTTGAGGAAGCTACGGCCGGAGAGGTTAACACCCATGGTTCGTTTCCTTTCGAAGAAATGAATTCCTTAAATTACTTATGAAATGGCGCCCGTTTGACGGGCGAAACCGGTGCGGTTGTAGGGAGACCGCACCGGAAACCAAAAGACTTAGAGGTCCTCGCGCCAGAAGGGCATGCTCATGCAGCGCGGGCCGCCGCGGCCGCGGGAGAGCTCGGCGGAGGGCACGACGAGAAGGTCCAGGCCCTCCTTGTACAGCACGTCGTTGGTGACGGTGTTGCGGGCGTAGACGCAGATCTTGCCGGGCTCGACGCACAGGGTGTTGGAGCCGTCGTTCCACTGCTCGCGGGAGGCCGCGATCGGGTCGCCGCCGCCGCAGGGGATCAGCTTGACCTGGTCGACGCCGGTGGCGTCCTCCAGGACGTGCTCGAGGGTGTCCTCGATCAGGCGGATGTTCACGTCGCCCGGGTTCTTGCCGGCGGTCAGCTCGTAGACGCGCAGGGTGCCCATGATGGCGGGGTGGATCGTGAACTTATCGACGTCGATCTGGGTGAAGACCGTGTCGAGGTGCATGAAGGCGCGCGAGACCGGGATGTCGAAGGCCAGGATGCGCTCGACCTTGGAGTCGGAGTTCCAGAAGATGTTCTGGGCCATGACGTCGATCGCGGCGGCCTGGGTGCGCTGGGAGATGCCGACGGCGAGGGTCTTCTCGTTGATGTTCAGCACGTCGCCGCCCTCGGTGTGGAACTGGCAGTCGCGGCGGAAGTACAGGGAGACGTCCTTGTAGTCGGGGTGGTACTTGAAGACGTACTTGCCGTACAGGGTCTCGCGGTTGCGGGTGACCGAGTACATGCGGTTGAGGTTGACGCCCTCGCCGACGACCGCGAACGGGTCGCGGGTGAAGTAGAGGTTGGGCATCGGGTCGATGATCAGGTCGGACTCGGACTCGGAGTTGACCAGGGAGTCGAGGGTCGTGGACGCCGCGAGGGGCATGTCGATCTCGGCCTTGGTCATGCCGGCCATGGTCTTCTTGACGAACTCGAGGTTGTCCTCGATGGAGTCCAGCTTCTCGCGGACGATCTGCGGCATGCGCTGGCCGCGGATGCCTGCCTCGGCGATGTACTGGTCGGTGAACTCGGCGCGGGCGCCGGGGACCTGGTCGAACACCTCCGCGACGAGGTTCTCCAGATAGAGGACCTCGACGCCCTGGTCCCTCAGGATCTGGGCGAAGGTGTCGTGCTCCTGCTGTGCGACCTCCAGGAACGGGACGTCGTCGAACAGGAGTCGCTCGAGCTCGTCGGGCGGCAGGTTGAGGAGCTCGTCGCCGGGACGGTGCAGGCAGACCTTCCTGAGCTTGCCGATCTCGGAAGGCACGTGCAGACCTTTCGTCATGGCCTCCTACCTTTCTTTCGGGCCCCTGTCAGGGCCGATTCGTTAGCGCCCCTCCGTGTGAGGCGTTATTGCTGACGACATATTTATATCCAAAATCAGCCCATACTTCCACCTTGCCCCCGAACGGTTTTTTATAGGGGGTGAACGGCATACACATATACTTCACGCATGGTACACTTTGATTTAATAAAGTTTATTTACGTGCTTAAATGCGTTTTCAATCCAAATAGCAAATGGAACTTAACTTTATTAAACCACCCTCAAATTGCATATTTCTAATAAAGCTATGAATAGAATTAGCGATTCATACCGCGTCTCAACCATTTTCATTTTTATTCAGAAAAAAGTTTGTCCTATTCATTTTCTGATTACAAGTTACCGTTTACCAGATGCTTGGTACCGTTCACCGGAAGCTCAGTATAAGGCCCAGCGGATATCGGCATGCCGTACTGCCTCATTTGTAACAACTTGACTTCTCGGTATAGAAAAACGGACCTGATCCCCTAGGGAAACAGGTCCGTTTTCGATTATCGTCAGCCAATTTGAATACGGCCTTCGAAGGGAGCCGGGATCCTAGCGATCGAACTCCGCCAGGGCCTCGCCCAAAAGCCTTAAGCCCTCGCGAAGAACGTCCTCGCTCGCACAGTAACCCAGGCGCGCGCCGCAGGGAAGCTCAAAGCGGCCACCGGGAACCAACAGCACTCCCCTCTCAGCCAGCAGGCGCTTGCAGAACTCCTCGTCGCCCTCGGGAATGTCCAGCTGGATAAACGAGGTGGACACACCCTGCGGTGCCGTCCAGGAGACACGGTGCTGCGTGTCGATCCAAGCCTGCGCGATATCGCGGTTGCCAAACACGATCTTGCGGTTGCGCTCGAGAATCTTGCCCTTGTGCTCGAGCACGTAGGTCGCCAGGGCATCATTGAACACGCCGCCGCAAATCATGGTGTAGTCGCGATAGGTGCGGACGCGGTCGGACACTTCTTCGTCTGCCAAAACCCAGCCCACGCGGGCCGCAGGCGTCGAATAGGTCTTGGACACCGAGTTGGTAACGATGGCCTTCTCGTACACGTCGGCCATCGACAAAAAGTCCTCGGTATTCTCGAGCGGCAGGTACACCTCATCGCACAGCACATAGGCGCCCACCGAGCGGGCGATCTCGGCAATCTGGCCGAGCGTATCGGCATCAAGCACCGTACCGATGGGGTTCGATGCGTTGTTGATGCAGATGAGCCTGGTGGTGGGGCGAACCAGACGCTTGAGCTCCTCGATATCGGGCTTCCAGCCGAGCTCCTCGCGAAGCTCCCAGTACTCGACCTCGGCGCCCAGCGTGCGCGGAATCTCGTAGAGCGGCGCATAGGTAGGCCACTCGGCAATCACGTGATCGCCGGGCTCGACCACGGCCATGATGGCGTTGAGATTGGCACCCGTGCAGCCATTGGTCTGCAGAATGTGATCGGGATTGACCTCGCGACGATACAGCTTGGCTACCTCGGCCTTAAACTCCGGCGAACCCTCGATCCAGCCGTAGTTCATCTTCTCGCGGTCCAGGCGTTCATAGAACGTGGCGCCGTCCTGCTCGTCGAGCGCGCGCAGCTCGCCCATGGTAAGCGACGAAATCGTCGACTGAGCGATATCCCACGTGGCGCTCTTCTCCCAAACGTTGAGCCACTCCTCAACGCCGATTGTCTTGATATCCATGGCTTGGCTCCTTACAAAAGCAGTCATCCAATCGTGGTGACGTTCCACATACAAGATTGGGGCGGTGCGAATACCCGCACCGCCCCATTGGGAGACATCTAATGACAACTAGATGTTTGTATTAAGACCTGTACGGGTCTTCGAAAACCTTAGAGGTCCTCGCGCCAGAAGGGCATGCTCATGCAGCGCGGGCCGCCGCGGCCGCGGGAGAGCTCGGCGGAGGGCACGACGAGAAGGTCCAGGCCCTCCTTGTACAGCACGTCGTTGGTGACGGTGTTGCGGGCGTAGACGCAGATCTTGCCGGGCTCGACGCACAGGGTGTTGGAGCCGTCGTTCCACTGCTCGCGGGAGGCCGCGATCGGGTCGCCGCCGCCGCAGGGGATCAGCTTGACCTGGTCGACGCCGGTGGCGTCCTCCAGGACGTGCTCGAGGGTGTCCTCGATCAGGCGGATGTTCACGTCGCCCGGGTTCTTGCCGGCGGTCAGCTCGTAGACGCGCAGGGTGCCCATGATGGCGGGGTGGATCGTGAACTTATCGACGTCGATCTGGGTGAAGACCGTGTCGAGGTGCATGAAGGCGCGCGAGACCGGGATGTCGAAGGCCAGGATGCGCTCGACCTTGGAGTCGGAGTTCCAGAAGATGTTCTGGGCCATGACGTCGATCGCGGCGGCCTGGGTGCGCTGGGAGATGCCGACGGCGAGGGTCTTCTCGTTGATGTTCAGCACGTCGCCGCCCTCGGTGTGGAACTGGCAGTCGCGGCGGAAGTACAGGGAGACGTCCTTGTAGTCGGGGTGGTACTTGAAGACGTACTTGCCGTACAGGGTCTCGCGGTTGCGGGTGACCGAGTACATGCGGTTGAGGTTGACGCCCTCGCCGACGACCGCGAACGGGTCGCGGGTGAAGTAGAGGTTGGGCATCGGGTCGATGATCAGGTCGGACTCGGACTCGGAGTTGACCAGGGAGTCGAGGGTCGTGGACGCCGCGAGGGGCATGTCGATCTCGGCCTTGGTCATGCCGGCCATGGTCTTCTTGACGAACTCGAGGTTGTCCTCGATGGAGTCCAGCTTCTCGCGGACGATCTGCGGCATGCGCTGGCCGCGGATGCCTGCCTCGGCGATGTACTGGTCGGTGAACTCGGCGCGGGCGCCGGGGACCTGGTCGAACACCTCCGCGACGAGGTTCTCCAGATAGAGGACCTCGACGCCCTGGTCCCTCAGGATCTGGGCGAAGGTGTCGTGCTCCTGCTGTGCGACCTCCAGGAACGGGACGTCGTCGAACAGGAGTCGCTCGAGCTCGTCGGGCGGCAGGTTGAGGAGCTCGTCGCCGGGACGGTGCAGGCAGACCTTCCTGAGCTTGCCGATCTCGGAAGGCACGTGCAGACCTTTCGTCATGGCCTCCTACCTTTCTTTCGGGCCTTACTGGCCGAATGTATCAGCGCCCCTCCATACGGGACGCTGCTTGCTGACAGCTCTAGTTATATCCAAATTCCATTCGTAATGCCACCTCGCCCCCGAACGGTCAGCAAAGTACGATGAACGGTATATCGCATATGATTTCCCATGATGCACTTCAGTTTCGTAAAGCAGATTTTCCTAGGTAAACGTTATTTTTCTAGGAAATCAAGATTGAACATTCAAAGTTATCCATGATTCAAAATTGCATAGCGAAAACGGTTTTCTGCATATAAATGACGCTTGCCCTCGATTCGACCTACATTCGATTATATTCAGCTTGCTATCATTCTTATTCATACATTCTCACCAGTTGAGTGAGGATATAGATCGCTTGCTCAAAGCACCGGACGTCAGTGCTTCGGATCGTCAGCGTAATAAGTAGGTAAAGATACCGTTCGCGCGATACGTCCGCGCCATAGGTCGACTAAATTGAGACAATAGGAAATAGTGTTAGGCTACCGTCCCCCGTAGGGACTGAACGGACAGATGCATATGCCGAGCAAAATCGAAAAGAAGCAAAAGGCCGCTAAGCTGCGCAAGCCGCCGCGCGACTTCTCGTACACGCAAAATCGAGAGCTCAGCTGGCTGCGTTTTGACAACCGTGTGCTCGACGAGGCCTTCGATGAATCCGTGCCGCTGTTCGAGCGCCTTAAATTCGTCTCGATCTTCGAGTCCAACCTCGACGAATTCCTTATGGTTCGCGTGGGCGGCCTGTCCGACCTGGCAGAACTCAAAAAACAGCCTGTCGATAACAAGAGCAATATGACCGCCTCCGAACAGGTCGATGCCGTCATGGCAGAGCTGCCCGGGCTCCTTACCCGCTGGGAGTCGATCTTTAAGAGCATCGAGGGCAAGCTCGACACTCTGGGCGTTCACCGCGCCCGCATCGATTCGCTTACGCCCGAGGAACATACCTTTGTAACCCGCTACTTCCAGGCCTACGTATCGCCGGTCATCTCGCCGTTGGTCATCGACCCGCGCCACCCCTTCCCCAACCTGCGCAACGGTGCGCTCTATCTGGCTTGCGGCCTAGACGGCGTCACCGACGAGGAGAGCCTGCTGGGCCTTATCGAGATTCCCGCCTCGATGAACCGCGTGGTCGAGATTCCCTCGCCCACCGGCACCTACTCCTACATTCTGCTCGAGGACGTCATTCTCGCCTGCCTGGATAGCTGCTTTGGCTCCTATAAGCCGCTGGATCGCGCGCTGATCCGCGTCACTCGCAATGCCGATATCGACCCGGACGGCGAGGGCGTCGAGGAGGAAGAGGATTACCGCCAGCACATGAAGCGCATCCTCAAAAAGCGCCTGCGCCTGCAGCCGGTGGTACTCGCCGTATCGGGCTCACTCGAAAAGCCAACGCTCAAGACCATCCGCAAAGCGCTCGAGCTTTCGCGCCGCTCGGTTTTTACCTGCGATATCCCGCTCAACCTGGGCTACGTCTTTGGCATTGAGGGCAAGATTCCCGAGCACCTGCGCAACGAGCTGCTCTTTACGCCGTTTAAGCCGCAGCCCAACCCCACCATCGATATGACCCGCTCCATCCGCGAGCAGGTGCTGCAGCACGACAAGCTGCTCTTTTACCCTTACGAGGCCATGAACCCGTTCTTGGACCTGGTGCACGAAGCAGCCTACGACCCCGAGTGCATCTCGCTGCGCATCACGCTCTACCGCGTGGCCAAACAAAGCCGCCTATGTGAGTCGCTCATCGATGCTGCCGAAAACGGCAAAGAGGTCACGGTACTCATGGAGCTGCGCGCCCGCTTTGACGAGCAGAACAACATCGAATGGGCCGAGCGCCTTGAAGAGGCCGGCTGCACCGTTATCTACGGCTCCGAGGGCTTTAAGTGCCACTCCAAGATCTGCCAGCTCACCTATCGCGAGGGCATGGCGCTTACCCGTCTGACGCTTTTGGGCACCGGCAACTTTAACGAGAAGACGGCCAAGCTCTACAGCGACTTTATGCTCATGACCGCGCATCCCGGCATCGGCGAGGACGCCAACCTGTTCTTCCGCAACCTGTCGCTGGGCAACCTGCGCGGTGACTACCGCTTCCTGGGCGTGGCGCCCGTGGGCCTCAAGCCGCTCATCATGCGCGGCCTGGACCGCGAGATTCAGCGCGCCCTTGTCGGCGAGCCCGCCCGTGTGTTCTTTAAGCTCAACTCGCTCACCGACCGCGAGGTCATCGACAAGATCGCCGAGGCATCGTGCGCCGGTGTGCGCGTGGACATGATCATCCGCGGCATCTCGTGCCTCAAGCCCGGTGTTCCGGGCAAGACCGAGAACGTGCACGTGCGCTCCATCGTCGGACGCTTTTTGGAGCATGCGCGCGTCTATGCCTTTGGCGTGGACTCGGACATGATCTACCTGAGCTCGGCAGACATGATGACGCGCAACACCGAGCACCGCGTGGAGATCGCCTTCCCCGTGCTCGACCCCACCTGCCGCGCCCTGGTGCACGAGTACATGGGCATGCAGTTGCGCGACAACGTGAAGGCACGCAGCCTGACGAGTGACGGCACCTGGGTTCCGGTGGAGCGCAAAGAGGGCGAGAAGCCCTTCAACTCGCAGGAAGCTCTGCTGGAGCGTGCCTATCGCAACGCCGAGGCCGCCGCGCAGCAGCGCGCACAGGAGAAGGAACGCGTGGCCGAAGAAGTTATTCAAGCCGAGGTTGAGCGCGAGGCAGTTGTCGAGCCCACTGCCGAGCCGGAAGCAGTTGCCAAGGCAGAACCCGCGCTCGCATCCCAACCTGAGCCCAAACAGCAGCCGGCCGCGCCCGAGGTTCAGAAGGTTCAGGCGACCGTCATTGAGCCCGAGCCTGCACCTGCACCTCAGCCCGAGCCGCAGGTCACCAAGCCCGCACCCGAGAAGAGTGCCCGCCGCGGGAAGCCCGCTGGCAAGACCAAGGCCATCGAGCGCCATCGCCCCGGTCGCGTGCGCATGGGACTGGGTCTGATCGGCCTAGGCCTTAAGACACTCATTACCGGCAAGACGAAATAGACGTTTGTAGAAGCGCCCCGTATTTGAGGAATGCCCCAGATACGGGGCGCTTTTCCCTGCTACCATGGTTGCGGACAAAACCGCGAATGACAGGCAGGAATATGAAGCTCACCATAGAATCGATGACCTACGGCGCCGACGGACTGGCGCACGCCGACAACGGCAAGGCCGTCTTTGTGCAGGGCGCCGTGGCAGGCGACACCGTCGAGGCCGAGGTCGTACAGGACGGCAAGTCGTTCATGCGCGCCCGCACCACCGAGATTCTGGAGCCAAGCCCCGATCGCATTCAGCCTCCCTGTCCCTTCGTGGGCATCTGCGGCGGTTGTTCGTGGGGCAATCTCTCACGCACCACGCAGCTCGCCGCCAAAGAGCAAAACCTGCGTTCTACACTCGAGCGCATTGGCAAGTTCGCTCCTGAGCAGGTCGATGAGCTGGTGCAGCCCATCCGCCATACCAAGGACGACTGGGGCTACCGCAACAAGATCGAGCTGGAGCCCACCGTCGTCAACGGTCGTGTTCGTCTTGGCATGCACGGTGTCGACCCCAGCAGGATTGTGACCGTCGATGCGTGTCCGCTGTTCGATAAGCGTTTTCCCAAGGCGCTCAAATCGGTCGTCGGCGCGCTCAACTATCTGAGTGGCAGCCACGACCTGGGCCTTGAGCGCGTGGGCATTCGCGCATCGCGCCGCACCAAGGCGCTCGAGGTCGCACTCTGGACGCCCACGGGCTCCTTCCCGCGCTCGCAGGTCTCCCGCGTTCTGGCAGACGCCGCTCATCCCACGAGTATCGTGCGCGTAATGAGCAAGGGCGAAAAGAAAGCCCGCCGCGTCTCCAAAGTCGAGATGCTCGCCGGCGAGGGCTCGTGGACTGAGAACATCGCCGAGGGCCAGATGCGCCTGTCTGCTCCGTCGTTCTTCCAAGTCAACACCAAGGGTGCCGAGATTTTGATCGAGCTCGTTATGGACGCACTCGATCCGCAGGAAGACGAGCTTGCCGTGGATCTGTACTGCGGCGCCGGCACCTTTACCCTGCCGCTCGCCCGCCGCTGCGATTACGTCGCCGCCGTCGAGGCCTACGGCCCGGCCGTGCGCGACCTGCGTCGCAACCTGGAGATCAACAAGCTCGATAACGTCGACGTCATCGGCGGCGACGCGGTGCGCGAGTTCCCCGATCAGGACGCCGACGTCTTGGTGGTCGACCCGCCGCGCGCGGGCTTGGCGCCCGAGGCGATCGACCTCATCGCGAGCACGAGCGCCCGCGACGTCGCCTACGTGAGCTGCGACCCGGCAACTTTGGCCCGCGACCTCAAGCGCTTTGTCGAGGAGGGCACCTTCTCCCCCGTCAAGATCACGCCGGTCGACCTATTCCCGCAAACCTTCCACTGCGAAACCGTCGTCCACCTCAAGCGCAACTAATCCAATCGCCCATGACCTTCGCCCAATGATTTTTCTGGAGCGGAGGTTTAAAATCACTCGCTTCATGATGATTTTTAATCCCCGCTTCTTTTTAAACATTGGAAAATTGGACGTGGCAAAAGGGGGTCTTCGGGGTATAAGACGGCTAATTGTATGCCGCCCTATGAAAGGAACCCTTATGCCCAGCGTTGCCGTTCTTGCCGCCGATGGCTTTGAAACGATTGAATGCCTGACCATGGTCGATGTCATGCGTCGCGGCGGTGTGCGCGCCACGCTCGTCTCGATCATGCCCACGCGCGAGGTCGTAAGCTCACTGCAGATTCCCGTAACCTGCGACGCACTCTTTGACGAGATTAACTTTGATGAGTATGACTGCGTCGTGCTGCCCGGCGGTCTGCCCGGTGCCACCAACCTGCGCGCCGACCAGCGTGTCTGCGATGTGGTCTGCGAGTTCGCCGCGACCAAGCACGTTGCCGCCATCTGCGCTGCCCCGTTTATCCTGGGCGAGCTTGGTCTACTCGAGGGACGCCGCGCCACATGCTTCCCCGGATTTGAGAAGAGCTTCCCCGAGGGCGCTTACACCGGCGAGAAGGTCACGCAAGACGGCAATATCATCACTGCCAGCGGCATGGCACAGTCGCTCCCCTTTGCCCTGGAGCTGCTGCGCACGCTCGCCGGCGACAAAGCCGTCGAGAAGGTCGCCGAGGGCATCCAGCTATGATTTTGGCTTCGCAATCGCCGCGCCGCATTGAGCTGATGCGCGAGGCAGGCTATAACATTCGCGTAATTCCCGCAGATATCGATGAAACGCCTTTTGATGGCGAAGCTCCGCTTACGCTCGTCGAGCGCTTGGCACGTGCCAAAGCCGCTGCCGTCGCGGCCAAGCATGCCGAATCCAATGAGCTGACCGTCGCGGCCGATACCATCGTCACCTTCGATGGCAAGATTTTGGGTAAGCCTGCAAACGAGGACGAGGCGCGCACCATGCTCCGCGAGCTTTCGGGTCGCACGCACCAGGTGGCGACCGGCGTGTGCATCGTTAAAGCCGGCGACGCCACAGCTCCGCATGCCGCCGAGAGCCTGTCGTTTGTCGATGTGACCGACGTGACGTTCTATGAGCTTACCGAAGAGCAGATCGAGCACTATGTTGCCTCCGGCGAACCCATGGACAAGGCCGGAGCCTACGGCATCCAGGGCACAGGCGGCCGCATGCTTGTGCACGATATTTCGGGCGACTTTTACAACGTGGTGGGTCTGCCCATCGC
>CABQLM010000044.1 GCA_902465105.1 uncultured Collinsella sp.
GCCTTTCAATCGTCGGGCATGGCCAGAAGGCCAATGCCCTCCTCTTTCAAGGCACCTTGCTCGCCCAGACGGGCTCTCGCTGACTTTTGTTCAACCTGCGGCGTTTTAGGGTCCTATCGGCTTGCAATGCCACTGGCATTTGCCCAGATAAAACCTGCCAAAGTAAACCTGTCCTCTTTTGGTAGGTTTTAGAGCTCCACGCTTTCGGCTCCGTTGATGGTTAGGTTGCGCTCGTAGAAGGCGGTGAGGGCGCGGATGGCGTACATCACGTCGCGCACGCCGCCGGTCTCGTAGCTCGAGTGCATGGCAAGTTGCGGCAGGCCCACGTCTACGGCATGCATGCTCGCCTGCATGTTCGACAGGTTGCCCAGGGTAGAACCGCCGGCCATATCGCTCTTGTTGGCAAAGGCCTGTGTGGGTACGTCGGCGTCATCGCAGATGGCCTGGAACACCGCGCGGCTAAAGGCATCGGTGCAGTAGTGCTGGTTGGCGGCCTCCTTGATGACGATGCCGCCGTTGAGCACAACCTGGTTGCGCGCATCGCACTTCTCGGCGTGGTTGGGGTGCACGGCATGCGCGTTGTCGCAGCTCACAAGCATCGAGGCGGCAAGTGCGCGATGGTACGACTCGTCGTCAAAGCCCAGCGATCCGTTGATGCGGCGCAGCGCGTCGGCCAAGAACGTCGACATAGCGCCCTGCTTGGTCTCGGAGCCAACCTCCTCGTTATCAAAGCAGCAGAAGACCGAAACGTCGTGCGCGTTCTCGGCACCCAAAAATGCCTGCAGCGAGGTGTAGGCGCAGGCCAGGTCGTCAAGCTTGGGCGTCGAGATAAACTCGTCAGCCCAGCCCCAAATACGCGCATCCTGGTGGTTGACCAAGAACAGGTCGCGGCCCAGAATCTGCTCGGGCTCAACATCCAGCTCTTCGGCAATCAGAGCATCGAAGTCACCCTGCTTAAGCTCGCCGGCGCTGATGAGCGGGCACAGGTCGACGGCGCGGTTGGGCGCAAAGCCCTCGTTGACGCCGCGGTTCATATGGATGGCAAGGCTCGTGATAATAGCGACCTCGCGCTCGGTGGCAAGCAGGCGGCTCTCAATACGGTCGCCCTCGCGCACCAGCACGCGGCCCGCGAGCGCCAGCGGGCGATCGAACCAGGTGTAGTCAATCATGCCGCCGTAGGCCTCGGTATTCAGGCACAGCGTCTCGCCTGCGCCGTCGAGCTCGGGCACGGCCTTGACCTTAAACGTCGGCGAATCGCTGTGCGACGCCGTGAGCTGAAAATGATAGTCGCCGGCAACGCCATCCTCGCCCCACGTCGCGGCCAGGTCCTCGCCCACCTTAAAGGCAACAACGCTCGAGGTGTTGCGCTGCGTGTAATAACGTCCGCCCGGCTCGATATCCCACGCCGCGTTCTCGGGCAGGTAGGTAAAGCCCGCCTCGTCGAGTTCGGCCATAATGGTCGCCGCCGTATGGAACATGCTGGGGCATGCCTCGATAAAGTCAATGAGGTCGTTGGCGGCCTCGATATCGTCGGCCGTCACGTGCGCGCGCTCGGGCGTTTCCTGATCCGTCATGCTCTCCCCTTTCGCTGGGTTGATAGTCCCTTCCAGCATACCCCGCCACGCCAGCGCCGCGCTCTTCATTCCATGTTTAATCCCGCGCCGCTCACCAAGTTGAGCCATCATGCCCGCGTTCCTTTTGCGACAATTGCGCTAACAGGACGAGAGGAGCCGTCATGAAGCCACGTAGCATTGCCATCGCCTGCGGTGTCGCGGGAGTCGCCGTCGGCCTTGCCGCTGCCACCGGTATCATTTACCACAAGCAAATCAAGTCCGCCGCGTCGCTCAAACGCCTGTCCGGCTACGCGGATGGCTATGATCTGTACGCAATCGACATCGCCTACGACTACGATCTTGATCGCATCATCGCCGCTGGCGTGCGCGACGACCAAGCCTACATCGATGCCGTGGTGGCGCAGGTGCTGCCCGGTGTGCCGGCACATGTCCAGGCGCCCCAGTTTGCCTGCAGCGCTTTTGTCGCCGTAGATGCCGAAGGCCGCGTGCGCACCGGTCGCAATTACGACTTTAAGGACGACACCTCGGCGCTGCTGGTGCGCAATCACCCACGCGGCGGCTATGCCTCCATCGGGTTTGCCGCCCTTAACAACCTGGGCGATAACACTCCGCTTGGCTCCGTCGGCAGACGCGCCGCCGCACTCATGGGCCCGTTTGCCCAGCTCGACGGTGTTAACGAATGCGGCGTGTCCATTGCCGTACTCACCCTGGATTCCAAGCCCTGTGACCAGGACACGCAACGCCCCGTCATCAATACCTCGCTCGCCATCCGTCTGGTGCTCGACCGTGCCGCCACCACGCAAGAAGCTGTCGACCTGCTTTCCGCCTACGACATGCACGCCATGGCAGGACGCGATTACCACTTCTTTATCAACGACGCCGCCAGTGACGCGCGCGTAGTAGAGTGGGATCCACACGATCCAGACCGCGCTTTCAAAGCGACTCCTGCACGCCAGGTTACGAACTTCTACGCCTGCTATGGCGACGAAGTACTGCCCAACCAAAAGAATGGCGAGCTGGGCCATGGCAAAGAGCGCGCCGTCGCGATCGCCGATGTCCTTGACGCCCATGTCGGTGCCCAAGACGAGACAGTCGCTTGGAAGGCCCTGCGCGCCGCAGCGCAAGAGCCCAATCCGGAAGACATCACCAGCAATACGCAATGGTCGGTCGTCTTTGACAATACCGAACCCGCCGCCGCTATTACGCTGCGCCGCCACTGGGGCGACGTCGATGCCTTCGCGCTGTAAGGAGCCAGGCCCGTCGACCTTACGCTCGCCTGACGTTGTTTACATTTCTATACGCTTGAGCTAACACGTTTTACCCCCGCATCAACAGTGTGCGGGGGTAAACTTATGCGCATGTTATAACTTGCCCGGAAGGATTCATCATGCTTAGGATCGGTCTTCTTACCAGTGGCGGCGACTGTCAGGCGCTCAACGCCACCATGCGCGGCATTGTCAAAACGCTTATGACCAATAGCGAAGAGCCTATTGAGATCTATGGTTTTGAGGACGGCTACCAGGGCCTTATCTACAGCCGGTTCCGCGTCATGACGCCCGCCGATTTTAGCGGCATCCTTACCCGTGGCGGTACCATCCTGGGCACGAGCCGCACGCCGTTCAAGCGCCTGGACATTCCCGAGGCCGACGGCGTCGAAAAGGTGCCGGCAATGGTCCACACCTATCATAAGCTGCAGCTCGACTGCCTGTTTATGCTGGGCGGCAACGGCTCCACCAAGACCGCCAACCGTCTGCGCGAAGAGGGCCTCAACGTTATCGCCCTGCCTAAGACCATCGATAACGACACCTGGGGCACCGAGCTGACGTTTGGCTTTACGAGCGCCATCGACGTCGCCACCAAGTGCATCGACGACATCCACACCACCGCCTCGAGTCACGGCCGCGTGTTCGTTATCGAGATCATGGGCCACAAGGTTGGCTGGATTCCGCTGTACGCCGGCGTCGCGGGCGGCGCGGATGTCATCCTGATTCCCGAGATCCCCTACGACATGGATAACGTCATCAAGACCATCGAGCATCGCATGGAGACCGGCAGCCGCTTTACCATCGTGGCCGTCGCCGAGGGCGCTATCTCCAAGGAGGACGCGGCGCTGTCCAAGAAGGAGTACAAGAAGAAGCTCGCCGAGCGCACAAGCCCGTCGATCGTCTACGACATCGCCAAGGAGATCGAGGCCAAGACCGGTCGCGAGACCCGCGTCGCCATCCCCGGCCACACGCAGCGCGGCGGCCAGCCCGACGCCCAGGACCGCATCTTTGCGACCCAGTGCGGCGTCGAGGCAGCACTGGGATGCCTGCGCGGCGAGTTTGGCTACATGATTGCCCTGCGCGACGGCAAGATGTGCCACATGCCGCTCGAGGATGTCGCCGGCAAGCTCAAGTATGTCGACCCCCAGAGCGATCTGGTGCGCGAGGCCAAGGCGTTGGGCATCAGCTTCGGCGACGAATAGCCTCGGCTGAAATTCATCCCATCGGGCCCTCCGACCCCGCCCGACGTATTTCGATTTGGCTCCTCCCTTGACTCCGTCAAAGGTCGCCAATCGAAATCGTCGGGCGGGGTCGGAGGGCCCTGCACTTACATACTCGCCGAGGCTATTCGTCTTCTTGCTGCGGGTGCCTGGTCTGATAGTAAGTTGCGGTGGAATAGTTCCTGCTTAGCCCGCAAATGGCTGAATCTAGGAACTATTCCACCGCAACTTACTGAGTAGGGGCTCTTGGCTGCTACTTGCACTGACATTTGTCCTGAAATAGCTGGTCGTTAGGGGTTGCTACCGGTAGTTGCGGTAGGGTTGGGGCAGATTCTAACTAGAAATGGTGGTCGCTACCGGTTGTTCTCGGCATACTCGGCTCATTCGATTACGGTCACCACATGAAAGGAACTGCCATGGATCTTGCGATGGCGCAGCGGCTCGTTGATCGCCGCAAGGCTGCCAGGCTTTCTCAGGAGGCGCTTGCCGCCCAGCTAGGTGTGAGTCGTCAGGCTGTCAGTAAATGGGAGCGCAGCGAATCCTCGCCCGATACCGATAACCTTATTGCGCTCGCCGCGCTGTATGGCGTGTCGCTGGATGAGCTGTTGTATGGGGAGGCGGTGGATAGCACTGACGACTCGCAGGCTGATGATGAGGCACAGGACAGCGACGCCGGCACCAAAGCTTCAGATGAGGCTGAAGAAGCTGAGGCTTCTACTGAGCACGCTGGTTACAGCGATAAGCCACTTGTCGATATTTCCCTCGCGCGCGGCATCCACGTTATTGATCCCAACAAAGGCGAAGAGGTTCATGTTGGCTGGAATGGCATCCATGTGGCTAACGAGCGCAAGGGTGAAGAGGTCCATGTGGGGCCAGGCGGATTGCATATCGATACGCTTGAGAACGATGGACATAGCGTGCATACCAATGACGACGGCACCGTCACCATCGACGACGAGACGTTTTCCAGCTGGAAGGAAGCACGCGACAAGCTCGACCATCATGGCAAGCATTTCCGCACCAAGATTGGACGCGCTTGGAACAAGTTCCCCTTTCCCGCACTCGTCGCCTTCGCCTATCTGGTGCTCGGCATTATCTACGGCGCGTGGTCCATGGGGCTCTTCCTCGTCTTTTTGATTCCCATCTACTACGCGCTTGGCGACTTTATCGATCGACGCCGCCTGTCCAAGCTGATTGACGGCGTTTATCCAGCAGCCGCCATTGCATGGTTTCTCTGTATGTGGCTTTGCCTGGGGCAGCCCCATCCCGCATGGGCCATCCTCATCACGATTCCCGTCATAAAGGCGCTTATGCGCTGGTGCCGCAAACAATGGAAGCATCGCAAGCGAGCCTAAACCATCCCAGCCCGACAGCAGCACCCAACTAGTACTCCCCCGCCCATCCCTCCTAAGTTGCGGTGATATAGTTCCGGTTTTAGCCTTGAGTAGTCGAGTTTAGGAACTATTCCACCGCAACTTACGAATGATCGGAGCGGCTACAGCACAAGCGTCGGCGTTCGCTTGATGGTCCGCCACGAAAAGGGGCTATCTACTACGTTTAACTCAATGGGACCAACCATGACCGCCTTTTTCGAAAATCGACAGGCCTTCTACCTGCGGTTTTATTTTTCGTTTTCCCGACATAGTTGAGGATATCCAATTAAACGTAGTAGATAGGCCCGTTTTGTGGCATACGACCCATTCAAGCTCAGTCTCGAAGGCTGAAGAAAGCCTCTCATCCGCGCCTGCGAGCAGAAGATAGCAAAGCAACAAACGCCGGGTCGCCCGTAGGTGTCCGGCGTTTGCCCAGATAAAACCTGCCAAAATAAACCTGTCCCTTTTTGGCAGGTTACTCGGCGCTCTTGAGGGCGCCGACCATGTCGATCTTGTTGAGGGTACGATTAGTGGCGAGGTTGACGATAAACGTAAAGCCAAAGGAAAGCACCACGGCGAGCACGTAGCTCAGTGGCTCGACCTCAACATCAAAGTACAGCGACGGCATCTGCAGGATGTACGTGAAGCTCTCGGCCAGCAAGCCGCCCAGCGGCACGCCCAGCGCGGCGCCAATCGCCGTGAGGATCAACGTCTCCTTGTTGACGTAGTGGTGCACCTCGCCACGGCGGAAGCCCAGCACCTTGATGGTCGCCAGCTCGCGCTCGCGCTCGGAGATATTCGTGTTGGACAGCGTAAACACCACCACAAACGACAGGCACGCCGCCATAAAGGTCACGAGCACCACGACGGAATTGATGATAGTGAAGTTCGCCTCATAGTTTTCCCAATGCTCGGCCGTGCTCGAAATCGAAAGCCAGCCGTCACTCTTAAGATTCTTGCTAAACGCAATCTGGTCGGCCGACGAACCCTTGAGCAGCGCAAAGATGCCGTTAAGACGCGCGCTTCGGTCGAACGCGCGCTCATAGGTGCTCTGCGTCATATAGAGCGTGTTGCCCAGATAGTTAAGCGAAATGTCGCTGACTTTGACCTTGGCGACGTTGAGCGACGAATCCTGGACGTGAGCCGTATCGCCCGGCTGAATCCCCAGCACCAGCTGTGAACTTTTGCTCAGATACACGTCTCCGTCACGCAAAGACAGCGGTTCTTTGGACTCATCCTCCAGGCGCACGTAATCGCCCAAGTCGCCCGTGCGGTCGTCGGGAATCACGATGAGCTGCACAGTCTCGCTCTTGCCGCCAAACGTAAAGGTGACGTTGTCGGTCATAATCGGCAGGGTCGAGGTCACCGTCACGTTGGAATCATTGGCCGTGCTGCGCCCATCCAATGCCGCACACGTCTGCGAAAAATCGTCAGGATTGGCGACCGCCAGCAAGTCATAGCGCGTGATATGCCCGTACTGTTTGGGCGAAAGCGCCACCGACGTGTCGCGAATGCCCATACCGCAGATCACGAGCGCCGTGCAGCCAGCGATACCGAAGATGGTCATAAAGGCGCGCTTTTTGTAGCGGAACAGG
Source organism: uncultured Collinsella sp. (assembly GCA_902465105.1). Classification (GTDB taxonomy): domain Bacteria; phylum Actinomycetota; class Coriobacteriia; order Coriobacteriales; family Coriobacteriaceae; genus Collinsella. The sequence goes on from CABQLM010000044.1 coordinate 7,028, forward strand.
TTGCGTGCTGCCACCTTGTTCAAGAAGCCCATGCGGCGCCAAATAAAGCCGATGCGCTCAAGCAAAATGCGTGAACCGGCGCGCGGAGCCTTGGGGCGCATGAGCGAGGCAGGGGTCTCGGCCATCTCGTGGCGGCAGGCGATAATCGTAGCGCCCACCACGCCCACGGCAAACAGCGCCACCGACACGAGCGACGACACGATGTCGTACGAAAGCTGCATCTGAGGCAGCGTGTACATGTCATCGAACACCGTAAACAGAAAGAGCGGTAGCCCCACAAAGCCGATGATATTGCCGAGCACGCCGCCGATCAGACAAGCCCACAGCGCGTAGTCCACGTATTTGGACAGGATGCGCCCGCGCGAATAACCGAGTGCCTTATACAGGCCGATGAGCGTGCGCTCCTCCTCGACCATACGCGTGGCGGTGGTGAGACTGATGAGCACGGCGACGATAAAGAAGATGAACGGGAACACCGTGGCGATGGCCTCAATTGACGAGCTATCGCTCTCCACGCTCGAGTAGCTTGCGATATTGCCGCGGTCCTGGATGTACCACGTGCATTCGCCTAGATCGGAAAGCTCGGCGCGGGCATCGGCAAACTGTTGGTCGGCGGCGGCGCGACGCTGGTCCAGGTCGGCCTGCGCTTGTACGCGCTCCTCGCTGCCCTCTGCCATGCGGTTGATGTTATCCTGCTCGATCCCAAAGAGCATATTCGCCTGGCGCTCGGCCGCATCCAAGCTTGCCGGCGTGTCGACCGTCAGCTCCTGAGCGCGCGCCTTCTCACGCTCCTCGCGGATCTTCTCGATATTGCCTTTGACCTCGTTAATCCTTGCCGTATAGGTATCGGAATAGGAGTTAAGGTCCTTGGCCCCCTCAACGACCACGTGGATTGCAGAATAGGACGAAGACGTCGCGGCGTCCTCGCTCACATAGAACTTGTAGTCGGCAGCCGAAGCGGCACGGAAGGCGTTGACGGTCGAATCGGAACTCACATCAGTGGGGTCGAGGACCTCGGCCGTAATGGTGTAATCGCCCGCAGCAAACTGGTCCTTGGCGCTTTGGTTCGACGAGCTCGCATCATTGGCGGCAAAACTCACCGTATCGCCGAGCTTTTTGCCCGAAGCCTTCAGGAATTTCGAAGTCACCGCGACCTCGCCGGCGCTCTCGGGCAAATCGCCGCTCACCAGCACCGGTTGATCGATATTCTCTTTGGAAAGGCTCTGCACGACTACGCGCTCGCGCGTGGTACCAACGGCGGTATAGGCAGTCTCGGTATAGATGCCCTCGGCCGTCTCGACGCCATCGACCTCTTGGATCGCAGCAAGATCGTCGCGCGTAAGACCATAGGTCGACTGCACGTTGATGTCATAAACATTCTGCTGGTCAAAGTAGGCGTCGACCGAATCGCACAGATCCTCGCAACCCGCCTTGAGGCCGCACATCACACTCACGCCGAGCGCGGTGATGACCACGATGGACAAGAAGCGCTTAAGACTGCCTCGGATTGTGCGGTAGATGCCACGGCGAAACACCGCCGGCACCATATCGTTTGAGCTTTGGGCAGTACGGTAGGTCGTAAAATCCTGCTCGCGCTCCGTGTTCTGCGCGTCGCGGCGTAGGCTGTTTTGGCGGTCCTGATTCATGGGCGCTACCACTCGATTGTCTCGATAGGCACGGGATTTTGCTGAACCGTCTCGCTCTCCACGCGACCACTCTTAAAGCGGATCAGGCGATCGGCCATGGGCGCGAGCGCGGAGTTGTGCGTGATGATGATGACCGTAATGCCCTGCTTGCGACACGTGTCCTGTAGCAGCTGCAAGATCTGCTTGCCAGTTTTGTAGTCAAGCGCGCCCGTGGGCTCGTCGCACAGAAGCAGCTTGGGATTCTTGGCCAACGCGCGGGCGATGGACACACGCTGCTGCTCGCCACCCGAAAGCTGCGCCGGAAAGTTAGCAAGGCGGTCGCCCAGGCCAACCTGACGAAGCGTTTGCTCGGCATCGAGCGAATCGGGGCAAATCTGCGCCGCAAGCTCAACGTTTTCGAGCGCCGTCAGGTTGGGGACCAGATTGTAGAACTGGAAGACAAAGCCGACGTCGGCGCGGCGGTATTCCACGAGCTGCGCCTCGTTGGCGGAGCTCACGTCGCGCCCGTCCACCGTTACGGTGCCGGAGGTTACCGTGTCCATACCGCCCAGGATGTTGAGCGCCGTGGTCTTGCCGGCACCCGAGGCGCCCAGGATAATGGCGAGCTCGCCGCGCTCGACCGTAAAACTCGCGCCGTCGAGCGCGTGAATGCGGGCGTCGCCCTCGCCGTACGCCTTGATGACGTCTTTGAATTCGATATAAGCCATCGATTAATTCCCATCTGGTCGGATAACGCCTTTTTAGTATTACCCATTTCCCACCTACCAAAAAGGGACAGGTTTATTTTGGTAGGTTTTATATGGGAAAACGAGGGTGCGGGCAGACATCAGGACTGCCCAAGGCAACCATTTGACCCAAACTGCGTCCGCCGCTATGATGCCGCTGCGGAATGAATGTCTCCATCGGGTGCGCCAGCCAAGCTATCCCGTTGCCCTAAACCGCCTTGTTGCTGATGACTTCTGCTGTTACGTGACACCCCTCTTTGACGGCAGTGCGGGACGCGAGGGCGTGGCCGTGCAGATCGGTGCAACCATCTCACATTGGATCGGCCGACGTCTACCTTTCCAAGACCCCGGCAACACGTTTTTGCTTATCGGCATGGCCGCCGGCTTTGCCGATGTTCTTCATCGTCTGCGTCGTAGCCTACCTATTCAACATGGATAAGTCGATCTACACCCTGCAAGAGCAAGCGTAGAAGGCCACCCTGCCGCTGTCCCGACGCTCAGGCTCAAACGCGTGGAAAGGCAATTCCACATTTCGTTGCCAAACTGAGATGCGCTTTCCACAAGAGGCTTCATCCGGAAAGCGTAGCCCGTTTTGAGTTGGAATTCTGGGACAGGGTTTCCGCAGATGGTGCCATCCGGAAAGCGTATCCCATTCTAGGGCGTCAAACCGGGACGGCCTTTCCGCTGAGGAACACATCCGGAAACTGCATCCCGTTCTGAGGCGAAATTCCGGGACGCAGTTTCCGCTAAGCCGGGACTGGGATACGGTTTCCGGAACGAGCCTCCAGGGGAAAGTACGTCCCATTCCGAGACATCAAACCGGAACACAGCCTCCGCCCACAGCCTTCCCTGCCGGCGTTTCCCCAGATAAAACCTGCCAAAATAAACCTGTCCCTTTTTGGCAGGTTTTAGAGGCGAACGGTGAAGGTAATCTGGTTGCCGCGGCCGCAGACAGAAACACTCCCGCCATGAGCCTCGGCGATGGCACGCACCACGGAAAGGCCCACGCCTGAGCCGCCTGTCTTGAAGCTGCGCGACACGTCCACGCGATAAAACCGGTCGAACAATCGGTCCAGGTCGCCTTCGGGCAGCTCGTCCACAGCATTCGATACGACAAGCTCGGCGGCGCCCTTCCCCTGACCGCGCGAAACGGCACACAGACTCAACTCAATCACACTGCCCTCGCTTGCATAGCGCGTGGCGTTGTCCAGCAGCAGCTCAACCACCTGCGCTACCGCTGCGGCATCGGCATGAGCCAGCACGCCGCTCGCAATCGACGTCGACAGACGCTTGCCACGCGAAACCGCTACCGACTCAAACGGCGCCGCCGCCTTGTCCACTGCCTCCGAAAGATCGATCGATGTCATGGTAAAGCCCGCCGAGCCCTCGTCCATGCGAGCTAAAAATACCAGACGCTCCGTGAGCGCCGTCAACCGTGCAACCTGTTCGTGAATGCTCTGCGTCCACTCGCTCTCGCCGCTCTCAATTTCCTGCACCTCGTTAGCGGCGTCGATCACAGCTAGCGGCGTCTTGATCTCGTGGCTTGCATCGGTAATAAAGCGCTTTTGCTTGCTGTAGCTCTCGACCATCGGCCGAATCACCGCACCCGAGGCACCCGCCACAATTGCCAACACCGCCAGCCAGCCAATGCAGCTGATTGCCACGCTCGCGCTCAAAAACGAATGAAAGCTTGCAAGCTCGCGCGAGCAGTCCACGAACACATAGGTGGTCTCATCGTCTTGAACGTCAGTCGTATAGCGATAATTGCCGGAAAAACCCGAGGCCCAACCCTTGGAATGCAGCTTTGCGGCAATACTGGCAGCGCGCTTGGCACCCACCGCGGCAATGCGGGCCGTATTGACATTGGCAACCTGTCCGGCGTCAATCGTCACCGTAAAGTAGCGCGTGTCGAAGGGAGACTCCGCCGTCATTCCCTCGAAGTGCCTGACGCGAACAGCCGCCCGGTTACCGGTAGCGACCTTACCGGCAACCGCATCCTGGCCGAGATCAGTCTGAGGGTCGTCTCCCCAATCGATACCGTCTTTGCCCGCCAGGATATAGTCCAGGCGAGCGTCGGCCATCTTGCAGACATGCGAGTAGTTAACGATGTTGATGCCGGCGATGATGAGCGTGAGAACGATAGTCACGGCACCCATGGCAACCAGAACGAATTTGCGGCGCAGGCGACGGCCAATCGCGCTGGCGGCATCGGTGCGGTCCGAGTCACCCGCACTCGCACCCACACCAAACCTCGCCATCATGCGATTCCACCACGTGCACACGCTCACGCCCGCTCGCCTTCCTCGACAACCTCAAGAGAATATCCCTGATTGCGCGACGCGCGGATAGCCACGTTGGCACCCAGAGCTGTCAGCTTTTTGCGCAGGTACGAGATGTAGACCCACACCACGTTGGCACCCTCGGGCGCATCCTCACCCCATACCTCGAGCATCAGACGTTCGGTGGGCATACGCGTGCCGGCGTTGCGCATAAAGAGCTCCATAAGCTGAAACTCACGATTAGCCAGGTGTTCCTCGCCCAAGGGGCCCACAAGCATGCACGATGCCGTGTCGAGGCACACGTTGCCCACGATGAGCGTCGTGGCGTCAATTGCCGTCGCGGCACGCGTCATGGCACGAATGCGCGCGAGTAGTTCCTTGGCGGCAAACGGCTTGGTCAGGTAATCGTTGGCACCGGCATCCAGGCCCTCGACCTTATCGGACACCTCGCTTTTAGCCGTGAGCATGATGATAGGCAGGCGTTTGCCAGCCTCACGCGTGCGCTTGAGCACCTCGATGCCATCCATGCCGGGCATCATGATGTCTAGGATCGCGGCGTCATAGTCGTTGGCGAGCAGATGTTCGAGCGCCGTCAGACCGTCGAGGGCGGTGTCGACCTCGTAGTCGCTATGTTGAAGAATCGCGGTAAGGGCGCGGGAAAGGCCGGGTTCGTCCTCGGCAAGCATCAGTTTCATAGTTGTTCCTTTGGCGCACGGCTCTACAGGTTTCGATACTGCCGATGATAGCGCACCAAAAGCTGCCTTAGCGCAGCCTTAGCTGCTCAACCTGCGCGTTTTTAAATATGCAGGATATGGCTTAGCCAAACTTAAGGCGCAGATGCCGAGCGCTTTGACGCATGCCGGGCGCGAAGGAACAGCGACTCGTCCTTTTGCGGCGTCCTAGTTTACGCAAAGTGTTCGAGCGCTAATCCTCGTACGCGCCCTCAAGCCGCAGCAGCCGCTCCTTGCGGTCGAGGCCACCGGCATATCCGTTGAGCGATCCGTCGGCCGCCACCACGCGATGGCACGGCACGATAATCGAAATAGGGTTGCGAGCGACCGCAGCCCCTACCGCACGAGGAGACACAACGGGATTCTCGTTCCCCGGCACCCGATGGTGGGCGGCGACACGAGCCGCAATCTCGCCATACGTGGCGACCTCGCCACGCGGAATAGAAAGCAGTTCATACCAAACTTCACGCTGAAACGCCGTACCGATCATATGCAACGGCGGCGTATACCGAGGCTCCTGCCCTGCAAAATAAGCATTCAGCCAAGCCCAGGAACGCTCAAGCACCGAAGAAGCCGCACCATGAGCCGGACTCACCGACGACATACCACCAGCACCGGAAACCGCATCGACACCTTCAACGTGCTCCGCATCTTCTTTGAGCAGCGTAGAGCCAAAATGCTCCTGCCCCTCAAACCAAAGCCCTGTCAAACCGCGGCCATCAGCGGCAAGCAGGATTTCGCCCAAAGGCGAAGCAAACGTCGTCGTGACCACCAGCGGCTCCTTTCAAAACTCCGCAACATAATACCGCGAATTGTGCAGACAACCCCGCAGATACGTCTGGGCGGACTCGCAATTGCTTAAGCGAGGGCGCTTTCCCCAATCAAGCGAAGAAGACGCGGGGCTTCGACGCCAAAGCAGTGCCCCTACCAGCTGAGCTCTAATACTTTTCCCGAGAAGTGAACGAGTAAAAACGAAGCCCCGGAGCATCCACACCTTTAGACCGCAAAACCGCAGGATTCGCACAACAAAACCGCAGGAAATAGCGGTCAAAATATGCCAATGCTTCGGGGGTCCGAATAAGGTCGTTCACTTCTCGGGAAAAGTATTAGACCCCGATTCGCCCCAACCCCAAAGTCACCTCAGGCAGCAGGCGCGAACGCGCCGCAGCTGCCGGCCGTGCTCCGCAGTCCCCAAGGCGGCAGGCGCGAAGCGCCGAGGCCGCCGCCGGAACCAGGGCCCACAACGGCCACGCGCCCCCACATCAGCCCAGCGGCCCCAACCAACAACGACCCCATCGCAGGCCGCTCGCAACAGCGTCACCGCAGGCGGGGGCCGGGCTTAGCTTTCAGAACACTCCGCAGACCAGTGTGGCGCCTTGTCCGCGGCTCCGAAGGAGCAGGACAAGGCGCCACACATGGTCGAGGACGTTCTGAAAGCTAAGCCCGGCCCCCGCCGGACAGGTCACACTACTCGCAGAGCAACTTGGCAATCTGGACGGCGTTGGTTGCCGCGCCCTTACGAATTTGGTCGCCGCAGCACCAGAAGGTGATGCCACGCGCAGCCTCGGGGTTCGAGATGTCGCGGCGCACGCGACCGACCCAAATCAGGTCCTGGTCGGACGTATCCATCGGCATGGGGAAGCGGTCGTGCGCATCCTCGGCGCTCATGTCGTCAACCAGCTTCACGCCCGGAGCGGCAGCCAGCGCAGCACGGGCTTCCTCGACCGTAATGTCGCGCTCAAACTCGAGCGTAATGCTCTCGGAATGCGAGCGCAGCACCGGCACGCGCACGCAGGTGCAGTTCACACGCAGCTCGGGCAGGTGCATGATCTTGCGGCCCTCGTTTTGCAGCTTCATTTCCTCGGAAGTAAAGCCCTCCTCCTTGACGCCACCGATCTGCGGAATCAGGTTGCTCGCCAGCTGAGCGGCAAAGGCGCGCGGCTCGGGAATCTCCTCGCCACGGCCCAGGGCGGCAAGCTGTGCTTCGAGCTCGGCCATACCGGGGGCACCGGCACCCGAAGCTGCCTGATACGTAGAAACGATCATACGCTTCACGCCGGCAAGCTGGTGCAGCGGCCAGGTAGGAACCAGGCCGATGATAGTTGCGCAGTTGGGGTTAGCGATAAGGCCGTGATGCCACTTGATGTCATCGGCGTTGATCTCGGGCACGACCAGCGGCACCTCGGGATCCATGCGGAAGGCATGGCTGTTGTCGACCACGACGGCGCCGCGCTTGACGGCCTCGGGCAGCAGCTCCTTCGCGATGTCGTCGCCAGCGGCGCCAAGCACAATGTCGCAGCCCTCAAAGGCCTCGGAGCAAGCCTCTTCGATCACGATTTGCTCGCCGCGGAACTCGACGGTTTTGCCCGCGGAGCGTGCGCTCGCCAGCAGCTTGAGCTTGCCAACCGGAAACTCCTGCTCGTTGAGGCACTCGAGCATCTGGGTGCCCACGGCTCCCGTCGCGCCCAAAATAGCAACCGTGTACTGTTTCATGCTTCCCCCTTTAAAGGTTGTGGCTTTTGCCCGCACGCCGAGCAGGCCGATTATTGTTGCCAGTGTATACAAGAACGGGGCGGACACGAAACCCGCCCCGTCGAAACGAAACCGAAACGAAACGCCATGCCGTAGATTTATGAGACATGCCAAAAAATTTACCGAGCCGTCGCTACTTTTTGAGCGCGGCCAGGGCGGGATCGACCGGCGCAGGAGCCTCCAGGTCGGAGACCTTCACAATGCCGTTCTCGTCGGAGAAGGCACGGTAGATGGTCTGAATCGCCAGGTCGAAGTCCTTCTCCTCGACGCCGATGATGATGTTGATCTCGTCGCAGCTCTGCGAAATCATGCGCACGCTCACGCCGGCCTGGCCTAGCATGCCAAACAGGTGGCCGGAAATACCAGCGCGGCCGCGCAGGTTACGGCCGACAGTCGCGATGAGCGCCAGGCCCTCGACAACCTCGATCTCGAGCGGCTCGACCTCCTGCTGAATGTCGCCCACGAGTGAGTACAGCGAATCGTGCACATCCTGCTCCTGTACCACGGCGCCAAAGCGGTCGACGCCGGTGGGCATATGCTCGACGGAAACGTCATAGCGCTCGAAGACCGAAAGCGCGCGGCGCATAAAGCCGACACGAGGCTTGGTGCGGTCGCGAGCCACGTTGATGGCGACAAAGCCGCGCTTGCCGGTCACGCCGGTAATGATGGGCTCTGCCTCGCCCTCATCAGCCGTCTCGCTAATGATGGTGCCGGGGTCCTGCGGCGCATTGGTGTTCTTGATGACCAGCGGAATACCCGCCTCGCGCACGGGGAACACGGCCTCCTCGTGCAGGACGCTCGCGCCCATGTACGAAAGCTCGCGCAACTCCTCGTAGGTAACGCGCGCAATGGGCTGAGCCTCGGGAACAATACGCGGATCGGCAGAGTAGAAGCCCGAAACGTCGGTCCAGTTCTCGTACAGGTCGGCGCCCAGGCACTTAGCCAGGATCGAGCCCGAGATATCGCCGCCGCCACGATCGAGCAGCTTAATCTGGCCCTCACGCGTCGCGCCGTAGAAACCGGGCATAACAAAGCCGCCCTGCTGACCGTACTCCTGCACCAGCTCGGAGGTGCGATTCATGCTAAGCGTGCCGTCGTGATGGAACGCCACAACCGTCGCGGCGTCCAGGAACGGCAGGCCCAGGTACTCGGCCATCAGGCGGGCGGTAAAATACTCGCCGCGGCTCACGAGCTCCTCGGTGGAGTAACCGCCCGAGCGAGCACGCTCGGCAAAGGCCGCGAACTCCTCGCGAATGGGATAGGTGAGCTCCAGCTCGTCAGCAATATCAAAGTAGCGCTGGCCAATGTCCTCGAGCAGCTCCTCGCACGACACGTGGTACTTAACGTGCGCGTTAACCAGGTAGAGCAGGTCGGTCACCTTGGTGTCGCCCTTAAAGCGGCGACCGCAGGCGGAAACCACCACAAAACGGCGAGCCGGGTCGGCATCGACGATGGCCTTGATCTTCTTAAAGTGTTCAGCGTCGGCGACCGACGAGCCGCCAAACTTGGCAATCTTAATCATGGGCTGGAGGTTACCTTTCTAAAAAGCCTCTGCGAACCTATTTTGCGCGCTCTGATACCATGGTTTCACCGATTGGGACCAAGGCATCCGAGGAGCAGTGTTATATGGGAACTTATCATAGTACACGAGGACGCACTTTATCGTGCTCAAGTAAGGTGGCAATCCGCACCGGCATCGCTCCCGACGGGGGTTTGTTTGTCTCGGACGAGCTCGGCACCCAGCAGGTCGATATCAGCTCGCTTGCAGCTAAATCGTACTTTGAAATCGCTCAAGATGTGTTGGGAATGTTACTGAATGATTACACGGCCGAAGAAATTTCGGCGTGTGTCGACGAGGCATACCGCGGCACGTTCGCGAGTGAAGAGGTTACGCCGCTCGTCAAACTCAACGCTGCGCCGGGCGCTGACGCCCCTCAGACCTATGTGATGGAGCTCTTTGGCGGCCCCACAAGCGCCTTCAAGGACGTCGCCCTGCAGATGCTCCCCCGCCTCATGGCCCGCACTTCCGCCAAGGACGGCGGTGCCGAGCGCATTATGATTGTCACCGCCACATCGGGCGACACGGGCAAGGCAGCACTCGCTGGCTTTGCCGACGCCCCGGGCACGGGCATCACCGTCTTTTATCCCGAAGGCAAGGTCAGTCGTGTCCAGAATCTGCAGATGTCCACACAGGAAGGCGATAACGTCGCCGTCTGTGGCATCCGCGGCAACTTCGACGATGCCCAGAGTGCCGTCAAGCGCATCTTTGCCGATAAGGAGCTTGCCGAGCGTCTTAAGGCCGCCGGCACGGTGCTTTCGAGCGCCAACTCCATCAACGTCGGCCGCCTGGTGCCGCAGGCTGTCTACTACTTTGCCGCCTATGCGCAGCTGCTGCGCGCCGGCGCCATCGAGGCCGGCGACGCCGTTGAGTTCTGCGTCCCGACCGGCAACTTTGGCGACATCCTGGCCGGCTACTATGCCAAGCGCATGGGTCTGCCCGTCGCCAAGCTCATCGTCGCGAGCGACAAGAACAACGTTCTGGCTGACTTCCTGACCACCGGCGTTTACGACCGCAACCGTCCGTTCTTCACGACCATCTCGCCGTCGATGGACATCCTCATCAGCTCTAACCTGGAGCGCATGCTGTACTTCCTGTCCGATGGCGACTGCGAGCTTGTTGCCGGCCTTATGGAGCAGCTAGCACAGACTGGTCGCTACGAGGTTCCCGCCGACCTGCTGGCAAAAATTCAGAGCGTCTTTGGCTGCGGTTGGGCCAGCGAGGACGAGGTCCGCGCTGCCATCAAGAGCTGCTGGGACGCGAACGGCTACGTGATTGACCCGCACACCGCTTGCGGCTATCACGTCTTTGAAAAGGTCGCTCCCGCCGAGGGCGCCAAGGCCCGCGTGCTGCTTTCGACCGCCAGCCCCTACAAGTTCCCGCGCGCCTGCTGCGACGCCCTGGGGCTCGGCGTTCCCGAGGACGACTTTGAGGCTATGCGCGTGCTCGAGCAGGCAACCAACACGGTTGCCCCGGTCCAACTCGCCGAGCTCGAGTCCATGCCCGTCCGCTTCGAAGACGTCTGCGACGTAGCCGATATGGCCAACTACGTAGAGTCTGCAGCAAAAAAGATGGCTACCAACTAAAACCCCTTATAAGGCGCCGGCGAAAGCCGGCGCACCTTCTTTTTATTTAGCTTTCGGGATGATGACG
>CABQLM010000045.1 GCA_902465105.1 uncultured Collinsella sp.
CACCGAGCCGTCATCGAACCTAGAAGGGGGAGGCCTCGCGGCCTCCCCCTTTTTGCGTATATATCGAGCTGTGTCTTGTGAATGGGCTCTTCCTTTTGACTCTCTTACTGTTTGGCTGTTTTTTGAACCGTCGCTTTGTATTTGCGCGATAATAACTCGCATTGACGTAGGGAGGGCTTGATGTTTACCGTTTTTGTTTTGGGCAATATTGCTTCGGGTAAATCGACTGCCTGCCGCTATCTGGAATCTCGCGGAGCCCTGCTTATCGATTTAGACGTTCTTGCCAAATCGCTGTACGTGCCGGGGTCGGATATCGTTAATGCCCTTGCTGAAGAGTTTGGCTGGGATATTTTGGACGAGGAGGGCGGCGTTCGACGTAACATCCTCGCTTCTCGAGCTTTTGTCTCTCCTGATACGGTTGCAAGGCTCAATAGCATTGTGCATCCCGTTCTCATTGAGCAGCTTTCGCTGAGGATTCTCGATCCTGTCTGCTGTACGGTTTCGTCTCCCCGCTACCCCTTTGCGGCGGTCGAAGTATCTGCTCCGGCTGGCTTTGAGGATGCCTTTGGCCTTGCGGATGAAATTATGGTTGTTAGCGCTCCTTTGGCGGTCCGTCGCAAACGCGCTATTCACCGTGGTATGGAGCCATCCGATTTTGATGCTCGCTGTGCTTGCCAACCCGATGAGTCTTCGCTTTGCAGCCTCGCCACGACCGTGATTGATAACGCAGCGGGCGACAGCTCGCTCTTTGAACAACTGGACGCATGGCTTGCTCGCCATGGCCTTATGGACGCTACGGATAAGGGGAGGACAGATGCCTAAGACGCGTTTCTTTACGTGGTATCGCCTTGTGCCACTGGCTCTCACTTTCGTCTTTGGCCTTATCTCGCTCGTATATTCGTGTGCTCCCGCTGCTTTCTTTAAACCGCTCTATCCGATTGACTATGAGGCGTATGTAAAGCAGTCCAGTATTTCGCATAATCTTGATCCGTATCTGGTGTGTGCCGTCATCAAGTCAGAATCAAACTGGGATCCCGAGGCGGAATCAAACCAGGGCGCCCGAGGTCTCATGCAGCTTATGCCCGAAACCGCTGAGGATATGATTGCCAAGGGCCTTGTCGACGGGGATGAGTATTCTGCCGATAACCTGAATGACCCCGCTACGAATATCGAATTTGGATGCGCGTACCTTTCGTATCTGCTGACATATTTCAATGGCTCGACGGATAGCGCTATTGCTGCTTACAATGCCGGAATGGGCAATGTCGATGGGTGGGCGCAGCAAAACACATCGCTCCATAACGCGATTACCTTCCCCGAGACACAAGCCTATTTGATTCGTGTCAATAATGCTTGGGTTCGCTATAAGACCCTCTATCCCGACCGGTTCGTATAGGACTATGCCTGCCGCCTGCGTATACTGCAGATGTGTGAGTTAGGAGTATCCATGGCGGATTTTGAAGTTGAGCGTGTTGGCGGAGAGCTCAAACGTTTTGGCGTTGAGGGCTCTGATGTGCCGTTTAAGGTCGTGTCCCCCTATGAGCCTGCAGGTTCCCAGCCGAAGGCCATTGAGTCGCTTGTGCAGGGTGTGAGGGACGGAGACCGCTATCAGGTTTTGCTTGGCGTGACCGGTTCGGGTAAGACCTTTACCATGGCCAAGACCATCGAAGCTCTCGGTAAGCCAACGCTGGTCATGGCCCCCAACAAAACCCTCGCCGCCCAGCTTGCGAGCGAGCTCAAAGAATTCTTTCCCAACAACGCCGTGGTCTACTTCGTCTCGTACTACGACTACTATCAGCCTGAGGCATATGTACCGCAGAGCGATACGTATATCGAGAAAGACTCCTCGATTAACGAAGAGGTCGAGATGCTGCGCCATCAGGCGACGGCATCGCTGCTTTCTCGACGCGATGTGATTGTCGTCGCATCGGTCTCGTGCATCTACGGTATCGGTTCTCCCGAGGACTATGCGGGCCTCGCGCCAAACGTCGATAAGAAGGTGCCGCTCGAACGCGATGACTTTATCCATGCGCTCATCGACATTCAATACGACCGCAATGACTATGACCTGGCGCGCGGTACTTTCCGCGTGCGCGGCGATGTTGTCGACGTGTATCCGCCTTATGCCGAGCATCCGTTGCGGTTTGAGTTCTTTGGTGACGAGGTTGAACTGATTGCCGAGATCGATGAGGTCACCGGTGAGATGCTGCGTGAGTACGAGGCAATTCCCGTGTGGCCGGCCTCGCACTACGTGACCGAGAAGCCAAAGGTTAAGGCGGCCCTGAAATCGATTAGCGAAGAGTGCGAGAAGCGTGTGGCGGAGCTCAAGGCGACCGACAAGTTGCTCGAGGCACAACGTCTGCAGCAGCGGACCGATTATGACCTCGAGATGCTCGAGACGATGGGCTTTTGCAACGGCATCGAGAACTACTCGCGGCATCTGGACGGGCGCAAGCCGGGTGAACCGCCGTTTACCTTGATTGACTACTTCCCCAAGGACATGCTTTGCATCATCGACGAGAGCCATGTAACGGTGCCGCAGATTCGCGGTATGCACGAAGGCGACCGATCGCGCAAAGTTACGCTTGTTGAGCATGGTTTTCGCCTGCCCTCGGCGCTCGACAACCGTCCGCTTCGCTTCGATGAGTTTGAGGCAAGGATTCCCCAGTTCATCTACGTTTCGGCCACGCCGGGTGACTATGAGCTGCGTGTGAGCCAAAATGACGTTGAACAGATCATTCGTCCGACCGGCCTGCTCGATCCCAAGATCGACGTTCGCCCGGTCCGAGGCCAGATTGACGATCTTGAGGACGAGATTCGCGAGCGCGTGGCCCGCAAGGAGCGCGTGCTGGTGACCACGCTGACCAAGCGCATGGCCGAGGATCTGACCGATCACCTGCTCGACGCCGGCATTAAGGTCAACTACATGCACTCCGATACGGCGACGATGGACCGTGTCGAGATTCTGCGAACGTTGCGCGAGGGCAAGATTGATGTTTTGGTTGGCATCAACTTGCTTCGCGAGGGCCTGGATCTCCCCGAGGTCTCGCTGGTAGCAATTCTCGATGCCGATAAGGAAGGCTTCTTGCGTAACCGCCGTTCGCTGATTCAGACGATTGGCCGTGCCGCTCGCAACGCTGACGGCGAAGTCATCATGTACGCCGACGTCGTGACCGATTCGATGAAAGAGGCCATCGAGGAGACGCAGCGTCGCCGTGAGATCCAGATGGCCTACAACGAAGAACACGGCATTGTGCCCAAGACGGTGCGCAAAGCTATCAACGACATTTCGAGCTTTATTGCCGAGGCTGAAAAGACCGTGGGCTCCAAGGGACGCTCGAAGGGCGACTCTCTGGGCCATGGCGCTTTCTATACGCTCGATGAAAGCGGCGAGGGCGGGGTGCCAGAGACGGTGACGCCTGAACGGACGCTTGCCGAGCAGCTGGAAGGGCTGCCGCATGACGAGCTGGTGCGGATCGTCGAGACCATGGAGGAAGATATGCGTAATGCCTCTGCCGCCATGGACTTTGAGGAGGCGGCGCGCCTGCGTGACGCCGTCGTTCAGATTCGGGCGATGCTCGAGGGTGCGTCCGAGGACGAAACGATTGAGCGTCTGCGTTCGCAGGCCCGCAAGGGTTCCACGTTCGCTTCGGGTAGAAAACGCCAAGGCGCGCGATTTAAGAAATAGAGTGCAGGCCCCGAACTTCTCGTTGAGCTCGGGGCCTGTGTCTTTAGTGTGCTAGAGGTCTGCAATCAGGGCTTCGGCGCACCGGATGCCATCGGTGGCGGCGCTCATGATGCCGCCGGCATATCCTGCTCCCTCGCCGCAAGGGTAGAGGCCTGGGGTCGCCACGGCGTGACACGTGCGATCTCGGGTGACGGTGACCGGGGAACTCGAACGCGTCTCCACGCCGGTGAGCACGGCATCGGGGCGGTCGTAGCCCCGCAGCTTTTTCCCGAGCAGGGGAATTCCCTGGCGAAGCGACTCGACGATATGCTGCGGTAGTGCCTCGTCAATTGCCGTCCAAGTCACACCGAGCGGATAGGTGGGCTTAACCTTTCCACATGCCGTGCTGGGACGTTTTGCAAGGAAATCTCCGACGAGCTGTGCCGGTGCATTCCAGTTAGAGCCGCCCAGGCGGTAGGCAGCCTGCTCGCAAGCGCACTGGAGTTCAACGCCCGCGAGCGGGTTGTCGCTGGGAAGGTCTTCGGGCGTGACGTTAACGAGCAGGGCGGCATTTGCGTTACGGCCGTTGCGGGCATTGAGACTGGCGCCATTGACGCACAGGTGGCCCGGCTCGGAAGAGGCGGCGACAACCTGCCCGCCGGGGCACATGCAAAACGAGAACACGCTGCGCCCGTTGGGAAGATGGGCGACGAGTTTATAGGGGGCTGCTCCGAGGGCAGGATGCCCCGCCGAAGGGCCATATTGGGCGCGATCGATATCGCGCTGCGGGTGCTCGATGCGCACACCCATGGCAAAGGTTTTTTGCGCGAGGGCTACGTTATGGTCCTTGAGGAGCTCGAATACGTCGCGGGCGGAGTGGCCGCAGGCAAGGATAAGGTGTTTCGTGGCGATTTGCTCGGTCGCGGCATGTTGAGACGTCTGGACATCGATGCCGGTGATGGCGCCGGACGCGTCGGCGCGAATGTCAACAAGCTTCGTTCGATAGCGGACGACACCTCCGAGTCGTTCGATGCGCTGGGAAATATTGGTGACAACTGTGGGAAGGATGTCAGAGCCAATGTGCGGCTTCGAATCCCACAGGATGTCTCGGGGTGCACCCGCTTCGACGAAGGTGTCCAGGATAAGGCGATGGGCGGGATTTTTGGTTCCCGTATTGAGCTTGCCATCCGAGAAAGTCCCCGCGCCGCCCAAGCCAAACTGGATATTGCTCTCTGGGTCGAGGGCGCGCTCTTTCAGGAAGAGGTCGATTGCCTGCGAGCGGCGAAGCGCCGGGTCGCCCCGTTCGATAAGCAAGGGCTTCAGACCCGCTTCGGCAAGGGTGAGTGCGGCGAAAAGGCCAGCGCATCCGGCACCGACGACGACGGGGCGCTCTTTGGGCGCGCCAGAAACGGGGGAGGGGAATGAAGGCTCATTGTCTTCTATCGTGCGCACGCGTGAGCGGTCGCGCGCAGCAACGCTGTCGAGCACTGTCTGCTCGATGTCTGGGCTCGTCAGCTCAACGCGGAAGCTCAGAATAAAATGAACGTCTCGTTTTTTGCGAGCGTCGATAGACTTGCGGTGGAGCTCGATAGACTTGATCTCGGAGTCTTTGCAGCGTAGGACGCGTTTAGCGACTCGCTTGCCAACGGTAAGGCAAGCTTTTTCATCGCTGGCTTCATTGAGCGACGCGTTGACTTGGGTGATTTCGATCATCGAGGTCTCCTTAGATGCAAGAAAGAGGCCGCCCGGTGTCCCAGACGGCCCGAATGCGTTTTGATTATAGACTGCGCGGCTATAGGTTACTTGCAGCGCGAATGCCCGAAATCCAGGCCCATGCAAGGTTGAAGCCACCGCAGTCGGCGTCGATATCGAGCGCTTCGCCGCAGACGCAAAGCGGGGCATCGACTGCGTCGTTCGCGCGAAGGCTGGGTATCGGGATGGTCTCGATGGGTATGCCGCCACGTATGACCTGTGCCGAGCGCTCCTCGGCCGTTCCGTCGACGAGCAGTTTAAAGTGCTTGAGGATGGAGACCAGATGGATGACATCGTTGGAGCCAGGATGGCACTGCTCGAACGCCGTACAGACGACGCGGGAGAGTTGAGGAGCGAGCATGCCGTCGAGCCAGCGGGGGTCGTGGGGCGAAAAGCGGCCGAGCAGTTCAACGCGCCGGTTGAGTATATCGAGCAGCTCGTCTTTGGAGAGGTCGGGGAAAACGTCGAGCAGGATCGTGTCGCCATGCTGTATGCGTCGGGAGAGGTTAAAGGCGGCGACACCTGAGATGCCGAAGGTCCGGAACAACACCTCGCCGTCTTCGCACCAGAGCTCCTCATGATTGCGGGTGAGCGTCAAGCGGGCACGGACGCGTAGGCCATCCAACGTCTTGAGGGACATCCG
The DNA here is from genome assembly GCA_902465105.1 of uncultured Collinsella sp. Taxonomy (GTDB): domain Bacteria; phylum Actinomycetota; class Coriobacteriia; order Coriobacteriales; family Coriobacteriaceae; genus Collinsella. Next base: position 6,063 of record CABQLM010000045.1, read on the forward strand.
GTCGCCGACGACCGATGCCGACACGGGGCAGAGGACGGGGCGCAGCGGCGTCAGGGGGAGGCTAAACGTCTCGGCGATGCCGGCGGGGTTGCCACCCGTGGCGATAATTACGGCATGTGCCTGCAAGGTCACGTTTTTGCGCGGGGTATCGGCGAGCGCCCTCCGAAGCGAACGGAGCTCCGATTTTCGATCGTCGTGCTTTTTTGCCTTGAGCGCCCGTGCAGGGCGGTCTATTTGGAGCGTCCAGCCCTCGGGAGCTTTGTGCGCCGTGGCAACATTGGCTCCGCAGATTAAGGTGATGCCCAGACGATCGCAGACGTTGAGAAGCGCGTCGCGCACCGATTCGGCGCGAAGGGAGCGTGGGTACAGCCGACCTTCCTCGGAGGTCGTCATGATGCCAAGCGAGGAGAAGAAGCCCATAAGCTCTTGTTCGGGCCGGGGGCCCATGACGGATTCGACGAAAGCGGGGTGGTTGTACCGCCGAGGATCAATCGATTCGTTTGAGAGATTGCAGCGGCCGTTGCCGGTCGCAAGGAGTTTAAGGCCGCAGGCGACATCGCGCTCAACGATGCAGGCACTTTTGCCAGCGCGTGCGGCCGTAATGGCGGCGGCGAGACCCGAGGCCCCACCGCCGATTATCAGGACGTCATAGAAGGCGCTCGTGTTCACTTAGGCCTCGTCGGTCTCGTGCGGGGCGATGGCCTCGACGGCAGAGACGGCCTTGGGCAGCATGCCATCGGGCAGCGCGGTCTCGACTTCACCCTTATCGCAGGCCTCGGCGAGTGACGGATTGATGGGAAGCTGACCCAAGATGTCGAGGTTGTAGCGCTCGGCGACCTCGGGGAGCTTACTCTTACCAAAGACCTCGATCTTCTTGCCACAGTCGGGGCACTCGATATAGCTCATGTTCTCGACAACGCCCAGAATGGGGACGTTCATCTTCTCGGCCATGTTGACCGCCTTGGCGACGATCATCGAGACCAAGTCTTGCGGGCTCGTGACGATGACGATGCCATCGACGGGCAGCGATTGGAAAACGGTGAGCGCGACGTCGCCCGTTCCCGGAGGCATGTCGACCAGCAGGTAGTCGATGGGGCCCCACGAGGTCTCGCTCCAGAATTGCCTGATGGCGCCCGCGATAACCGGGCCACGCCAAAGGACGGGATCGGTTTCGTTTTGGAGCAGCAGGTTGGAGCTCATGACCTTGACCCCGTGCTCCGAGATCTCGGGCAGCATAAGATTGCCGAGAGCATGGACATGACGTCCGCTCATACCGAACATCTTGGGGATGGAGGGGCCGGTGATGTCGGCATCGAGGATGCCGACTTTGTTGCCGCGGCGGGAAAGCTCGGTGGCGATGGCACCGGTGACGAACGACTTGCCGACGCCGCCCTTGCCGGATAACACCGCGATAACGCGCTTGACCTCGGATAGCGTGTTCTCTTCAAATTCCTGCGGTGCGGTTTGTCCGCCGGCCGCCTGTGCGTGCTCGCAACCCATATCTGACTCCTTTGTATGCGTTAGGGCAAGGCCCCACGATGTGACACGAGCGTCATTGTACCCTCGTTTGCGAGCGGGAGTCATTTGTGATGTGCGGCGGGTGATCGATGGCATTTGAAAGCATGGGTCGGGCATGCGACGCGCGCGCGTCGGATAACGCAAAAGGTCTGCGAATCTTGTATTACGAACATCTGTGCGCGTTGAGTGCGCTAAACTCATCGACGGTGTGATTTGAAGTTATAGGAGGCAAGGAGCTTCCATGTCTGATTCCTCTATCGTTATTCGCGGTGCGCGCGAGCACAACTTGCGCGATATCGATGTATCCATTCCACGCGACCAGCTCGTGGTCATTACCGGCCTTTCCGGCTCGGGCAAGAGCTCGCTAGCGTTCGACACTATCTATGCCGAGGGCCAGCGCCGTTATGTTGAGAGCCTGTCGAGCTATGCTCGCCAGTTCTTGGGTCAGATGGACAAGCCCGACCTGGATTCGATTGACGGTCTGTCGCCGGCCGTGTCGATTGATCAAAAGACGACATCCAAGAACCCGCGCTCGACGGTGGGTACCGTAACCGAGATTTATGACTACCTGCGACTGCTGTTTGCTCGCGTCGGTACGCCGCACTGTCCCGAGTGCGGTCGCATAATCGAGCGCCAGACGACCGATCAGGTTGCCGATAAAGTCCTGGCTGCGGGGGAGGGCCGTCGTGCGTTTGTGCTGGCGCCGGTAGTGCGCGGGCGCAAGGGCGAGTATGCCAAACTGTTCGAGGACCTTCGTGCGGAGGGCTTCAGCCGCGTGCGCGTCGACGGCAAGGTGCGCTCGCTCGACGACCCCATCGATCTGGACAAAAAGTTCAAGCACGATATCGAGGTCGTGGTCGACCGCATTGTGATTCGAGAAAACTCTCTGGGCCGCATCGCCGAATCCGTTGAGCAGGCGACTGCCTTGGCACATGGCAATGTGAACGTATATATGCTGCCCGATCGCGACGCTCCCGAGGGAACCGAGGGCGAGCTGCTGGAATACTCGCTGGCGTTGGCGTGCCCAGAGCACGGGCACTCCATCGATGACCTGCAACCGCGCGATTTTTCGTTCAATGCGCCCTATGGTGCGTGTCCCGAGTGCGACGGTCTGGGCTTTAAGAAAACGGTCGATGCCGAGGCCCTGATCGAGGATCCCTCGAAGTCGATTGCCGATGGCGTCTTTGGCAGCCTGTTCGGTAACTCCAACTACTATCCCCAGATTTTCGCCGCGGTCTGCAAGCACTTTAAGGTGAGCGCCGATACGCCGTGGGAGGACCTGCCCCCTCGGGTGCGTCGCGCGTTTTTGGATGGCATGGGCGACAAGAAGATCTCGGTCGACTATCAAAAGCTCGACGGTCGCCGCAGCCAGTGGGACACTAAGTTCTCGGGTGTGCGCAATATCCTGTACGAGCGCTATACCGAGACGACAAACGAGAACACTAAAGCGCGCCTCGAGAAGTACATTCGCGAGGAGCCGTGCTCGAGTTGCCATGGCGCTCGTCTTCGCCCCGAGATGCTCGCCGTTACCGTAGGCGGTAAGTCCATTTATGAGGTCTGTTGCCTGTCGTGTCGCGAGTCGCTCGAGTTTTTTGAGAGCCTCGAGCTCACCGAGCGCCAGCAGTTTATCGGCGGTCGTATCGTCAAGGAAATCTTGGAGCGCCTGCGATTCCTGGTCGATGTCGGGCTCGACTATCTGACACTCGACCGTGCTTCGGCGACGCTTTCCGGAGGCGAGGCCCAGCGTATTCGCTTGGCAACGCAGATCGGTGCGGGTCTTATGGGCGTGCTCTATATTCTAGACGAGCCCTCGATTGGCCTTCACCAGCGTGATAACGAACGCCTGATTAAGACCCTTGAACGTCTGCGCGATATCGGTAACACCGTTATCGTCGTCGAGCACGATGAGGATACGATACGCGCCGCCGACTACGTGATCGATATGGGTCCCGGTGCAGGTGTTAACGGCGGACATGTGGTTGCCGCGGGGACTCCTGCCGAAATCATGGCATGCCCCGAATCGATGACGGGTGCCTACCTGACCGGCAAACGAATGATTCGGGTTCCCGATGAACGCCGCAAGCCCGGTCGCGGCTGCCTTAAGATCACGGGCGCCCGCGCCAACAACCTCAAAAACGTTACCGCCAAGATTGAGTTCGGTACGCTTACGGTCGTTACCGGCGTGTCGGGATCGGGCAAGAGCTCCCTAGTTACCGACACCATCGCACCTGCCCTTACGAATGCCATTCATCGCTCGACGCGTCCTGTGGGCCCGTACAAAAAGCTCGAGGGTATCGAGTGCATCGATAAGGTGATCGACATTGACCAGTCGCCGATCGGCCGTACACCGCGTTCCAATCCCGCTACGTACATTGGCCTGTGGGATGATCTGCGCGCGCTGTTTGCGAGCACACCGGAGTCGAAGGCACGCGGCTACTCGCCGGGACGTTTTTCCTTTAACGTGAGCGGCGGTCGCTGCGAAGCATGCAAGGGCGACGGACAAATTAAGATCGAGATGCACTTCCTCCCCGATATCTATGTCCCCTGTGAGGTCTGCGGCGGCAAACGCTATAACCGCGAGACGCTTGAGGTCACCTACCGTGGTAAGACCATCTCTGACGTGCTCGACATGAGCGTCACCGAGGCGCTGGCTTTCTTTGGCAATATTCCTCAGATTAAGCGCAAGCTCCAGACTCTGTATGATGTGGGCTTGGGTTATGTGAGCTTGGGCCAGCCGGCAACGACGCTTTCGGGTGGCGAGGCACAGCGCGTAAAGCTCGCTAAGGAACTCCATCGTCGCCAGACGGGCAAGACGTTCTACATTCTGGATGAACCAACGACCGGCCTTCATTTTGAGGATGTCCGCCAGCTGCTCGACGTGCTGCAGCGCCTGGTCGATGCGGGCAACACGGTTCTGGTGATCGAGCACAATCTCGATGTCATCAAGGTTGCCGACCGTCTGATCGATATGGGCCCCGAGGGCGGCAACGGCGGCGGAACTGTCGTGGTCTCGGGTACGCCAGAGCAGGTTGCGGCATGCCCGCAGAGCTATACCGGCAAGTTCTTGGCGCCGTTGCTCAAACGCGATAAGGAGCGTCAAGCGCAACTCGATGCCTAATACATAGGTGTTTTTGAAACATGAGCGCCGCCGATTCCTTGCGATTCGGTGGCGCTCTCTTTGTCGAGATAGCGTATGCCGCGCAAATGGACATATACTTAAATGTTGCGTTCGTATATGAGGGAAAGGATATGCCATGCCGAAGGCCGTGAAGACGCCAAAGACCAACGCCATGCGTGAGCTGGAAAGCGCCGGCATCCCCTATGTTCTCCATACGTACGAAGACGATGGCGATGAATCAGCGGGCCTTGGCGTTGCGATTTCCGAACAGCTTGGTGAGGAGCCCGGCCAGGGATTCAAAACTCTGGTCTGTGTCACGCCGTCAAACGATCACGTTGTGTGCTGCATTCCCGTTGCCGACGAGCTTGACCTGAAAGCTGCCGCGCGCGCCGCAGGGGAGAAATCTCTCACCATGATGCACGTGAAGGATTTGCTTGCCGCGACTGGCTATGTGCGCGGTGGCTGTAGTCCTGTCGGTATGAAAAAGCGCTATCGGACGCTGATTGATGAGACATGTGTCCTTTGGGATACCATTTTTATCTCGGGAGGCAAGCGAGGCTACCAGCTTGAGGTTGCACCCGACGACTTAGTTGCATTTTGCGGGGCCACGGTCGCCCCGATTACGAGAGAGGACTGAGCGATGCCGCAAGAATCAAAGCGCGGGGCTCATTTTGCAAAAGGGGCATCGCATCAGGCTCCGACCTCCCATGTGACTTCTGTCGACAATTGTGACTTGAGGGTTTTACCGGGAAGAACTGACCCGGGTGAGACGGCTGTTTTTCTTCGCGCTGCCGGCGTGGACAACGCCGAGGCTCGTTCAAACCTTACAACGGCATGTCCCGAAGAGACTGCGGTGTTTTTAATGGCGGCGCAAGGGAACAGTGCCGCTCCACTCTATAGCGACGAGCGGGACGTTGTTTCTGCTGGGCACGATTATGAAGCGTCGGCTTCGGATGACATGGGCTCATCCGATTATTCAACGGTCGGTCGCTCTGCCGGACTCATGACGGTGCTCACTATCATTTCGCGCCTCACGGGTTTCATTCGTACCTGGGCTATGGCTGCGGCAATCGGAATGTCGCTGCTCTCTTCCTCATACCAGGTTGCCAATAACCTCCCCAACATGCTTTACGAGCTGGTGATGGGCGGCATGCTGGTGACGGCATTCTTGCCGGTCTATATGGGCGTGAGACGAGAGCGGGGCCGTGATGCGTCCAATGAATACGTTGGCAATCTGCTCGGTATCCTCCTTCTGCTGTTGGGCGGCATTTCGGTTTTGGGCACCGTTTTCGCTCCGGGCTTCATTTGGACACAGTCGTTTCTTTCGGGCGAGGGCGGAAGCATGGACACCGCCGCGTTCATGTTTCGCTTTTTTGCTATCCAAATATTGTTCTATGGTCTGGGTTCGGTGTTCTCGGGCGTTCTCAATGCACATCGAGATTACTTTTGGTCGACGTTCGCCCCGGTGCTTAACAATGTGATTGTCATCTTGAGTTTTATGGGCTTTGCCCCCGTATGCGCTCGATTTGGCGAGCAGGCCGGCATCATCTTGATCTCGTTTGGTACGACGCTTGGCGTTTTTGTGCAAATGGCCTGCCAGATTCCTGCGCTCGCCAAGCATGGCGTGCATCCCCGCATCCATGTCGATTTCAAGGACCCCGCGCTGCGTAGAACCGTTGCGCTCGGCATACCCACGCTGCTCGCTACGGTCTGCATGTTTGTGTCGACCTCCATCACAAATGCCGCCGCGCTGGTGGTACAGCCCGAGACCGGTCCTTCCGTCATCGCGTATGCGCGCCTGTGGTACACGTTGCCCTACGCGCTGATTGCCGCTTCGCTTTCGACGGCGCTGTACACCGAGCTCTCTCACGATGCGCAGGAGAAAGATTACGACAGTGTCCGTATGGGCATCTCGCACGGTGTCGCCCAGATGCTGTTCTTCCTGATCCCGTTTGCGTTGTACCTGATTGTTTTCGCCCGTCCGCTCAACATGATTTACTGTGCCGGCAAGTTTGATGAGTCTGGCGTGGCGCTGGTGTCCGAGTTCCTTGTCTATCTGGCGCTCTCGCTGCCGCTCTACGGCGTGGTCGTGCTGATGCAGAAGAGCTTCTCTGCTCTGCTTGATATGAAGCCCTATGGCCGCTATTGTCTGTACTCCGCCATTGGGCAGGCCGGTTCGGTACTGCTGTTCGGAGTGGCCCTCGGCTACGGCATGCCGGCCATCGCGCTTTCATATGTCGTCGACTACGTTATCTTGGTCGGTTGTTCGCTGTGGTGGCTGCGTCGTCGTCTGCATGGCCTTCAGGTTAAGTCCATACTGCACGGAGGCTTCTTTGGCCTTTTGCTTGGAGGGCTGGGCGCGGCGACGGGCGCCGTCGTTATGTGGGCGCTCGAGCACTTTGTCGGAGCGCTCGGTGGCTCGATTCTGGTTACCTTGGGCTATGTTTGCGTTGCGGGCATCGTCTCACTCGCCGTCACCTTTGGTCTGGCCGTCGCCTTTAAGATGCCCGAGGTCTCTGCGTTGCTTCGCCGCAAGTAGGTAAACGTGACGGGTCGCGATAACATTCCAACCCTTGCCGAACAGGTCTCGCGCGTTCCCACGCAGCCCGGCTGCTACCTTTGGAAAGACGCCAAGGGCGATGTCATCTACGTTGGCAAGGCGAAAAACCTGCGCGCCCGTATGCGTCAGTACGTGACGCTGCAGGACGAGCGCCAGAAGATCCCGCTTATGATGCAGCTGGTGGCGAGCTTCGACTATATCGTTGTGGAGACCGAGCACGAGGCATTGGTACTCGAGCGCAATCTAATCGGTCAGTACCATCCGTACTTTAACGTTGATCTTAAGGACGATAAGAGTTATCCCTTTATCGCTATTACCAAGGGCGATCTATTTCCCGCTATTAAATACACGCGTGAGCGCCATAAGCCAGGGACGCGCTATTTTGGCCCCTATACCGATAGCCGTGCGGCGCGTGAAACCATCGATACGCTGCGCAAGGTCATTCCCATTTGCTCAGCATCCTGTGCGGAGTGGCGTCGCTGCCGCCGCATCGTCGAATCTCATAAGGGCGAAGAAGACATCGTCAATATGATTTGCGCGCAAAACGGACGCCCTTGCTTTGACTATCATGTCGGTCGTGGCCCGGGCGCATGCGTCGGCGCGATTTCTCCTGCGGATTATGCCAAGAACGTCAAACGTGTCGAACGTTTTTTGTCTGGCCATCGCAAGGACGTCGTCGACGAGCTGACATTCGAGATGACGGAGGCCGCCGAGGCGCTTGATTTTGAGCGCGCCGCCCGTGTCAAGCGCCGACTGGACGTCATTAGGGGCCTGGACGATCGCCAACAGGTTGTCTTTCCATCGAGCGTCGATATCGATGTTATCGGCTTCTATCGCGAAGAGACCATTTCCGCCGCTTGCGTTTTTGTCGTGCGTGAGGGCCGAACGGTTCGAACCTGCGAGTTCATTCTCGATAAGGGTTTGGATGTCGACGAAGAGGAACTTCAATCGGGCTTTCTTAAGCGCTATTACGACGAGACGGCTGATATTCCAGCTGAGATCAACCTCTCTGTCGAGCTTGAGGATGCGGAGGCGCTGGGGGAGTGGCTTGCAGGCAAGCGCGAGCGCTCCTGTCATCTCCATAGGCCACAGCGTGGCGAAAAGCACCGTTTGCTCGATATGGCATCCAAAAATGCGCGCCATGCCCTCATGCGCTACATGATGCGTACGGGGTATGCCGACGACCGCACCAATCGGGCGCTCTTGGAGCTCGAAAGCGCGTTGGCGCTGCCATCGCCGCCGTTACGTATCGAGTGCTTCGATATCTCTACGCTGCATGGCACCTTTACGGTTGCCTCGATGGTGGTGTTTACCAACGGCCGAGCCGACAAGAGCCAGTATCGCCGCTTTAAAATCCAGACCGAATTGGACGAGGCGAACGACTTCGTTTCGATGTCCGAGGTTTTGGGGCGTCGCTATGCTCCCGAGCGGATGGCCGACGAACGTTTTGGCTCGCGCCCCGATTTGCTCGTTGTCGACGGCGGCAAGCCGCAATTGACTGCTGCAATCAGGCAGCTCGAATCTCTGGGTCTTGATATCCCCGTATGCGGTCTGGCCAAAGCCGACGAGGAAGTGTTCGTTCCCTGGGACGATACTCCGGTTGTGCTGCCGACAGGGTCTGCCTCGCTGTATCTGATCAAGCAGGTGCGCGATGAGTCGCATCGATTTGCAATCACGTTTCACCGAGAGTTGCGTGGAAAGGCCATGACGGTCTCGGTGCTGGATGATGTCCCGGGCGTGGGTCCTACCAGAAAGCGTGCCATCATGCGCCATTTTGGTTCCATGAAACGGCTAAGGTCGGCAACCGAGCAAGAAATCTCTGAGGTCCGCGGTGTGCCATCCGATGTCGCAAGGGCGGTTTACCGGGCTCTTGCAGCATGGAACGACGAACGAGGCCCGTCGTTTGCCGACCACGAAAGCTAGGCGGCGTGCTTCGCCGCGCATGTCTGCAGGGACCGTGCGTTCGCATGGGAAGGACTGCGCTTTGGTACGCAAGATGGGTTGCGTGACCGTATGGGGCGGTATACTCATGTAGGGCAATTGGCCGTGCGGGATCTATCTATTTGTGTCCCGCATTTGTTTTAGGAGGCAGCACATGCTTAGGGGAGATGCCATGGATGCGGCGGAGCGATCGGATCGCATCCCCGATATCGTCGTCATTACCGGAATGTCTGGGTCGGGCAGAACGCAGGCCATGCATGTGTTTGAGGACATGGGCTATTTTTGCATCGATAACCTGCCTCCTCGCTTAATAGCCCAGCTCGCCGAGCTCGTCGGTATTAATACGGGGGTGGGGAGACACCTTGCGGTCACGTGCGACCTGCGCAGCCAAGGTTTGTTCGACGAACTTCTCGATGCCGTAGCTGCTCTCGAGGAGCATGAGATGAGCTGCGATATCGTCTTTCTCGAAGCTTCCGATGAAGTGCTGATTCGTCGCTACAGCGAAAACCGCCGTCGTCATCCTATCGCCAAGCCGGGCGAGACTACGGCAGATGCGATACAGCGTGAGCGCTTGCAGCTCCAGGGCGTGCGCGACCGAGCCGATATGATTATCGACACGAGCCGCCTTCGCACCTCTGCTCTGCGTAATAAGCTGCGTTTGGCGTTTTCCGAGCTGTCCGATCAACAGCTCATGGATGTTCACGTGTTTTCATTTGGCTTTAAGCACGGTATGCCCGTCGAGGCGGACATCATGATCGATGTTCGCTTCCTGCCCAATCCGTTCTATGACCCCGAGATGCGCACGCTGACCGGCCTCGACAAGAAGGTATCCGACTTTGTCCTGGACCATCCCAAGACGCAGGAGTTCTGGAAGGCTTGGACTCAGTTGCTCGATACGGTAATGCCGGGTTATATCGCGGAAGGTAAGCCACAGCTTTCCATTGCCATCGGCTGCACGGGCGGTCAGCACCGCAGCGTTGCCATTGCAGAGGCCACGGCCCGATACTTGGAAGGTGCTCAGTATCACGTGAGCATTTCTCATCGCGACTTGTCGCGTGCCAACACGAAAGCATAGGTTTGAATGTCGTTTACCGCCGAGGTGCGTGACGAGCTTGCACGCTGCGAACCCGAATGTGAATATTGCGATCTGTCGACACTTGCCGCGTTGACGCGTGTGAGCGGTACGCTTTCGCTGACGGGTTCGGGTCGGTACCGGTTGACGGTTGCGACCGAGACGGGTGCCGTCGCGCGCACGATGATTACGCTGACACATCGCATCCTCAAGCTCAAAACAGAGTTTACCGTTCGCAAGTCGGTCTTACATAAGGTACGAAACTATCTCATCACCTTGCCCGACCAGCCCGACCTCGATAAGGCTTTGGTTCTGCTGGGCATCCTCGACCGCAGGGGAGGGCTTGTTACCGGCGTACCCCGACATATCGTTGCCCGACCCTGCTGCAGGCTCGCCTACATCCGCGGCGCACTCATTGCCGGCGGTTTCGTTGCCGACCCTCGCGGCGATTTTCATTTGGAGATCGCGGTGCAGGGTGAACAGTATGCCAAGGGACTTTGCGATCTGCTGGAGCAGATTGGGGTCCACGCGCGCGTTAACGCACGGCGAGGGTCCTATGCCGTGTACATTAAGAGCGCCGAGGAAATCGAACATCTTCTTAAGCTGATTGGCGCTAAGCGCAGCGTTGCCGAGATTGAGGAGGCGCGCGCGGTCAAGTTGGTCAAGAACGACGTGAACCGTCGCGTGAACGCCGAGCTTGCCAATCAAACCAGAAGCGCCGGTGCTGCCCAGCATCAGCTTGCGCTTATCGATGAACTCGAGCGGCGCGGACTGCGCGACACGCTTCCGGACGCCCTAGCGGTCTTTTGCGACCTGCGCGAGCGCTATCCCGATCTGTCGCTGCGCGATCTGGGGGAAATGTCCGACCCGCCTCTATCAAAGTCGGCCTTGTACCACCGTGTTTTGCGCCTTGAAAAGCTCATTGAAGCGAACAAGTAGCTTAAAACGGCTGTTTATATAGTACTTTAACTGCTGTTTTATGCTTTAAAGCGTTTTAACGTAAATTTGATTTTCAATTTCGAGCATTCTCGTGAAATTCAAGTCCAAAAAAAGGTATATTAGGCGAGTGGTTAGTTTGTGGGCCTCAACGGCAGGCGCTGTAGCTTGCGGGGGCCTTACGAAAGGAGACACAATGGCAGTAAAGGTTGCTATTAACGGCTTCGGTCGCATCGGTCGTCTGGCTTTCCGTCAGATGTTCGGTCATGAGGGCTCCGAGATCGTCGCTATCAACGACCTCACCTCTCCCGATATGCTCGCTTACCTGCTGAAGTACGACTCCACGCAGGGCAACTACGCTCGCGATCACGAGGTCGTTGCTGGCGAGGATTCCATCACCGTTGACGGCAAGGAGATCAAGATCTACAAGGAGGCCGACGCCAACAACCTGCCTTGGGGCGACCTCGACGTCGACGTCGTTCTCGAGTGCACCGGCTTCTACACCAGCAAGGCTAAGGCTCAGGCCCACATCAACGCTGGCGCTAAGAAGGTCGTCATCTCCGCTCCGGCCGGCAGTGACCTGCCCACCATCGTGTACAACGTCAACCATGAGACGCTGACCGCTGAGGACAACATCATCTCCGCTGCTTCCTGCACCACCAACTGCCTCGCCCCGATGGCCAAGGGTCTGAACGACTTCGCTCCCATCGTGTCCGGCATCATGACCACCATCCACGCCTTCACCGGCGACCAGATGCCGCTCGACGGCCCGCAGCGCAAGGGCAACAAGCGTCGCTCCCGCGCCTGCTCCGAGAACATCGTTCCCAACTCCACGGGTGCCGCCAAGGC
>CABQLM010000046.1 GCA_902465105.1 uncultured Collinsella sp.
GCAGCCCCACGTCATGCGGCGGGCCCATGGCAGGTTCCTGCGTTTTATTCAAAGCTTGCCGCTAAGGTGCGCCGAGCCTTTACAATAGGACAGTCCCAAGGACGTATTCGATAGCTTCCGTGCAGCGCTCGCCCGCCGCGCGTGAAAGGATATATTGCCCCATGCCTTCAACCCTTCCCGCCCCCATCGATAAGCTCGCCATCGTTGTCGTTACGTACAAGCGCCAGGAGCTCTTGGCCAACCTGTTCGACTCTATGACCGAGCTCACGGCTGTGCCCTGGCGCATCGTGATCGTCGATAACGAGAATTCGCGCGAGACCGAAGCCATGTGTGCTGCGTTCAACGAGCGCTTGACCAACCTGTGGGGCATCGACACTGACCAGCCCGACACACAGGGTGGCACCGACCGCGTTATCTATGCGCCTCAGCTCGAGAACGGCGGCGGCGCTGGCGGCTTTTCGGCAGGAACCAAACGTGCCTACGAGTTGGGTGCTCAATGGTTCTGGGTCATGGATGACGATGTGCTCGTCATGCCCGAGGCCATTGAACTTCTCGCCAAATGGACCGATCGCTACGACGTTATCCAGGGATCGCGCCTGGACTTTGACGGCGGGGCCTTCTTTTGGCAATACCAGCTCATCCTTCCGCTCGGCATTCCCAACCCCGTCGCAAAATGGGATCTGGGACCCGAAGGCTACCGCACCATGAACCAACTATGCTTTGAAGGCGGCCTGTTCTCGCGTCGCGTAGTCGATGTGATTGGCGTGCCCGATGCACGCTTCTTTATCTACGGCGACGATGCCTGCTATGGCTACGTGGCGAGCCAGCACTTCCCCGCCGTCGTGGTAGCCGACGTAGTGCTCAAGCGCGCCCGCGCCGTCTCTAACTGGGATATCGCCGGTAAACGCCAGCTCAATTCCACCAGCGACACCAACCGCTACTACATCATGCGTAATCGAGGCTACCTTGCACGTTACATGCAACTTTATGGCGACTACAACCCGGTACTGTTCCGTTTGGGCAACATCGCAACGTTCTGCAAGGAATTCATTCGCCTGGCAGCGGTCGACAAGTGCTTTAAGACCGGCATTCCGGCGCTGCGCCGCGGCATGAAGGACGCCCGCAAGATCATCAAGGATCCCATGTGGAAGCCCATGCCTCCCATGAAGGACAACGCTTAGCGAAACAACAGCCCAAAGGGGCAGGGTTATAAGCCCCCGTCTCCACAACCTTAACGAATCAAAACGGGACCCGATGCAATCGCACCGGGCCCCGCCTGCAATCCATTGCTCTACACGCGACTAAAGCCTACTCCTCCGAGGCGTCTTCCCCAGCAGCTTTATTCTGACGGTCGAGCTTATGTTTGCCGCTCACAATAGATGTGGCGCCCAGTGTGGCCAAGCTTGCGCTGGCAAGGCTCGCCATCACAATGAGGTCACCCGTCTTGGGCATGTTGCCCGTTGCCGCCTTTGCCGTGGTGGACGAAGTGGCCGCAGTCGTTGCGGCGCCGCCCTTGTCCACGTCCTTCTTTGCATTGGGCTCAGAGCTGACATCGGGCTTGCCCGCGGCGGCATCGGTCGAATCGCTAGCAGCATCATCGGCCTTTCCCGCCGAGCCCTGATCTGCACTGCCATTCTTGGAAGATGCTCCGTTGGTAATGCCGGCCGTCAGGGACGACCCGAGCATGGAGCCCAGTTGCTCGCTTGCAGAGGGCTTATTGTCAGTAGACGAGCCATCGGAATCGGGGATCTTGTTCGAGCTGTCCTCAGATACGTCCGTGCCAGAGCCCTCGGACGAACCGTTGTCGGAAGTATCGGATCCAGAGCCCGTACTAGAATCGGTCGAGGAATCGGCCGGACCAGGAGTGGTTCCAGTGCCAGCGGAGCCATTCGCGGCACCTATGTTATCGGAGGACGACGAATCGCCCGCTGCGGAACCACCAGAAGCATTCGCGCCGCTGTTGGCGCTATCGCCGCCGGCGTCAGTCGAGGGTGCGTCGGTCTTATCATTATCGTCTACGCCGTCCGTATCGGGCTTCGGAGCAACAGGGGCAGCGGGGGCAGGGCTCGGCTCGGGTGCCGGTTCGGTCGGCGCGGGCTTCGTCGGAGTAGCCGCGGCCGCCTCGTCCTCGGCAATATAGACCAAGCAGTCCTTAAGCTCGTTCTTATAACGATTCTTCCAGCCCTCGTGATACTTAGGCTGATTCGAATACTTCTTTGCGACGTTATTGACCACGCTTTTGGAAAGCGCCGTCACAAACTCGCGGTCGGACATGCCGTTAGAAAGGTTTGCCCACGTAAAGAAGTCCTGGCAGCCAAGGGTACCGCACATATTGGTAATGCTCCACACCATTCCCTTGACGCAGTCGGCACGACCGGAAATGTCGATACCCAAAGCGTTTTTGAGCCACGCCTCGGTTACCGCATAATACGAGTTGTATGCATACGCATCCTGAAGCGCCGAGAACTCAGCCGGGTCGGTGTTATACGCGCCAAGGAAGGCCTGCTGGGCAATACGGCCGAGCTCGGTGAGCTGACCGTTCGCGTACATGGGATTGTTTGCATTGGAAATATCGCCGGCGCGATCAATCGCAGGCTTGAGCATGCTGTATTTAGCAGAATCGTAGTTGTAGACCTGCTTCATAAACGGAATGAGCGAATAGCGGCGATCGAACTGGTAGTAACCAAGCGCGTTATAGCCATCACCATACGAGAAGCCCTGGTTGTACTTGCCATGGCTCTCGTACTTGGTAAAGTACTTCATTTCGTTGGAAACGTTGACAAACGAGACGCCCTGGACCGACCTCAGCACGCCCGAGAAGGACTGCTGGGTATAGAGACCCTTGTCGATATCGGTGGCATCCGAGGCAACACCGGGTGTGGTCTCCTCGGCAACGGCACAAGCGGGTGCGGCGACGGCGCTAATCGAAAGCGCAAGCGTCAGCCCCGCGACAATTGCAGAATGCTTGGGCTGCATATAGATCCTCCCTGCAATAGTGTAGTAAAAGTGCAGTTTGCAAAGATGGTATTTAGTATCGCAGCTCGACCGTTGTTGCACAACAACCACCCGGTAAACGGCAACAACTCTCCGCGAATCTCGAATATTGCCGGCAGCCCGCTTTAGAGCTTGATATCAAAGTTGATCTCGGGGACGGTGGCCAGGTCGGCAAGGGTCACCCCGTCGACGTACTTTTCGATCACGTCGTCCAGCCCACGCCAAAACTTAACAGTCGAGCACAGGTCGCTGCGGGTACAGCTGTTGTCGATGCCATCGCACGCCACCGGTGCCGTGCTGCCCTCGACGGCACGCAGGATATCGCCGGCACGCACCTCGGCCGGGTCCTTAGCCATCATGTAGCCGCCGCCCTTGCCGCGCACGCTCTTGAGCAAACCCGCCTTCATAAGCGGACGAACCAACTGCTCCAAATACTTTTGCGAGATACGCTCGCGGTCGGCGACCTCGCGCAAGGCGATCTTGCCCTCAGCGTCACCCAACGCCGCGATATAGATCATCAGCCGGAGGGCATAGCGGCCCTTAGAGGAAATGAGCATACCTACCCTCCCATCGCACATGGGACAAAGTCATCAGTAGTGTTTGTCCCAAATCATAAGATATGTGGGACAAACACTACTGATGACTTTGTCCCAGATTAGAAAAGTCGAGTGGATTAGTCGGGTTATCCCTTGACTAAAACCGAACCCATAGTAACTTTATTCCGAGAAGATTCCTAGGGTTTAGTACACCTATGAGTACACCATAAACAGAGAGGGACAGCATGAGCGCAAATCCGCTGCTTTCCATCGAGGGTCTAACCGCCTCCGTGGACGAGAAGACCATCCTCCACAACGTCAACCTCAACGTCGCCGCCGGCGAGACCCACGTGCTGATGGGCCCCAACGGCGCCGGCAAGTCCACCCTCGGCCACCTGGTCATGGGCGACCCCGTCTACACCGTGCAGGACGGCCGCATCGTCTTTGACGGCCAGGACATCACAGAGCTCACCACCGATAAGCGCTCGCGTGCCGGCCTGTTCCTGAGCTTCCAGGCCCCGGTCGAGATCCCGGGCGTGCCGCTGTCGAGCTTTTTGCGCGCCAGCATCGCCGGACGCCCCGGCCTGGAGATGAAGGGCAAGGAGTTCCGCCGTCGCGTCAAGGAGCTCGCGGCCGAGCTCAACATGGACACCGCCTATCTCAACCGTGAGCTGGGCGTAGGCTTCTCGGGCGGCGAGAAGAAGAAGGTCGAGATGCTCCAGCTCCTACTGCTGCAGCCCAAGCTCGCCATACTCGACGAGACCGACTCCGGTCTGGACGTCGACGCGCTTTCCACCGTCAGCCACGGCATGGACGCGTACCGCAAGAGCTGCGACGGCTCCATGCTCATCATCACGCACAACACGCGCATCCTGGAGCACCTGGATGTCGACCGCGTCCACGTTATGGTCAAGGGCCACATCGTGCGCGAGGACGACGCCTCGCTGATCCCCTGGATCGACAAGAACGGCTTTGAGACCTTCGAGCGCGAAGCCGCCGAGCAGCGCGCTCAGGCCGAGGCTGCCGCTGCCGAGCAGCAGGCGTAAAGGGGCGACGCAATGACCAAGAACCGCACCGAGGTCGCGGACATCGACCGCAGCCTCTACGATTTCACCTATGGCGAGGAGGGATTCGAGCGCCTCGACGCCGGCATCACGCCCGACATCGTGCGCGAGATCAGCGCCAAGAAGGACGAGCCGCAGTGGATGCTCGACCTGCGCCTCAAGTCCCTCGAGATCTTCAATCGTTTTCCCGATCCGACGTGGGGCCCCTCCATCGAGGGCCTGGACATGGACAACATCGTCACCTACGTCAAGCCCAACACCGACCAAAAGCACGACTGGGAGTCGGTGCCCGACGACATCAAGAACACCTTTGAGCGCCTGGGCATCCCCGAGGCCGAGCGCAGCTACCTGGCGGGCGTCGGCGCGCAGTACGACTCCGAGCTGGTCTACCACAACATGCAGGACACCGCATCCAAGATGGGTATCGTCTACTCCGGCATCGAGGAGGCCCTGCACGATCCGCAGTGGGAGCCGCTCATCCACGAGAAGTTTATGACGCTCATCCCGCCCACCGACCACAAGTTTGCAGCCCTGCACGGCGCCGTGTGGTCGGGCGGCTCGTTTGTCTACGTGCCCAAGGGCACCAAGCTCGATTTTCCGCTGCAGAGCTACTTCCGCCTCAACGCCAAGGGCGCTGGCCAGTTTGAGCACACGCTCATCATTGTCGAGGACGATGCCGACCTGCACTTTATCGAGGGCTGCTCCGCGCCCAAGTACAACGTGGCCAACCTCCACGCCGGCGCTGTGGAGCTCTTTGTGGGCAAGCGTGCGCACCTGCGCTACTCGACCATCGAGAACTGGTCCAAGAACATGTACAACCTCAACACCAAGCGTGCACGCGTGGACGAGGACGGCGAAATCGAATGGATCAGCGGCTCCTTCGGCAGCCACGTGGGCTACCTCTACCCCATGAGCGTGCTCAACGGGCGCCGCGCCCGCTCGAGCTTTACCGGCATCACCTTTGCCGGCGCCGGCCAGAACCTCGATACCGGCTGCAAGGTCGTGCTCAACGCACCCGATACCTCGGCAACCGTCGAGACCAAGGGCATCTCCAAGAGCGGCGGCATCCAGACCTTCCGCAGTTCCATCGTGGCCACGCCCAAGGCCGAGGGCTCCAAGGCAACCGTAAGCTGCCAGTCGCTGATGCTCGACGACCAAAGCCGCTCCGACACCATCCCCGCCATGGATATCCGCGCCAAGAACGTCGATATCGGCCACGAGGCCACCATCGGGCGCATCGGCGACGATAAGGTGTTCTACCTGATGAGCCGCGGTATCTCGGAAGAAGAGGCCCGCACCATGATCGTTAACGGCTTTGCCAACCCGGTCTCCAAGGAGCTGCCGCTTGAGTACGCCGTCGAGATGAACAACCTGATCAAGCTCGAGATGGAAGGAGCGATCGGATAATGAAACAGACCACGAACACCGCTGCTACCACACTTGAGCAGGTCAACGCTATGCCGGCCGCCACTTGGGGTTGGCTCAAGATGAACCAGACCAAGCTCGAGCTTTCGGACGAGCTTGCCGCAGCTCCCGCCGAGGCCGTTGAGGTCGAGGGCCTGGACGAGCAGTTCTCCGGCGCTGCCGACGCCTTCGATACCGCCATGGACGCCATGGCCGAGCGCTTCCCCGAGCGCCGCGCCTCCGCCCCCGGCGACGCCGCCGATCGTGCCCGCATCACGCCCAACACCGAACTCGACGTGCCCGCCACCTCCGTCTATCAGGCCGGCGCCATCAAACTCGAGGAGGAGCTCTCCCCCGCTGAGGCCTTCGAGACCGGCATGGGCGAGGCTGCCTACACCTACCTGGCCGACCACGCCACCAAGCGCATCGTCATCGACGTGCCCGCATATCAGCACGCCACGGTCACTGTGCGCGTGAGCGGCGTCGACGCCGCCACGGCCATCGCCGCCATCGATGTCGTTGCCCGTCCGCAGGCAACACTCGACCTCGCTCTTGCCCTGGACTCCCCCGTTGGCGGCGAGGGCGTCGTTGGTTCCGTGCTGCGCGTGTGCGCCCACGAGTACGCCACTGTCAACGTGACCTGCACGCAGACGCTCGACGACAGCTGGATCGCACTCGACGACACCGGCCTGTTCCTAGACGAGGGCGCGCGCGTCAACGTGCAGCACACCGTTCTGGGTGCCGGCGCCAGTGCCACCGGCCTTGCTGGCGACCTGCTGGGCGATACCGCCAAGGTGACGATCGATACCGATTACCTGGGCGCCCGAGAGCAGGTGCGCGACTTTAACTACGAGCTGCGCCACCGCGGTCGCAAGACCGAGTGCGTGATCGACGCCAACGGCGTGCTGACCGGCACGTCCAAGAAGGTCTACCGCGGCACCATCGACCTCGTGCACGGCTGCAAGGGCGCCGTCGGCACCGAGCGCGAAACCGTGCTGCTGGCCAACAAGGGCGTCGACAACAAGACCGTCCCCGTCATCCTGTGCGACGAGGACGACGTCGCCGGCAACCACGGCGCCACCATCGGTCACGTCCGCGACGAGCAGCTGTTCTACCTCGCCTGCCGCGGCCTTAACCAAAATGCCGCCGAGAACCTGTTCATCCGCGCCAAGCTGGAGGACGCCGCGCTTTCTGCCGCCGACGAGCGCATCCGTGCCGCCGTCGTCCGCTTGGGCAACAACCTGATCGATAACTTTGAAGAGGAGCTCGCATGATCGACACCGAGCACGTTAAATGCGATACCTGTACCGCACCGGAGCCTATGGAGCTCGACGCCAGCGACGAGGCCTCGCGCGGCTGGCCTACCGTGGACATTGAGACCAATCCCTACAAGGCGCAGTTCCCGTTGTTCCAGCAACACCCCGAGATCGCCTTTCTCGATAGCGCCGCCACCGCGCAGCGCCCCGCCTGCGTGCTCGACGCCGAGCGCGACTTCTACCAGCGCATGAACGCCAACCCCCTGCGCGGCCTGTACTCGCTGTCCGTCGAGGCCACCGAGGCCATCGCCAAGGTGCGCCAGCAGATCGCCGACCTCATCGGTGCTGCCCAGGCCAACGAGGTCGTCTTCACCCGCAACACGAGCGAGTCGCTCAACCTGGTCGCCAAGAGCTTTGCGCCCACAGTGCTCAAACCGGGCGACGAGGTCGTCATCACCATCATGGAGCACCACTCCAACCTGATTCCGTGGCAGCAGGTCTGCCGCGAGACCGGCGCCAAGCTCGTCTACCTCTACCCCACCAAGACCGGCCAGCTCACGACCGAGGAGGTTCTGTCCAAGGTGGGCCCCAAGACCAAGATCTTGGCCGTGGGTCAGGTCTCTAACGTGCTGGGCGTCGAGAACCCGGTCAAGAACCTCGGCAAGCTTGTGCACAAGTACGGCGGCTATCTGGTCGTCGACGGTGCACAGTCGCTGCCGCACATGCCGGTCGATGTGGCTGACCTGGGAGCCGACTTCTTTGCCTTTAGCGCGCACAAGGCCATGGGCCCCATGGGCATTGGCGTGCTGTGGGGCAAGATGGACCTGCTCAACGCCATGCCGCCCATGCTCACCGGCGGCGAGATGATCGACTCGGTCACTGAGCAGGACGCCGTCTGGGCGCCCGTCCCTGAGAAGTTCGAGGCCGGCACGCAGGACGCCGCCGGCATCTTCGCCACAGGCGCCGCCCTCGACTACCTCGTCAACACGGTGGGCTACGAAAACATCCAGGCACGCGAAAAGGCACTCGTCCACTACCTGATGGGCGAGCTTATGCAGCTCGACTTTGTCCAGATTATCGGCTCCATCTATTGGGACAACCATCACGGCGTCGTCAGCTTTAACGTCCGCGGCATCCACCCGCACGATGTCGCGAGCATCATGGACATGGACGGCGTCTGCATCCGCGCCGGTCACCACTGCGCGCAGCCGCTGCTCACCTGGCTGGGCGTCGAGAACCTTGCCTGCTGCCGCGCCAGCGTGGCCTTCTACAACGACAAGGCCGACATCGACAAGTTCATCGCCGGCCTGCATCACGTTTGGAGCACGTTCAATGGGTAATCTGTACACCTCCACCACATTTATGGAGCACAACTCGCACCCCGACTACAAGTACGAGATGGATGCCCCCACGCACGAGCACGAGGGCATCAACCCCAGCTGCGGCGACGAGCTCACCCTGCAGCTGCGTGTCGAGAACAACGTAATCGAGGAGGCCTCGTTTACCGGCCACGGCTGCGCCATCAGCCAGGCCAGCGCCGACATCATGGCCGACCTCATCACCGGCGAGACGGTCGAGGAGGCGCGTCGTCTGGCAGGGCTCTTCCTCGCCATGATCCGCGGCGAGCAGCTCTCTGAGGAAGACCTGGAAGACTTGGACGAGGCTGCCCAGCTTCAGGACATCTCGCACATGCCCGCCCGCGTCAAGTGCGCCGAGCTCGCATGGCGCACCCTCGACGGCATGCTCGAGGGGCAAAATCAGCAGTAGTACTTGTCCCAAACCTTATGGGACAAAGTCATCAGTAGTACTTGTCCCAAATCTCAAATAAATTTAGGGCCGAATCGCATACGCGTGCGATTTGGCCCTTTTTGGATCACGACAATCTATTCGCTATTTCTTTCTCGCGAGTCCAAGCCCGATTTTCCGCTCAATCTAAACACCCTGCCTGCTCTTTTACAAGAGAAAAGGCTCGCACAATGCGCGAAACGGTGCTCTTGCTAATCCCCGTATAACGCTCAATCTCACGTACGGTATAACCGCTGTCGTGCAGGGCATATATAATGCCGTCGCGCTGTGCGGGTGGCACGGTCTTGAGCTTATCAAGCGGAACACCGAGCTTTTTAGCCAAGTTGTCGGCATACACCCGACGCTCCCACTCCGTCTGATCCAAGCTATGAAACATCGGATCAGGACCATCGGATATCGCCAGTGAATACGCGATGAAGCTCTTTGACGACCCAAACAGGTCGAGCACAGTCGAAGGGTTCGAGAAGCCAAGGGGGCCCTCTCCGTCGTAAGCACGCAGATACTCAGAAAAACTGCTCCACATATACTGCTCGAGCGGACAGATGCCGGCCTCCTGCGGATTGGCGTGAACGTATCGAATCGCCGCCATAAGATGACGGTCGTCATCGAGTGAGCGGCGGTCAAAACGATTCTGGAATAAATGGCCCGTGGGACCGGTACGTTTGTTAAACCGGCGGGCATACGTGAGCAGCAGCCGCTGCATGGTTGCACTCATTCCATCCTCGTAATCAGCAAGAACAAGATGGACATGGTTGCCCATGAGGCACCACGCGAGTATCGTCACCCCCTTATCGCGGCAGCAATCACGCATTAGATCCAGAAACTCCCACCGATCATCATCGTTCTCAAAAATCAATTGTTTGCCAGTACCGCGGGCCGAAACATGGTATAAACCGCTGGCCGATCTCCAAACGCGCTGCATGGCACTCCCTTCTGCGGGGTTTGCTCGTGGGTTTGCCTATGCATCCAATACATCACGATTGAAACGCGCAATCAAAACAAACATGTAAAAACGCACCCTGCTTCGGCAGATGGCATCATTCGCACGGCGAACGGCATCGTTGTAGCAGGTCATACGATATGTCTTTCCCAATGCTGACCAAAAGCTAACCAAATTAGGGCGAAATGGGACAGGCACTTCTGATGACATTGTCTCAATTTAATCGCTTCAATTGAAAGTTCCGCGCTTCTCGCTACGAAAACTGAGCCGTTCGCCGAATATTCCATGCATTTCGCGGTATTATAGGGGCTGCATGTCATGTCCCTTTTTGGGTTCAACCGGCAATCGCCAGCCACGACCCCAGACGGGACGCCAACACGATAGAGAGGAGAGGCATGCAGTACTCACAGGAAGTGGAGAACATGTGCCCCGTTGCCAAGGGTGCATACCACGGCCCCGCACCCATCCCCGAGGAGGGCAAGTGGGTCCAGGCCAAGGAGATTTCCGACATCTCCGGTCTTACGCACGGTGTGGGTTGGTGCGCACCTCAGCAGGGCGCCTGCAAGCTCACGCTGAACGTCAAGGACGGCATCATCGAGGAGGCCCTCGTTGAGACCATCGGCTGCTCGGGCATGACCCACTCTGCCGCCATGGCTTCCGAGATCCTTCCCGGTAAGACCATCCTCGAGGCCCTCAACACCGACCTCGTCTGCGACGCTATCAACGTTGCCATGCGCGAGATCTTCCTGCAGATCGTTTACGGCCGCAGCCAGACCGCGTTCTCCGAGGGCGGCCTGCCCGTGGGCGCCTCCCTCGACGACCTCGGCAAGGGCCTTCGCTCTCAGGTCGGCACCATGTTCGGCACCAAGGCCAAGGGCGCTCGTTACCTCGAGCTCGCTCAGGGCTACGTCACCCGCATGGCTCTCAACGACAAGAACGAGATCATCGCGTTCGAGTTCCTGAACCTCGGCAAGTTCACCGACGCCGTCAAGGCCGGCAAGACCCCCGAGGAGGCCATCGCTGGCGCTATGGGCCACTATGGTCAGTGGGAGAACGCTGCCAAGTACATCGACCCGCGCACCGACGAGGAGACTCACTCCGTCGCCAGCGTGTTCCCGGTTCACGAGTAGAAAGGGAGGGAAATAACTATGACTGTTACGTTCGAAGGTTACGAGCGCCGCGCTGACAAGATCAACAAGTGCCTCGCCGACAACGGCATCGCCTCCCTCGAGGAAGCTCTGCAGATCTGCACCGACAAGGGCTTCAACCCGCGTGAGATCGTTAACAACACCCAGTCCATCGCCTTCCAGAACGCCGAGTGGGCCTACACCCTCGGCTGCGCTCTCGCTGTCAAGCGTGAGGCCAAGACCGCTTCTGAGGCTGCCGCCATCATCGGCGAGGGCATCCAGGCCTTCACCGTTCCCGGCTCTGTAGCCGAGGACCGCAAGGTCGGTCTGGGCCACGGCAACCTGGGCGCTATGCTGCTCTCCGACGACACCGAGTGCTTCGCCTTCCTGGCCGGCCACGAGTCCTTCGCTGCCGCTGAGGGTGCTATCGGCCTGGCTCTGAACGCCAACAAGGCTCGTAAGAAGCCGCTGCGCGTCATCCTCAACGGTCTGGGCAAGGACGCTGCTCAGATCATCGCCCGCATCAACGGCTTCACCTACGTGAAGACCCAGTTCGACTACTTCACGGGCGAGCTCAAGGTCGTCGAGACCATCCCCTACTCCGATGGTCCCCGCGCCGCCGTCAACTGCTACGGCGCCGACGACGTCCGCGAGGGCGTTGCCATCATGTGGCACGAGAACGTCGACATCTCGATTACCGGTAACTCCACCAACCCCACGCGCTTCCAGCACCCCGTCGCTGGCACCTACAAGAAGGAGCGCCTCGAGGCTGGCAAGAAGTACTTCTCCGTCGCTTCTGGTGGCGGCACTGGCCGAACCCTGCACCCGGACAACATGGGCGCCGGCCCTGCCTCTTACGGCATGACCGACACCATGGGCCGTATGCACTCCGACGCCCAGTTCGCCGGTTCTTCCTCCGTGCCTGCGCACGTCGACATGATGGGTCTCATCGGCATGGGCAACAACCCCATGGTCGGTGCCACCGTCGCCTGCGCTGTCGCCGTCGAGGAGGCCCTCAAGGCCTAATCGCGTCCGCGCGATGCTCATATTGTTGAGCTTTGGAGCCGCTATCCACTTGGGTAGCGGCTCTTTTTTGTACCCAAACAGCTCATTTTGGATGAGTCCCTTTTGAGAGCCTTAGAACGGAATTGCGATATCGAACAGCGTTGTCCACCGCAAGCGCGCACAAAGGCAACATGCGCCTTCTCAACGGGACCGACGGTAGCAAGGCCGATAAGACGGCCTGCACGGATATTGAAGCACCTACGCTTGTAGAGAGGTAACAGGCGGAGCAAAGTGCCCCCAGACAGTCACCCAGATGGATGTCACTCTCCCCCAGCGTGGCGTTGCGGCGCCCAATTCCGAGCACCTGGCCCGCACCCTCAACTACATAATGTACACCTACTGCATGACCAACCGAACCGAAGAAGGCTCCTCCTAGGCCCAGTAGGGCTTGAAAAGCCCCGTAAACAAGATTTCCCTAAGGAGGACACGCCAACGGGGCCTTAACCGTGTTTTCCTAAGGACAACACGCTACAGTTTTCTCTGCTCCGCGCCCTTTCGGGTTCGACCCCATGCGAGGTCAACAAAAAAGACGGCCAACTTTCGTTGACCGTCTTAACATGCTTTGGTGGGCCGTCAGGGGGTCGAACCCTGGACCTTGGGATTAAGAGTCCCCTGCTCTACCAACTGAGCTAACGACCCAAAGCTAAAGTCCGTTGTGGCGGACTTTAGAAGAGATATCGTGTGGTGGGCCGTCAGGGGGTCGAACCCTGGACCTTGGGATTAAGAGTCCCCTGCTCTACCAACTGAGCTAACGACCCGATATCAACACGAAGCAAGAACTGGGGTGGGTAAAGGGACTCGAACCCTCGACCTACGGGACCACAACCCGTCGCTCTAGCCAACTGAGCTACACCCACCGTGTCCTGTGCGCTTCGCGCTCGACTATTATTGCAAGGAACGCCACGCGATGCAAGCCCCAATTTTCAAGAATTTTGAAAAGAGTTTTTCGGATCCATTTCGAGCAAATCCCACCGGTTTCATAGGAGTAAACTTGCCCCACCCCGATGTTCGAAAGGACAAGCATGAAAGAACTCTCCAATCGCACGGCAACGTTTACCGATTCGGTCATCCGCCGCATGACGCGCATCTCCAATAAGTACGGTGCCGTCAACCTCTCACAGGGCTTCCCCGACTTCGATCCCCCGGCACAGCTGCTCCAGAGCCTCAGCACCATCGCCACCGACCCCAAGCCGCTATATCACCAGTACTCCATCACCTGGGGCTCGCAGGCCATGCGCGAAGCGCTCGCGGCCAAGCAGGAGCATTTTATGGACATGCCGGTCAATCCCAACGAGAACATCGTGGTCACGTGCGGCTCCACCGAGGCCATGATGGCCGCTATGATGACGGTTACGAACCCCGGGGACAAGGTCGTCATCTTCTCGCCGTTCTACGAGAACTATGGCGCCGACACCATCCTCTCGGGCGCCGAGCCCATCTACGTACCGCTCAACCCGCCCACGTTTGACTTCGATCGCGAGGTACTCGAGGATGCCTTCCGCGAAAACGACCCCAAAGCCATCGTCCTATGCAATCCTTCCAACCCCTGCGGCAAGGTCTTTACGCGCGAGGAGCTCACCTTTATCGCCGACCTCTGCAAAAAGTACGACGCGTACTGCATCACCGACGAAGTCTACGAGCACATCGTCTATGCGCCCCATGAGCACGTCTATATGGCCACGTTGCCCGGCATGTTCGAACGCACTATCAGCTGCAGCTCGCTGTCCAAGACCTACTCCATCACCGGCTGGCGTCTGGGTTACACCATCGCCCCGGCACAGATCACCGAGCGTATCAAGAAGGTCCACGACTTCCTCACCGTAGGTGCCGCCGCTCCCCTGCAGGAAGCCGTCGTCACCGCGCTCAACTTCAACGACAGCTATTACCAGGAGGTCCTCGACCTCTATACCGCCAAGCGCGATCTGTTCTGCCGCGGACTCGATAGTATTGGCCTTGAGCATAACGTACCGCAAGGTGCCTACTACGTGATGATGGACATCTCTGAGTTTGGCTATGACAGCGACCTTGACTTCTGCGAGGACCTCGCATCTAAAGTGGGCGTGGGCGCCGTGCCCGGCTCAAGCTTCTTCCGCGAGCCCGTCAACCATCTGGTCCGCTTCCACTTTGCCAAGCGTGACGAGACGCTCAACGCGGCGTTGGAGAACCTCAAGTCGCTACGTGATAAAATCAAACCGCGCGGGTAAGGACGGCCCGGCAACTAAAGCAATCAAAGAAGCCCCGCACCGCCCGCCGCGCTGTGGGGCTTCTTTTTATAGCGCTTTCTTAATTTGTTTAGAGCGCTATACTTTAGTCACGGAGCAACTCGTCCCAGAGAGAGAGGAACACTATGGCAGAGCAGCAGCTTATCGGAGCGCTCGAGGCCGGCGGCACCAAGATGGTCTGCGCCACGGGCTATGCAGACGGTACGGTCCTGGAGCGCGAGCAGATTGCGACCACGACCCCGCAGGAGACCGTTGAAGCCGTCAATGCATGGTTTGCCGACAAGGGCATCGCCGCGCTGGGCATCGGAGCTTTTGGCCCCACCGCAGTCAATCCTGCCTCGCCCCAATACGGCAAGATCTTGGAGACGCCCAAGACGGCATGGCGCTACTTTGACCTGCTGGGCGCCGTCCAGAACGAGCTCAATATTCCCTGTGGCTACGACACCGACGTCAACGTCGCTTGCCTGGGCGAGGTCACCTTTGGTTGCGCCAAGGGCCTCACCGACGTGGTGTATCTGACCATCGGCACCGGTGTGGGCGCCGGCGTGCTCTCGGGCGGCCAGCTCGTGCACGGCATGATGCATCCCGAGGCCGGCCACATCCTGGTCACGCGCGACCCGCGCGACACCATCGGCGAGCACAGCGCCTGCCCCTTCCACGACAACTGCCTCGAGGGCCTCATCGCAGGCCCCGGCGTTAAAAAGCGCTGGGATGGCAAGAGCGCCGGAGACATGGCCGATGACCCGGAGGCCATGGACCTGCTCGCAGGTTACCTGGCACAAGCGCTCATGACCTACACGCTGTGCTATGCGCCGCAAAATATCATCATCGGTGGCGGCGTGGCCGACCACACCCCCATCGTTCCGCTCGCCCGTAAAAAGTGTGCCGAGATGCTCAACGGCTATATCGTCACGCCCGAGGTCAACGACATCGATTCCTACATTGTCAATAACAGCCTCGAGGGCAAGCAAGGCATCATGGGTTGCCTGGCATTGGGTGCCCAGGTGCTTAAATAAATAAGGAATCGTAACGACGCCAGGCTGAACTCTGGCGACACCACACACCATATAAGGCCTCTAAACGAATAGGGCCGCCTAGGGACAGCAGGTTTGTCCTAGGCGGCCTTTTTAGAGTACATGAGCAGTCGTAAGAGATATCGCAATGCAACACCCGTCGCAGCGCCACAGCAATCGATGAAAACATCGGTAACCGTACCGGCGCGACCGGGCACAAAGAGCTGAATGGTCTCGTCTATCGAAGGCACCAGCAATAGAAACACCGTCGTTGGAAGCAATACACCAAACGTGCGGCGTCCGTCGATATCAAAAGCATGCGTCGCAAGAATGCCCAAGATGAAATATTCGGTAAAATGCGCGCTCTTGCGAATGACGAAATTGGTCACCCAAGCATGCGGAAGCCCCAAGTCGCGCAATATATGGCGCACGGCCTCCATAACCGAAAGGCTTAATGAACCAGACCCCGTACCCGGGACCAACGAGTTTCCCCAAATGAATAGCACCATAGCGCAGGTGGCAAGCACCCATTTGCGATCGATTTTTGGCATATGGAGCCTTACGCCTCGGCAGCCTCGGCATGCAGGGGCGCAAAGCTTGCCGTACCGCCCTCGATGACGCTCAGGTATGCGCGACCCGTACGCTTAACGGCAACAGACTGGATGCGGTTGATTTCCTCTTCGAGAATCTGATTGACGCGCTCGTGACGACGGTTCTCCATGATTCCAACAGCCACGGCCTCGGCATGCCGCAGACCCTCGCGCG
The DNA here is from genome assembly GCA_902465105.1 of uncultured Collinsella sp. Lineage (GTDB taxonomy): Bacteria > Actinomycetota > Coriobacteriia > Coriobacteriales > Coriobacteriaceae > Collinsella. The sequence goes on from CABQLM010000046.1 coordinate 16,193, forward strand.
AAATGCGAGCCGTATCCTCGGGAAGCACGGCACTGTGACGACCGACGTATGCAGGCATGGCGGTAGTTGCGGGCACGGGGGCTGCGTTGATAGACGCCGGCCCGGAGGCACAAGCACAAACCGTAGCAGGCTCGATGGACTCCGGCTCATCCATGATGGCCAATGCCGCAGCCCACATAGCCTCGTGTCCCGAATAATCTGCCATTGGAATGTCATCCTCGAGCAAGGCATTCGGAAGCTCGCCGGTATCGATGTGCTTTTTGGCGGCAACCGGAAGAGCGCCCGCAGCGGGACCATCGACATAAGAATCCGCGACATCGACATTCGAGATAACAGGTAGCGAGGAAAGCTCGGCGCCATACGGCACCTGAGCGACGCCCGCTCCCTGCGAGGCGGCAGCGCCCCAAAGAGAACTTTCCGCAGCACGACGAGCAGCTACGGATTCTTCGTCAACGGCGGTAAACGGTTCACCGGCAAACGGCTCGGCAACGGGACCGCTGGCTTGGGATGCATTCGCGCAGGGAGAGGCGGCCGTGGCGGCGGCATT
>CABQLM010000047.1 GCA_902465105.1 uncultured Collinsella sp.
TGCCGCAGGACGGGCACTCAAACACGCGCTGGGTCGACTCGCCCTCAAAGGACGCGCCACAGAAGGGGCAGGGAATGCTCACGTGGGTGGACTCTTGGAACTCCTGGGCCGTGCCGCGGTCTTCCCACACCAGATGCTCCAGAACCGACTGGTTGCGCCAGTGCGAATTGAAGAAATACCAGTCGGGGTCCACCGGAGGCTCGAGCTGCGACACATGGGTGAGCTTAAGCAGTCCATCGACAACCGTCAGCGGCGCATGGCGAATGCCCAGGGCGCTCTTGGGCTCCCCCGCATCGGCCTGCCACGGAATGAGCGTGCCGCAATAGGCGCACTCAAAGCTGCGCTTAGCCTGGTGTGAATACATAGGGCCGCCGCAGTTTTGGCATTTAATGGCAAACATCTCGTCCATGGAAACGTCCTCCTTAAGCACGGGCCGACACCTTAATTGTGTGGGCACACGCTAAGGCTGTCCATGCCCATGTGGCCCAAAATTGGGCGCCGGAGTGAGCAAAAAAGAGTGGGGTTACGGAGAAGAAGTTGAACCATCGAGGTTCGGTTTGGAGTCCACAAGCATACAGCGTGCAAAGAACAGTAGGCCGCCATGCCCTCGGTGCGGCGGGCAATAGAGTCACGCCCGCGCGTACGGGGAACAGAAATTAAAGCCTACAGAATGCCGCGCGCCTTTTCATCATCAGCGAACTTTAGCGCCTCGTCAGCTGTTAACACCTTAACATCGTATCCTTCAATCATGTACTTTGACTGATAAAATGGCACGAGGTTAAGGTCGCACACGGTAAACGCCATACGCATACCAGTAACCTTGTCAAGTGCAATAACCCATCGGAGCTTATCCATTACAATTCCTTTCGTTTGGTTTTGAGATCATCCCCCGCGCGTGCGGGGAACAGGTTATGGTGCTTGGCCAAAATGGGGCGCGTCTCAATTAAAAAAATGGACGGCGATGCTCTTCCCAGGTTCCTAACCCGGGGGTGCTCGCCGTCCAAGACAAATCTACCACATCGGGACGCGGCGGAACGGCAGACGCGCGTGCCTCAGGTGCACGTGCGAGAAACAGGGTGCATTTGCGTTTACGGTTTCGCTCTCCAGATGTTACCCCAGGAATATAATTTGCTATATCGACTACTGTTCCGCTAAGGAGTGCGATTATGCTCGACCTAGACCGTACGATGTTCTTCAAGGCCAAGTTTGATGTTGCCGAGAACTCAGATGGTGATGCCCTTTGGTCGGTGATTATGTGCCTCAAGCGCTGGTCGCTAAAGAAAGCGCGATACGGCGACTATCGACTTCCATCCGAGCCGCACGCATGGAGTGAACTCAAACATGGGGACAAGATCGTGGCTGACGGCGCGAACGTCAGCCTCTTCTCGTGCATGCATCGCGAGGGTGACGTTTACACGTGGGCGTGCCAACATTCCGAGGTATCCCGTAAAATCGGGTGCGCTCCTAGGGAGTGGACTACCGAGATTGGATTCGAGGGTCACACCAGGAGCAGCGGCACGGTTTCGATTATCACGATATACAGCGACGTTCCCGGCTTCCTCGGGCCGCTCCAGGAGACGCCGAGCCCGACCATTCCAGGCCTTGTCAGGTTCCTCGCGAACGACGATCAGCTTACCTGCACCGTCGACGGGTGCCCCCTAAGCCTCGAGCCAATCGAGTTTGAGATTGATGGGTGCGCTGCCCTATACGAGAAGATAGCAAACCCTGCTCGCGAGGTGCCCGTAATCGTCTGCGCCCCGTCGCACGGCGGAAGGCTATCCCTCGATCCGGAAACCATCGTTAGACAGCTCGGACCCAACGCGCTCGTCTACTTCACCCGCAATTGCGAGGCAATGAACGCGTTGAACGCGCTTTTCCCCGCAAACGACCTCGGATGTTTCGGAGGAGCGGTTCGCATATACGCCGCACGCCCCGACTTCACCGATCCTTCCGACTCGTATAAGCACCGCTACTTCTCCACGACGCAGATTCGCGAGCATGGTATCGATTACCACTACGCGATTCTCAGGCGGGCCCTCGCTGAGGACGTGCATTTCTGGGAGACCTCGATTCGCATTGATGACGTGAAGCGCCTGAATAGGCATTCGCACCGCGAACGCGACACGGCGAAGCGCATGACGGAAATCGAGAGCGCGGCGATCGATCAGCTCACCGCTATGTTTGACGAAGTAGACGAGAGAGCAGAAAGCGCCGAGACTGACCGTGACAGATTGAAGGACGAGCTCACCGAGTGCAGAAACCGACTCCGTGACGCCGACGCGAGAATCGCCGCATACGAACACTCCTTCTCCTCGCAGAGGGACTGCAGTCTCGCTCGCGCTCTCGACGAACATCCACAGCTCAACCTCACGACAATCGCAAAACTTTTCGTTGAGGCATATCCGGACAGGCTGGATTTCTCCGCGCGCGGATGGGAGTCTCTCGAGGGGTGCGTCACGGCTCCGGACGTGTTCTGGCACGCGCTGCACTGCATGTGCACTGTCCTGCACCCGCTGTACTCCGAGCGCGGAGCGGGAATCGCAAAGGCGTTTCGCGAGCGGACGAGGCTCTCTCTATCGTTCAAGGAGAGCGAGACGACGAGGAAGAACGCCGCTCTCATGCGGCAGCGCGAGGATACTTATGAGGGAAGACCGCTAATCATCGAACCGCACATTCGCTCCGGCACCGGCGACCCGAACAGCCCCAAATTCGTGCACATCTATTTCAACCGTGACGAGAAGACCGGACGGCTCGTCATCGGCGCGACCCAGCATCTCGATACGTCCACGACCCCCAAGCTGTAACTGAGCTGTACCGTATTCCTGAACACTTGACTTAGAGGAATGGCGTTAAGCGGCGATAATCGTTTCAGCGCCAAAAAGAAAGGAGTGTTCAGCCATGGCAGACAGGCCCTCTTGCACAGCGGAGTACCGCACCGAGACCGCAGACTTCGCCATCGCGCCGGAGAAGTCCATCGCCCAGGCGACCTCCGGCCTCGGCATGGTAGTGTCGCGATAATAAGTATTTTCTATTCGGAAAACAGAAAGGGTAATAAATGAGCGAGCCAAAAAAGGTCGATTTTCTCAAATCATCAATCAATTCACTGCGACATTCGATCCGCGATATTGATGATAGCTACAACAATTTTTGGGATATATTCGCTGAACTTGCCCAGAACTCAGTCGATGCAATTAACGAGACTGGAAAAAGCGGAAACATTGACATCAAAATTGACTGCCAAAAACGTAATGTCACCATTAGAGACACAGGCTGTGGCATTTCTGCTGATAGGCTTCCGCAGCTGCTCAACTTATTTTCTACCGGAAAATCTGATGACCCTTTGTCCATCGGCGAAAAGGGTGTGGGATTGAAATATGTTCTCTTCCAAAGTTCCAAGTTTATTATTGAGACATCGGATGGCAAGACCGCTGCAAGGGCTACTGTTGTAGATGCCAGCACTTGGAAGAAACAGACGAATGAAACTCCTCTATTGTTGGAGCAAGAATCATTGGAAGCCAACGGGAATAGCTATACAAAGATTCAGGTATTAGGCATCGAAGAACGCGCTGATGAAGAGGACGTTTTCGCTCTCAGCTATCCCCAGATGGTCTTTGTCCTTAGGACAAAGACGGCTATCGGGAACACAAAAGCACTCTGGGACGATGTTCTCGATATAAAAGTTCATCTTGAGATGACTGACATTAATGGAGTTTGCAATTCCGAGACAATACCTTACAAGTATCTGACGCCAATTGAGAAATTGACGACAAAGGATTTCATCACGACGCAAGACTTTGATGAATGGAATACCTCTGATCGGGATGACACGCAGAAACGAAACAAGCTCCGGGACAAGCTAATCGTATCGAGTAACAGTCATTTGATGCACAACAATAGAGAGCTGAAGTATTGGGCTTGCTTCGTTCCTAGTCGAAAAACATGGGACCAGATAGATATAATCAACAAACTTGCAACCGAGGAAAACCTGGACGATCGGAATTGGATGCAAACTTGGAATTATCTATTGTTCAACGGAAATATTACAGCTGCTACAAAGGGCATGCCTACCGCAATTACCGTTACCCCTCCATCTGTTGGCAACGCAGGATATTTGCCCAACTTTTTTATCATCTTTGAGGACGATAGTCTGAAGTTCGATATTGGTCGTAAATCTTTTAGAGGAAAAACTTCGAATATATATCGTGAGGAAGCTAAACAAGTATTTAATAAGTTTGCAAAACTTGCAAAATACTCCGCTGGAGCGTTACCTGCTCATGCAACTACTTTCAATAGAGAAGAAATATTTGATAAGATAAAAAATAAGCAGGATTTACATTCCTCCAAGGTAAAGTTTCAGAAGAATCCTTATGACCAGGAAGCTTCTGTTGTTGCTATATTTTTCGAACTAATTGGGTCGGGAGATATCACTGGCATTGACCCCATGTATATGGGATACCAAAACAAATACGATCTTTATGCACGCGTGAATGACAGAACTACAATTATTGAATTCAAATCACATCTCAGAAATATTATCAGCGATTTTTCTGATTACACAAAGATCTTCGATGAGATGGACTACATCGTATGTTGGGATGTCAACGATCAGGATACTGCCAAATTAAAGGATGAAGGGATAGAGGTTGAAAAATATGAACCCAGTGGGTTCAGCGAGAATAATTTGCCTAGTTGTGTGACCCACACTATGAGCATCACTAACGTAACGCCAATTTATATCATTGACTTAAAGCAACTTGTGTAACCAGCGATTCTTTAGCTTAACACAAGCTATCCAGCAATGTGGATTACTGGTCAAGAAGGGTTCCCAATGGTTGGGATTTAGCAAGTGTTTAACACGTGCTTCCTAAACATCAGCATTATTGATGCAATTTGCGACAACACAAGCGTCAGAAAGGTACAAACCGCTCGACCAGTTAGATCGACACTGCTCCAAAACAAAGGACGGTAGATACATGGCAATCAAATAAAAAGGAACGGCACCGAAAACCTCAAAAGTAGAGGGCAGCATACTGTTCCAAATTTGCATGATAGCAGCGCAAATCGTCAAGGGCCACCTACGGGTGGCCCTTTTCATGCCGAATCTCGCGCCCATTTTTTAATAGCTATCGGCAAACGTAGTGGCAAGGGACCCGCTGCCCCTTTCGACCCGCGTCACTGGTTAGCTCGGACAGACCATTGCTGCATTTTCTGAGCATCGGGACATAGCTCGTTCGCACAGGCTACACTATCCCCTTAACCATGATTGTGTGTGAGGACGATCGCCATGCTATTTGTTCATCGACTGGTACATAAACTCGTTCCCGGCAGCGAGGGCAAGCCGGTCGATGCCTCCTGCCGCACCAACGCGGGCTTTGCCGCAAGCCTCATTTGCATTGGCCTCAACATCACCCTGTGCCTGACCAAGGGCATCGCGGGCTTGCTCGCCGGCTCTGTCTCGCTTGTCGCCGACGCCTTCAACAACCTCTCCGACGCCTCGAGCAACATCGTGAGTCTGCTCGGGTTCCGCCTTGCCAGCCGCCCGGCCGACGAAGGCCACCCCTATGGCCACGGCCGCTACGAGTACCTCGCCGGCTTGGTTGTCGCCGTCCTCGTTTGTGCCGTCGGCATCAACCTAATCCTGGAGTCGGTCACCAAGATCATCAAGCCCTCCCCCACCGCGTATTCGGCGCTCTCCATGGCAGCCCTTGTCCTGTCCATGCTCGTCAAGTTTTGGATGGCGGCGTTCAACCGCACGCTGGGCAACCGCATCGACTCGGAGACGCTCATCGCCACGGCGCAGGATTCCAAAAACGACGTCATTGCCTCGGCCTCGGTCCTGGCCGCAGCGCTTGTTTCGCAGACGACCGGCTTTGACCTCGATGGCTGGGCGGGCCTGGGCGTGGGCATCTTTATCTGCATCAGCGGCATGGGCCTGGTGCGCGACGCCATCAGCCCGCTGTTGGGACAAGCGCCCGACCCCAAGCTCGTCCAGGCAATCCGCGACAAAATCATGTCGTATCCGCAGGTCCTAGGCACGCACGATCTCATGGTGCACGACTACGGCCCCGGCCGCCAGTTTGCCAGCGCACACGTGGAAATGCCCGGCGAGGGCGATGCCTTTGAGCACCACGAGATTCTGGACACCATCGAACACGACATCAAGCATCAGATGGGCATCGACATCACGCTACACTGCGACCCCATCGCCACCACCGGCGACGACCTGCGTGGCTGGGTCAAGCGCGGCATAGCGCAAATCGACCCCACGCTCTCCATCCATGACCTGCACGAACACGACGGGTTCGTTTCGTTTGACCTGGTGCGCCCCGACGGCTTTGACATATCCGACGAGGAGCTGCTGGAGCTCGTCACGCGCATCGTGCACGAGCGCCGGCCCGATGTCTCGTGCGTCGTCACATTTGACTCGGGCTTCAGCTCGCCCGACCGTCCGGCCGAACAGCTGTAATCGACAGCAAAACGGGACGCAGGACCGCCGACCAACGCGCCCATGCGCCCGGTCACGCGATCCTACGTCCCGTTTTTGTTTGCACCGCTAAGGCTCTAGCCGCTCGGCCGCTAGTTTCCCTGCGCGCCCGAAATGCCATTTTGCAGGGCATCCCAGGCGTTCGTTGCCATATCGCCCAGGTTCTGTGCGGTATCGCCGATGTTCTGAGCCGTGTCGCCCAGCTCTTGGGCCTTATCCCCAAGCTCCTGTGCCTTGTTGCTCAGGTCTTCCAGCGTGTTGGAGCTCGAGCTGTCCGCGCCGCCCTGGTCGCCGGACGCATTACCCGACGAGCTGTCCTTGCGCTTGAGCTGAATCTCGAGGTTACCGTTGTCGTTATAGCAGGCAGACGTCACGACCCAGTTGGCATCGACAACGGGAGTCGAGCCGTCGTCGGTCAGAATCACGGCATTCGAAAGATCGGCCCCACGCGACTTGAGGAGCTTCTTGGCGTTAGACCAATACTGCCCCGGGATATCGCTCAGGTCGACGGTGCCGGACTGGGTAGTCTCGGTCTGCTCGGCCGTAGTATCAGTCGTGGCGCCCCGCTTGTTGAGCATGCCCGACACAATGGCAAACACAATCGAGAGGGCAAAGAAAATCGCCAGCACGATAAGGATCTTCTTGATCACGCTCGACGAACGCGACGGATCCTCTTCCTCGTCCTCACCATACTGCGGAATCGACTTGGGATACTCGCGATAAAGCTGGCGCGCATACGGATCGCGCGACTCATAACGAGGCTGGGGCTGCGCCGTGCGAGGCATATACGTCGTCTGCTGAGGCTGCGGAATGGGATTTTGCGGCAGGTTGTTATAAGCGCCTGCCGCCGCATTGCTATACGGGTCCGGCGTCGCATTGCCATATGGGTCCTGCGGTGCATAATCAAACGGATCCCGCGGTGTATCGTCATAGGCCATGACGCGCGTAGGTTCGGCAGTGGGCTGGGTCGCATCGGGAGCGGCGTAGCCGGGGTTTGGCACACCATGCGCCGCATCGACGCCATTCGGCGTCTGAGGCGAACCATATCCGCCCATCACGGTCGTCTTGTCCTGGTCCATGCAACGTTTCCTTTCCGTCGCTTGCAAGCATCAAGTTATCCATGCATTCTACCCGCGCAAAAGCCTATGATGGGCAGAGCCGGTCGGTATCTACAAGACATGCGCGACAGGTGGCAACAAGCGAATCGAGGAACGTCATGGCAAAAAGCAAGCTCATCAAAGACACGACGCGTGCCGAACGCGAGGAAATCATCAAGCTGGCACTCGCCGGCTGCGGCAACGGCAGCTGCGATAACTGCGGCAGTTGCAGCCTGGGGGCTGGCGACCCATACGGCACCTACCAGCCCTACATTGACGGCGAGATGGAAATCGTTGACATCAACATGATGGTCGCCGAGCGCAACGCCAAACTCTTCGGCCTTCAGCGCGGATAGAAAACAAAAGCCCCGCCGGGCCTTGTGGGCACGGCAGGGCGAGCAGGCAGTTATGGGCAACAGACTTAGAACAGGCCGGTGATGTTGCCGTCGTTATCGACGTCGATGTTTTCGGCCGCGGGCACCTTGGGCAGGCCCGGCATGGTCAGGACGTTGCCGGTCAGCGCGACCACAAAGTGGGCGCCGGCGGAAACCTTGAGCTCGCGCACGGTGATGCGGAAGTTCTCGGGCGCGCCCAGAGCCTTGGCGTTATCGCTAAAGCTGTACTGGGTCTTGGCGACGCACACCGGCAGGTTACCAAAGCCGTTCTCGCGCAGCTCGGCGAGCTGGCGCTTGGCAGCCGGGGTAAAGTCGACGCCATCGGCGCGATAGACCTTGGTGGCAACAGCCTCCAGGGCATCGGCCACATCGGCACCGTCCTCGTAGGCAAACTTGAGCTCGCTCGGCTGCTCAATCAGGCGCATGACCTCATCGGCCAGGTCGAGTGCGCCCTCGCCACCCTTGGCCCAGACCTCGGACAGCTTCACATTGACACCCAGCTTCTGGCACTCGGACTCGATGAGCGCAAGTTCTGCCTCGGTGTCCGTCGGGAAGCGGTTGATGGCGACAACGCAGGGCAGACCGTAGACATTCTGGATGTTGTCGACGTGGCGCAGCAGGTTGGGCATGCCGGCCTTGAGGGCCTCAAGGTTCTCGTCATTAAGATCGGCCTTGGCAACGCCGCCGTTGTACTTAAGCGCACGGGCAGTAGCGACAATCACGACGGCGCTGGGGCGAACGCCCGTCATACGGCACTTGATGTCGAGGAACTTCTCGGCACCCAGGTCGGCACCAAAGCCGGCCTCGGTAATGGCGACATCGCCAAAACGCATGGCCATACGCGTTGCCATGATGGAGTTGCAGCCGTGGGCGATGTTGGCGAAGGGGCCGCCGTGGACAAACGCGGGCGTACCCTCGAGCGTCTGCACCAGATTGGGCTTGAGCGCATCCTTGAGCAGTGCGGCCATAGCTCCCTGGGCCTTAAGGTCGCGCGCGCGGACGGGCTCGCCGGCATAGCTGTAGCCGACAACAATCTCGCCCAAGCGCTCCTTAAGATCGTTGATGCTCGTGGACAGGCACAAGATCGCCATGACCTCGGAGGCAACGGTGATATCGAAGCCGTCCTCTCGCGGCACGCCCTGGGCCTTGCCGCCAATACCGTCGATGACGTGACGCAGCTGGCGATCGTTCATGTCGACGACGCGCTTCCAGGTGATGCGCTTAACGTCGATACCGAGCTGGTTGCCCTGCTGAATATGGTTGTCGAGCATGGCAGCCAGCAGGTTGTTGGCGGCACCGATGGCATGGAAGTCGCCTGTAAAGTGCAGGTTGATGTCCTCCATGGGGATGACCTGCGCCCAGCCGCCGCCGGCGGCGCCGCCCTTGACGCCAAACACCGGGCCGAGCGAAGGCTCACGCAGGGCCACGGCGCTCTTGACGCCGCGACGACGCAGGCCGTCGGCCAGACCGATGGTCGTGGTGGTCTTGCCCTCGCCTGCGGGCGTGGGATTGATAGCGGTCACGAGGACAAGCTTGGCCTGGTGGTCGGTCGGCTCGTTGAGCAGGGAATAGTCGACCTTAGCCTTGTCGAAGCCGTACGGAATCAGATGCTTAACGTCGACGCCGGCGTTCTTGGCCACCTCGGTAATAGGCAGCGGCGTAACAGAACGTGCGATTTCGATGTCAGTAGGCATGGGCGGTCCTTTCGTTACCGGATGAGAAAAAGACCAATCCAGCATAGCACGCGCGCGCAATAGTAAAACGCCCGTAACCGACGAACGGCGATATGATTACCCGATGCCCAGCGATAGCCTACAGACCAGCCAAAACAAACCCGTCTCTAAACGGCTGGCTCGATACCCAAATGCTCAAAGGTGCGAAGCGTTGCCTGACGGCCCTGGGGTGTGCGGATCATCAACCCGCACTGCAGCAGATAGGGTTCGTAGACATCCTCGAGCGTACCCGGGTCCTCGCCCACCGCGCTGGCAAGGGTCGTCAGGCCCACGGCACGGCCGGAGAACGTCTTGGCAAGCGTCTCCAAGATGCGAATGTCCATCCAGTCCAAGCCGAGCTCGTCAATCTCAAAGAACTCGAGTGCCTGACGGCAAATATCGAGCTCAATGGGACCGTTGCCGCGCACCTGCGCATAGTCGCGCACGCGTTTGAGCAGACGGTTGGCCAAGCGCGGCGTACCACGCGAGCGCGAGCCGATCTCGAGCGCGCTGGGATGGTCAATCGTCACGCCCAGGATGGTTGCCGAGCGCGTCACGATCTGGGCGAGCTCCTCGACGGTGTAGTAATCCAAGCGATACGAGATGCCAAAGCGATCGCGCAGCGGGCCGGTCAGCATGCCCGAACGGGTCGTTGCCGCCACCAGCGTAAACTTGGGGATATCCAGGCGAATCGAACGTGCGGCCGGGCCTTTACCGATCACGATATCGAGCGCAAAGTCCTCCATGGCGGGATACAGGACTTCCTCGACCGAACGGTTCAGACGATGGATCTCGTCAATAAACAGCACGTCACCCGGCTGAAGATTAGTGAGGATTGCCGCCAGGTCACCGGTACGCGCGATGGCCGGACCACTCGTAGTCTTGATCTGAGCGCCCAGCTCGTTGGCGATAACGGTAGCCAGCGTGGTCTTGCCCAGGCCCGGAGGGCCCGAGAAGATCACGTGGTCGAGCGTCTCGCCGCGGCTCTGCGCCGCCTCGATCAGCACGCGAAGGCTCTGTTTGATGTGCTCCTGGCCGCAGTAGTCATCCAGGCGCTGAGGGCGCAGGGTACGGTCGACATCGAGGTCCTCGGGCGTCAGCTCCGAACCCACCATACGCTCGCCATGCGCCATGGATGCCGCCGGCGAGTTGCCGGGCGTCGCCCACAGGTCCTGAGAGTCATCGGCTTCCCACATCACGCATCCATTCCAAGTCGCTTAAGCGCCGCGCCGAGCAGATCCTCGACACGCATATTCTGCCCATCATACCCGCTCAGAGCAACATCGGTCTCCTGCGGGCTAAAGCCCATGGAAAGGAGTGCCGCGCGGGCATCATCGATCGCCGAAGGAGCGGCGGCGGGAACCGGCATCGAAACCTGGCCGGGAATCACGTCGACCGGCACAAAGCCCTTGTCCTTGGCAAAAGTGCTCTTGAGTTCCAAGATAAGGCGCTGGGCGGTCTTTTTGCCCACACCCGGCACCTTGGCCATGCCTTTGTCATCCTCGGCCATCACCAGGGAATACAGCTGTCCCACGGTATAGGTGGAAAGCACGGCAAGTGCCAGGCGCGGACCGACGCCCGAGACGGACACGAGCCGATCGAACATCGTGCGCTCGTCCTTGGAGGCAAAACCAAAGAGCGTCATGGCGTCCTCGCGCACCTGCATACGGGTATAAAGGCGCACCTCGCCGCCGGGCGTAGGCAGCGTGGCGGCAGTGCTGCCCGAGATGCCGAGCTCAAAGCCAACGCCCGATACATCGACGACGGCCGAGCTCATCGTGGCCTCGACAAGCGTTCCATGGAGCTGGGAGATCATCAGTATCCGGTTCCTCTCTGTTGATAGAACTCGCCGCCGGTAAGGGCGCGGGTGCGGCTCAGGTTAACGTGACAGATAGCGCAGGCCAAGGCATCGGCGGCATGGTCGGGATGCGGGTCGTGATCGAGCTGTGTGAGCGTACGAACCATATACGCGACCTGTCGTTTGTCCGCGGCGCCGGTGCCCACAACAGCCTGCTTAATCTGCATAGGCGTGTACTCGCCAATCTCGAGTGCACATTCCGAAAGCGCCACGAGTGCAGCACCGCGGGCATGCGCCGTAGGGATGGCCGAGCGAACGTTGGCGCCAAAGTAAATGCTCTCGATAGCAGCGGTATCGGGTCGATAACGCTCCACGACGCCCTTGAGGTCGCGGGCGATATGCGACAGGCGCACCGCGAGCGGACTGCCCGCGCTGGTCTCGATGCAACCGTAGGCACGGCAACGGACCTCGCCGCGCCTCTCCTCGATAATCCCCCAGCCCGTATGGGCCAAACCGGGGTCGATACCCAAGATAACCAAGCCAACCTCCCCTCGCCACAAGCACGGCGCGAGACAAGTCCCCCGCGCGCTATTCACGAACGTCTGTTCTAGAATAACACAATGCTAGCCCTATAGGTCAGCCGAGATCGAATTGTAGGTTGAGCATACGCAAGCGAGCGCCCGCCAGAGCGAGCAAGGTGCCTTGAAAGAGGAGGGCATTGACCTGGTGGTCATGCCCGACGATTGAAAGGCAGATTGCCGCTCTGACGGGCACGCAGCGTCGACTCGTTACGCGGTTTGGCAAAACCGCGTAACCTTTTTAGTTCTGGCTAAAGAATGGGAACTGCCTCGGATCCACCGGCGGCTGCGGCATCGGCGTGCCCTGGGGCCCGCCCTGCGGTCCGCCCTGACCGCCCATCATCTTCTCGATGGCGTCCTGGACCTCGCCCTCAAACTTTTTCATGCCCTCATGCAGGCGACGCTGGCCATCCTCGGACTGTAGCTCTTCCATCTGCTCGGGCGAAATACCCAGCAGCTCACCCAAGATGCCCATCATCTCGCCACGCATGCGCTCGCTGCTATCGTTTTCGTCAAATCGCCGGACCTCATCGCGGGCAAGCGATTCGACCGTCATGCGTTCCTTGCCGCTCAGCCCCAGGTCGGACCAGGCAAGCATGTACGGCCAAGCACGCTCGGCAAACGAACGGGCCGAGACGATCGGCGCCGTCGGCAGCATACGGCGGGCGGCCTCACCCTGACGCACGAGCATCAGCAACAGCGAGCAGGCCTCGGGCTTGCCGGCCGCCATGGGAATGTCGTCGAGCGGACGATTGCGATCTACGTGCGACTCGAGCGCGCCGTCGACCTCGCCTGGCTCAAGCCCGCCAAGCAGCTGCGCCGCGCGATCGAGCATATCGACCGGACCGTCGAGCGTCGAAAGTGCCCTTGCCAGCACGCGCTCCATGCAATCCTCTACTGCGTTGAGCGTCACGAGTTCCTGCGGCACCACGGCAGAGGCGCGGTTGCGCACGCGCGCCACAAACTCAAGCGTCGACAGATACACATCGCCAAAGGGCGCAAAATCGCCCTGGTAGCCGCCGGACAGTGCGGGCGCCGCCAACGCGTACTCGGTCTTGGAAAGCGGGCTCAACGCCATCGCACCCAGCTCGAGCGCCGTGTCCTCGAGCATCAGGCTCAACGTACGCGAACGCAGGCGCTCGGCATCGCCCGCCGACACATCGCGGTCGAGTACGCGCGCCGCATCCGGCGCATCGCGCTCAACCGTGCGAATGTGCAGACGCTCGGCAAGCGCGCGCACGGCGGCGCAACGGGCGGCCTCAGTCTCTTCCTGGGCCGGCGTAAAGATGCGATTGCGCCCCAGCACCAGGCCGATCACATTGCGCGGACCCAGGGCATCGACGGCAAGCGCCGCGAGTAAGGACGACGGCAAATCGCCCTCGAGCGCCACCACGGCACGCGACGCACCGCGGGCGCGGGCATTGTCGCGCACGGCGAGCACCAGTGCCTGCCACAGCCACTCCTCGGAGCGAAACTCGGGGAGCTCATGGTCCTCCAAGGCGTCGAGCATCATGCCGCGCTGTATCTCCTGGACCAGCAGACTCTCCTCAAAGCACGGGGCCTGGGCCACCACGCGGCCGCAGTCGTCGAGTACAAACGACCCGCCGGTATACACCGACTCGTCATAGGCACCGACCGGCGCCATGCAGGCAAACCATACGCTGCGCTTGGACGCAATCTTGCGGTAGGCACCGCTGCGAACGGCGGCAATGGCGGCCGTCTCGCGGTCGGTCATATCAAACGCGTTGAACTGAAAATAGGCGATAAGGTCGACGCCGGTCGGCAGCATCTCGAGCTCGCGGTCCAAGTCGAAAATCACGGCGATACGCACGCCGTCCACGTCGAAGACCGGCGGCGCCCAACGGGCATCGCCGTTCCCACCGCGCTGCAGGGCAATGCTCGAACGGGCCGGCACCACATGGCCGTCCTTGAGCATCATGTAGTCGAGCAGGGGCTGGCCCTCAAACGAAACCGCCGCGGGCACGATGCAGATCATATCGAGTTCTTGGATACGCTCGGCAACACCGGTCAGGCCTGTCAGCATGTCGTGCTCAAAGTCGGCAGCACCCACCAGGCCGCCGGGCAGAGCACCCAAAAAGAGCGGAGCCGGGACGCACAGCACGCGCGCCCCGCGCTCGTGGGCCAAACGGGCTTGGTCCTCGATGCGACCGCAAATGCCCTCAATATCACCCAGGCGCATATCGATCTGTGCAAGTGCGAGCTTCATGGCTCAGCCCTTTCCGTCGTAAACCATCGTTGTCGTAGTAAAAGCGCCGGCCGCATGATGCAGTCGGCGCTCGCATGTGCATATGCTAGCTATGATACCCCGAGCGGGGGCGCGCTCCTAGAACGTCGCGGACCACAGCCCGTGCAGGTTGCAATAGGCATAGACGGTACCGGTCTTGGAGCCACCGGCAAAAAACGTCGCGGGCTTCATGCCGGGCTCAAGGTAATGGACCTCCAGACGGCCCTCGGCCTCAAGGGCAATCCACTCAATATAGTGCTCGGGCAGGCTGGGATGCTCGACCGAGCCCACGCGTGCGCGGATCACGTGACCGTCGCGCTCGATCTCGACGACGGGCACGTGCTTTTCGTGCGCCGCGTCCTCGGTGTTCGCGGTCAGCTCCGTGCAGCCGGCAGGGGTCGCAACGTCGTCGCCAAGGGCGGCAATAAGCTTGCCATCGGGGTCCTTAAAGAATTTCGCCATGATGCTCTCCTTTGCTGATGTGCCAATGTTCTCGATGGTTCTTATGCCCAAAGGCAGGCGAACCATCCACGGCATGGCAAATGAACACATAACGGGCGAGGCTAGCGACCGTCACCACCGAGCAGCGCCAGAACATCCTCGCGCGTGAACAGCGCCGACGAGATGCCGTCGCCGCCGAGCACGCTGTTGACCAGGTCGCGCTTGGACTCCTGCATCTGCATAATGCGTTCCTCGATCGTGTCCTTGGCGATGAGCCTGTACACGGTCACGGTATGTTGCTGGCCAATACGATGCGCGCGGTCAGTCGCCTGGTCCTGCGCGGCCACGTTCCACCACGGGTCGTAGTGGATGACCACGTCGGCCGCCGTCAGGTTAAGGCCCACGCCGCCCGCCTTGAGCGAAATCAAAAAGACCGGTACCTCGCCCGCTTGGAACTGCGCGACCATCTTGGCACGGCTCTCCTTGGATGACGCACCTGTGAGCTTAAGAAAGCCGATGTCTTCCTTGGTCAAGCGCTTGCCGATGATATCGAGCATACCCGTAAACTGGCTGAACAACAGGATGCGATGCCCGCCGTCGAGTGCGCCGTGCACGAGCTCCATGCACGTATCGAGCTTGGCGCTCCCCGCCTTGTAATCCTCGTAGTGTAGACGCGGGTCGCAGCAGATCTGACGCAGCTTGGTGAGCTCGGCAAGTACCTTGAGCTTGTCTTTCTTAAACTCGGATGCCTCGCGGTGCTGCACCTGCTGGGCGATGCGGTCCTGGTTTGCCAGGTACAGCTTGCGCTGCTCGCCGGTGAGCTGGGCCACGACAGTGTCCTCGATCTTTTCGGGCAGATCGGCCACCACGTCTTCCTTTACGCGGCGCAACACAAACGGCGACACGAGTGCCTGCAGGCGAGCGGCACTGTCACCCTCGGCATGCTCGACGGGACTTTCGAAGCGCTTGGCGAATGAGTCGCGCGAGCCCAGAAGGCCCGGCATCAAAAAGTCAAAGATGCTCCAGAGCTCGGACAAGCGGTTTTCGATGGGCGTGCCCGTCAAGGCAAAGCGCACGCCGGCCGGCAGGCGCTTGGCAGCGCGGGCCACCTGGGTGAGCGGGTTTTTAATGTACTGGGCTTCGTCCAGCACCGCGCGGGCAAAGTCCTGCTCGACGTATTCGTCGATGTCGCGACGCATGAGGTCATACGACGTTACGACCACGTTGTGCTCGGCGGCACCGGCAATTTGCACGCGGCGCTGCGCCTTGGCGCCCACAATGGCGCACACATCGAGTGACGGGGCGAAGCGCTCCAACTCGGCGGTCCAGTTGTACACAAGTGACGCAGGGCACACCACAAGCGTGGGCTTAGTGTCCCCCGCCTCCACGCGCGCCAGGATATGTGCGATCATCTGCAGCGTTTTGCCCAGGCCCATGTCGTCG
>CABQLM010000048.1 GCA_902465105.1 uncultured Collinsella sp.
GGCCATCTGTGGCACCTGCGCTATCCGCTGACCGAGCCGGTTAACGGCCAGGACTACATCGTCGTCGCCACCACGCGCCCCGAGACCATGCTCGGCGACACGGGCGTCGCTGTCTCCCCGAAGGACCCCGAGAAGGCCGCCTTCGTGGGCAAGACCGTCAAGCTCCCCATCGTCAACCGTGAGATCCCCATCTTTGAGGATTGGCATGTCGACGCCAACTTTGGCTCCGGCTTCGTCAAGGTCACCCCGGCTCACGACCCCAACGATTACGCCATGGGTCAGGCCCACGACCTGCCGCAGATCAACATTTTCGACGAGCATGCGGTGGTCGTCGAGGGCTATGGCGAGTTTACCGGCATGACCCGCGAGGAGTGCCGCGAGGCCGTCATTAAGTGGTTCGAGGAGCATGACCTGCTCGATCACGTCGAGGATCACGACCACTCCGTCATGCACTGCTACCGCTGCGACGCCGCGCTTGAGCCGTGGCTGTCCGAGCAGTGGTTTGTGGCCGTCGACAAGCTCAAGGGGCCGGCGCTCGACGCCGTCAACTCCGGCAAGGTCACCTTCCACCCCGCGCGCTGGACGCAGACCTACACCACCTGGATGGAGAACCTCAAGGACTGGTGCATCAGCCGCCAGCTGTGGTGGGGCCACCGCATTCCCGTTTTCTACTGCGAGGACTGTGGCTGGGAGGACGCCCTTACCGAGGACACCGACGTGTGTCCCAAGTGTGGCGGTCATCACGTGCACCAGGACGAGAACGTGCTGGACACCTGGTTCAGCTCGCAGCTGTGGACCTTCGCCACGCAGGGCTGGCCGCAAAAGCCGGAGCTGCTCGAGGGTCATCACCCCACGACGGCGCTCGTCACCGCGCGCGACATCATCGCGCTGTGGGTCGCCCGTATGGTCATGAGCTCGCTGTACTTCCTTGACGAGATTCCGTTTAAGGACGTCGTCATCTACCCGACGATCCTTGCCAAGGACGGCAGCCGCATGTCCAAGTCCAAGGGCAACGGCGTTGACCCCATGGACCTCATTGACATGTACGGCGCCGATGCCATGCGCTACAATCTGCTCACGCTGTGCACCAACAACCAGGACGTCAAGTTCGACGCGAACATCGACAAGAAGACCAAGAAGCTTATCGACAGCCCGCGTACCGACCAGGCCAAGTCGTTTGTGACCAAGATCTGGAACGCCAGCCGCTTCCTGCTCATGAACATGGAGGGCTACACGCCCGGTGAGCCCGTCGTTGAGACGCCGGCCGACGCCTGGATGTTCAGCCGCCTGGCCAAGGCCGTCAAGATGGTCACCGAGGGTATTGAGAACTACACCTTTGGCGACATGGCCCGCGGCGTGCAGCAGTTCTTCTGGAACGAGGTCTGCGACTGGTATATCGAGGTCACTAAGGCCCGCCTGAAGGGCGAGGGCCGTCTGCAGGCGCAGCGCAACCTGATTTTTGTGCTCGACACCTCCATTCGCCTGATGCATCCGCTTATGCCGTTTGTCACCGAGGAGATCTGGGACAACATGCCGGCGAGTGTGCTCGACCTGGACGCCGAGGGCAACGTGGACCGCGCCGAGGCGCTCATGATCGCCAAGTGGCCCGAGCCCGCCGACTACGCTAAGTATGTTGACGAGGACGCCGAGCGCGCGTTTGAGCTGTGCCGCGCCGTCGTTTCCGCCGCCCGCGCCACGCGTTCGCGTTATCGCTTGAGCCCCAAGGCCGAGCTCGACGTGGTCGTGCGCGCCGGTGCCGAGGATATCGAGAAACTCGAGAGCCTGCGTTCGACCATCGAGCCGCTGGCCAACACCGCTTCGCTGGTCATGGGTACCGACGTTGAGAAGCCGGCCGCGAGCATCGCCGTGGTCGACAGCGGCGTCGAGGCCTTTGTGGTGCTCGAGGGCAAGGTTGATCTTTCGGCCGAGAAGGCACGCCTGGAGAAGGAGATTGCCGCGGCCCAGAAGGAGCTCGCCGGCTGCGAGAAGACGCTGGCCAACGAGGGCTTTGTGGCTAAGGCCGCGCCCGCGGTGGTCCAGAAGAAGAGGGACCGTGCAGCTGAGCTCAAGGAGATCCTGGCGGCGCTGACTGCTCAGGTGGCTGACTTCTCGTAAGTGTTACTGGGGGACGCGGTTTGAGGCATTGCTCGCTACTGCGGACACCTATTCCGCCGTTCTAACGAACGGCGGCTGGCTCGACGCTGCAAACGCCTCTGATGGCCAATCTGCCGTTCAACTTCGGGCGCATGGGCATAAGCCCTATGCGCCCTTGTTTCACGGCACCTTGGCTCATCAGAGGCGTTTTCGCTGACTATCCTCAACCTATACTGTTTTATTTTTCTATGAATGGCGGTTCTGAAAATGCCTAAGCGTTCTGGCTTGTATACCGTTCCTTTTGAGTTCGATTTGCTTTCGTTTGATGAGGCTGTTGGGCTGGCTGCTGATACGGGGCGGATTTCTGGGGATGCTGGTCCTCTGCTCGAGACGGTTGTCGATATGCTCGATGAGTTGGGACGTCCGGATGAGTATTTCGATTGCATTCAGGTCGCCGGTACCAATGGTAAGACTTCGACCACGCGTTTTTCGGCTGCCATTCTTCGTGGTGAGGGGCTCAAGACCGCGCTGTATACGTCGCCGCAGCTGGTGCGTTATCCCGAGCGTATGGAGGTCGATGGGTGCGTCGTGAGCGACGAGGCGTTTGCCCGTGGCGTTTCTGCCGCTGTCGAGGCGGGGCGTCGCGTGAATGCGTACCGTGTTGCGGCGGGGGAGCGCGCCTATACCATCACGCCGTTTGACTTGCTGACGGCTGCCGCACTTGTAGTGTTTGCCGAGGCTGCGGTGGATGTTGCCGTGCTCGAGGTTGGCATGGGCGGTCGTTGGGACGCCACGAGTGCGACCGACCCCGTCGCCGTTGCCATTACGGGCATTGGGTTCGATCACACACGTATTTTGGGCGACACGCTCGAGGCCATTGCGGGGGAGAAGGCTGCGGTTATCAAACCCGGGCGTTTGGTTGTTTTGGGCGAGGGTACGCATGAGGCGAGCGTTCAGCGCGTGATGGATGCCCGTTGCCGCGAGTGCGGCATCGTGCCGCTCGTGGTGAGCCATGCTACGACCAAGGTGCCGGAGCATGTGGGCGATACGGTTGAGTTTAGCTGCACCACGCCGCGTGCGATCTATACGTCGAGCATGGTCAAGCCGGCCTATCAGCCGCAGAATGCCGCGTGCGCGATTATGCTTTGCGAGGGGTATCTGGGTCGCGAGCTCGACCACGATGCGCTCGATGCATCGCTTATGGGCTGCCCCACGCCGGGTCGCTTTGATGTGCTGGGAACCAATCCGCTCAAGCTGATTGATGCCTGTCATAACCCCCAGAGCTGCGAGAACTTTGTGAGAGCGCTGGATGAGATCGATCCGTGCGTGGAGAATCGCCCCACGCTGCTGTGCGCTGCGCTGGCCGACAAGGACGTGGCAGGCATCGTCGACGTGTTGATCCCGGCTTTCCCGCGCGTGGTTGTGACCCAGACCGATTCCGACCGCGCCCTGCCGGCAGGGGAACTCGCCGCCCTGGTAGACGCCAAAAAGCTTGCCGGTGTGTACCCGAGCGTGCCCGAGGCCCTCGCGGCCTTCGATGCCGCAGACGAGCCTTTCGTAGCCGCCGGCACCATCACCCTAGCCGGCGAAGTAGCCGGTCTGCTCCGCTAACCCATCCCCTCATCAGTTGCGGTGAAATAGTTCCTGTTTTTGGGTTCTAGCAGCCCATCCAGGAACTATTCCACCGCAACTTATTGAGGGGCTATTGGGAAGGGGCTAGTCTAGGCGGACTGGATCGTGGGGGTAGGCGTTGAGAATCTCGACGCCGTTCTCGGTCACCAGGGCTAGGTCCTCGATGCGGACGCCGGTGCGGCCGGGGAGGTAGATGCCCGGTTCGATTGAGAACGTCATGCCTGGCTCTACGACCTGCTCGTTGACCAGCGAGACGTCGCCCGGTTCGTGGTCCTGCAGGCCGATCGAGTGGCCAAGGCGGTGCGTAAAGTACTGCCCGTAGCCTGCGTCCTCGATCACGTCGCGCGCGGCGCGGTCCAGGTCGCACATGCGCACGCCCGGTGCGATGAGCGCCTCGGCGGCCTCGTTGGCGCGGCGCACGATATCGTAGATGCGCGCCGTCTCCGCGTCCGGCTCGCCCCAAAAGAACGTGCGCGTCATGTCCGAGCAGTAGTTGCGATGGCGTCCGCCAATGTCGAACAGCACCACGTCGCCGCGCTTGAGTACGGTGTCGTCGGGCTCGTGGTGCGGGTCGCCGGCGTTGGCGCCAAAGCTCACGATCGGCGGAAAGCTAAAGCCCTCGCAGCCGTGCTTGCGATACAAGCCGAGCATCTGGTCGGCAATCTCGCGTTCCGTTACACCTTCGTGGACGAGCTTGATCGCGTCGGCCATCACGGTGTCGTTAGCGGCCGAGGACGCGCGCATAAGCTCCTGCTCGGCGGCGTCCTTGTGGGTACGTGCGGCGGTGACGGCAAAGTCACCCAGGAAAAACTCGCTGGCGGCATGGCGCTCCATGAGCGGCATCAAAAAGCCGGAGCGCATGACGGTATCGATGCCAAGCGGCTTGGTCGGATCGATCTCGCGCGCGATGGCATCGGTCACGATATCGGTATCGGTGTGATAGGTGACGCAGGCATTGTCGTACTCGGGCAGCTGATGCAGGGCGTTGACTAGGATCACCGGCTCGGCACCGCGCGCGAGCAGCACGCCGCAAAAACGCTCGAACATATCGGCATAAAAGCCGGTCAGGTAATAGATCGACCACGGGTCGTTTACGAGCAGCTGTGCGCCGGGGTGCTGAGCCTCGAGCACATCGAGCACGCGCGCCGCACGCTGGTCATCGACATGTGCCATGAAACATCCTTTCGCTAGGCTGCCACCATGGTATCCCAAGCCCGGCAGCTAGGGACGTTCCTTTTATGCCGGCACTTCGGGACACTCCTTAGTATGGCCAGCCTAGCAAGCGTGCGGGCAAAAGGAGTCATAAGAGACCCGTCCCAAATGGGCTGGTTTCAAAAGTATGGCGGATTACGGGGCTGGACCTGTATTACTTGACCATGGGAAAATCGCGAAATTAAAACCGCAGGTAGACGGCTTATCAAAAATCGAAAATTGCCGGTATGGATGGGGGTCTCCGAATCAGCCCCGTAATCCGGCATAGTTTTGAAATGGCACTAAAGTAGGCACAAGCTAAATGCCGATTCCAAGGATTGTTGTGGTGGAATAGTTCCTAGATGGCGGGGTTTAGCCGGAAATCAGGAACTATTTCACCGCAATTGAGGAGGGTCGGGGTGGAAGGCGGGGTAGCTAAAAGAACCCCGTCCCAAATGAGCTACTTAGGCAGGGTCGATGTCCATGCTGGCGATGAGGTCGGTGCCGGTGTCTAGGAGGTCAGGGAGGACTACATCGCCCATACGGACGGGGGCCTCGACGACCACGCTGCGGATGAGGTCCATGGCTTGGGCGTGGAGCGCCAGCGGGATGGCTTCGGCCGTGCGCACGGGCAGCAGTGCCTCATCGCCGCCGGATACGGCCACGGTGGTGGTGAGCACGCGCATGGGGCAGGTGAGTTCCTGGCGTGCGAACTTATCGCCGCGTGGGCAGCTGTTGCCGGTCACGGAGCGCACCTCTACCAGGGCGCCGTCTGCGTCACGCTCCACCTCTACGGTCAGGAGGCACTCGGACGGGCAGGTGGTGCAGTTGAACTGCAAGGTCTCGGTCATATTCGTGCTCATGGCCTTACGCCTCCTCAACGGGGTCGACAGACAGGATAATCTCGCTGACACCCAGGTCGAGTACACGTTGAATCACCTTTGCCGGCAGCGGAAAGCTTTCCATGACGCTCGGCTTAAATGCACGGACCTTTCCGGCGAACAGCTCCTCGTCGCCTGCTAGAATGCGCACGCAGGCGGCATTGACCGGCCGGCGCACACGGAAGTTGAGCTTGGTGAGCGCCACCGCCGTAATGCGTCCCGGCAGCGCGTAGCCCGCGATGCCGGCGGGGGAGACCGTGATCTGGAAGCCCGTGCTCGTAGCGCTCGCCCCGGCGTCGCCGCCCAACGCCCACGCCGCCGCAGCCGCACCGGCGCGCTCGGACTCGGTCGTCACGCTGTCGGCCAGGTCGTGCACGTGCAGCACGTTGCCGCAGGCAAAGATGCCCGGCACGCCCGTCTGCAAACTTTGGTCCACCACAGCGCCGCGCGTGCGCGGGTCAAGCTCCACGCCCGCGGCAACCGAAAGCTCGTTCCCGGCAATGGGCGCCAGGTGTTCGTCGACCTGGCTTACCTCGACGGCTTCCACACGGCTGTGCCCGATCACGCGCGTGACGGTGGTGGACAGGTGCAGCGGAATGCCAAAGTCGTCCAGGCAATTCTTGACGTTGCGGCGCAGACCGTTGGCGTACGGCATGAGCTCGTATACGCCCTCGACGGAAATCCCCTCGAGTGCGCAGCGGCGTGCCATGATGAGCCCGATGTCGCCCGAGCCCAAAATGACGGCGCGCGAGCCGGGCTTGAGGTTTTCGATATTGATGTATCGCTGCGCCAAGCCGGCCGTAAACACGCCGGCGGGACGGCTACCGGGAATCTTGATCTCGCTGCGGGTGCGCTCGCGGCAGCCCATGGCAAGGACGACCGCCCGCCCGGTGAGCTGCAGCATGCCGGCGGGGCTCATGAGCGTGACGGTATGGACTGCGGCGGTTCCCGCGGCCTCGCCCGTGTCCGGGTCGCCTGCGCTCGCGCCCTCGCCCGAATCGATCCCAAGCACCATGCTGCCCAAGAACAGCGCGATGTCGGTCTCACGCACCTGGTTGATAAAGCGCTGCGCGTACTCGGGACCGGTGAGTTCCTGCTTAAAGTGCGACAGGCCAAAACCCGGGTGAATGCACTGACGGAGGATTCCTCCCAGATGCTGCTCACGCTCCACGATGGCCACCTGTGCGCCGGCCTTTTGCGCGGCAAGCGCGGCCGCCATACCGGCGGGGCCGCCTCCGATGGCGATCACGTCGAAGGGCTGCGTCGACACCGACGCTACAGCTCCGGCCTCCGCGCGTTCGTCGCGCATATCAAACGTCGCCATGCTAGCGCACCCCCTTCAGCGGTTCCTCAACCAGCCAAGATCCGGCATCCTCCAACAGCACTTCGCTGGGGTCGCAGCCCAGCTCGCGCGCCAGGATCGCAACCACGCGGCTTTGGCAAAAGCCACTCTGGCACCGACCCATGCCGGCTCGGCAGCGGCGCTTGACGCCCTCGACCGAAACTGCGCCCGGGTGGCGTCGGATCGCGGCCACGATCTCGGCCTCGGGCACCGTCTCGCAGCGGCAGACGATCTGCCCCCACGCGGGGTCGGACTTAATGAGCTCTTCCTTGCGCGCAAGCGTAGCGCGGTCAAAGTCGTCCGGCGCGTGGCGAATCGGGTCCCAATCGGCGCGTTCGCGCAGAGGCACGCCGGCGTTGCGCAACACCTGCTCCATGCGTTCGGCAATGGCCGGTGCGCTCGCCACGCCGGGCGACTGAATGCCCGCTGCCTGGAACACCCCCGGCACCACGGCTGAATGCCCAATAAAGAAGTCGTTCGTGCCCTGAATGACCGGGCGCCCGCCGGCAAATGCGCGCACCACGCGACGCGTATCCAGATCGGGCACCAGCTTGTGCGCGCCGGTCAGGAGCGCGTTGACATCGGTCGCGTAGGTCTGTGTATCGCCCGGCTCGCGCACAGCGGCGGTCGCGGTAATCACGGTGTTGCCGTGTACGGTACCCGTGACGATAACGCCCTTCGATATCGGCGTCGGCACCGGGTAGAGGGGCATCAGCGCGCGCGGTTCCTTGTCCAGTACCACGATGTTGCCCTGGCGCCAGACCATCTGAAACTCCTCGGCGCCGGCCATATGCGAGATGTCCGCGGCTCCGTTGCCTGCGGCGTTGATTAAATAGCGACAGCGCACGTCGCCGGCGGGCGTAAACAGAGTAAAGCGCGCGGCTCCGTCATCCGGGCCGGCAACTTCAATTGCCTTTACTGGTGCGGAGCGCATAAACGTCACACCGTTGGCGACCGCGTTCTCCAGCGCGGCGATGGCCACTTCAAACGGGTCGACGTAACCGGTCGAAGGGCACCATAGCGCGCACGAGGCCTGGGCACTCGCGCGCGGCTCCAGCTTGTGGATGCGCTCGGGACCGATAATCGACAGCTCGGGAACGTCGTTCGCCAGGCCATTCTGGCGCAGCTTCTCCAAGTGCGCGCGGTCTTCGTCGTTGAAGCCCAACACCATCGAACCGGTGCGGCGGAACAAAAATCCAAGCTCCTGGGCCCACGTGCTATATAGTTCGCAACCACGGGCGTTGACCTGCGCCTTTACCGTGCCCGGCGCCGGATCGTAGCCTGCGTGCACCAAGCCGCCGTTGGCCTTCGATGCGCCCAGCGCGATATCGTTGGCCGCCTCGACCACACAAATGGACAGGTCGAACCGCGCAAGCTGCCGCGCGATGGCGCACCCGGTAATGCCCGCGCCCACAATTGCGATATCAAACGTTTCTGCCACGGTGCCTCCCAGACTAGTTGACAGGCTGACAATAAAACCATCCTACGGTCTGAGCGCCCCCAGCGCGGCTGCAATGCGGCGAACAGCCCCGCAACACCCGCCAACGGCAGGCGAGGGGAAGTTCGGTA
Source organism: uncultured Collinsella sp. (assembly GCA_902465105.1). Lineage (GTDB taxonomy): Bacteria > Actinomycetota > Coriobacteriia > Coriobacteriales > Coriobacteriaceae > Collinsella. Next base: position 8,710 of record CABQLM010000048.1, read on the forward strand.
ACGTCGACGTCTTTGTCTGCTGACCCCGGTGCCGGAGGTTTGTCCCGATCTGTAACAGTAAGAAGGTTTTTGAGGCCCAAGATGTTACAGATTGAGATTGAAGCCAGGGGAGAGATTCTTCTGTCTCGATGTGTAACATCTGGGGACTGTTTTGGGGTCTAACCGTTACAGATTTAGATGAACCTATCAGTTGGTTTTGAATGTCTAAATCTGTAACGGTTAGATTTGATTTTGCTGAGTTGATGTTACAGATTGAGATATTTAACGGAGGGCCACCGTTCATCTTGATCCGTAACAGTAAGAACTGATTTTGGAGACAAGATGTTACAGATCGAGATTTAAGTCGCGGAGAGGCTGGTTTGTCTAGATCTGTAACATCTGAGACTGTTTTTGCCGAGTAGCTGTTACAGATCGAGATTGAAGTCGGGGAGGGCCCTCTGCGTCTCGATCTGTAACATCAAGACCCGGATTTCGTCTCCACCTGTTACAGATTGAGATGTTTGTGTCCGCACCAGCCCTGCTTGTAACCGTAGTCCCATATAAACAAACCCCGTGGTAAACTAGACCGGATTGTAAATATTCCGAAAGGTACACCTCAATGTCCAAATACATCTCCGAGCTCATGTCGCCGCAGCTTATGGGCGCCATCTATGCCTTCGTCGGCTTCATCGTCGCCCTGTATGTGCTGTCGGTCGTCTATGTGTTCATCGACGCCCGCCGCCGCGGCGCCAGTGCCTACGTGGCATGGGGCATCATCGCCCTCATCCCGTTTGTGGGTCTCATCGCCTACCTGGTCCTTCGTCCGCACTCCTACGCGGCCGACCGCGAGGAGCAGGAGCTGGACATGGCCCTGCGCGAGCGCCAGCTTGCCCAGTACGGCACCTGCCCGCAGTGCGGCGCCCCCATCGAGAAGGACTTTGTTGTCTGCCCCGTGTGCGACACCCAGGTTCGCAACGTGTGCCCCAGCTGCCATCGTCCGCTCGACGCGCACTGGAAGGTCTGCCCCTACTGCCGAACTCGCATTCAGTAACGCATCCATCGCCGGGTCGGCCGTAAGCCACGGCACCGCGCGCAAGCCGCAAGCGCCCCGCCCCCACACGATGAAGCATGCGTAGAAAATCGCCCGCCGTGCCATTAAGGTGCGGCGGGCGCTTGTATACCAAGGCAACCTGCCTATAATGATGCAAGTCAAAAACGCCGAGCGCATCGCACGCACTTGCATCAGGCATCCGAGAGGAGAAAACATACCCATGAAGGCACTCTACAATGACGGTTCGGTGGCCGAGCTCCCGCAGGACGAGGTCACGCACGTCATCCGCCACTCCGCCGCGCACATCATGGCGCAGGCCATCAAGCGCCTGTACCCCGAGGCCGACTTTGCCTACGGCCCCGCGACCGACAACGGCTTCTACTACGACGTCGACCTGCCCGAGGGCGTCAAGATCAGCGAGGACGACTTCCCCGCGATCGAGGCCGAGATGAAGAAGATCGTCAAGGAGAACCTCAAGTTTTCCGTGTTCGAGAAGCCTCGCGCCGAGGCCATCGCCCTTATGGAGGAGCGCGGCGAGAAGTACAAGGTCGAGCACATCGGCGACCTGGACGACGACGCCCGCATCACCTTCTACCAGCAGGGCGACTACATCGACATGTGCGTCGGCCCCCACATCTGCTACACCAAGGCTCTGAAGGCCTTTAAGCTTACCGGCGTCTCGGGCGCCTACTGGAAGGGCGACAAGGACAACAAGATGCTCACCCGCATCAACGGCGTCGCCTTTGCCACCAAGGAAGAACTCGACGAGCACATGCACATGCTGGAGGAGGCCAAGAAGCGCGACCACCGCAAGATCGGCCGCGAGATGGACCTCTTTATGATGCGCGACGAGGCCCCCGGCTTCCCGTTCTTCCTGCCCAACGGCATGATCCTTAAGAACACGCTGCTGGACTACTGGCGCGAGATCCACCACAAGGCCGGCTACGTGGAGATCTCCACGCCGCTCATCATGAACAAGCAGCTGTGGAAGACCTCGGGCCACTGGGACCACTACAAGGACAACATGTACTCCACCGTCATCGACGACGAAGAGTACTGCATTAAGCCCATGAACTGCCCGGGCGGCGTGCTGGTGTACGCCTCCAAGCCGCACTCCTACCGCGAGCTGCCCATCCGCGCCGGCGAGATTGGCCTGGTGCACCGCCACGAGCTGCGCGGCGCCCTGCACGGCCTTTTCCGCGTGCGCTGCTTTAACCAGGACGACGCCCACCTGTTTGTGCGCCCCGACCAGCTGACCGACGAGATCGTGGGCGTGGTCAACCTTATCGACTCCGTGTACCAGAAGTTTGGTTTTAAGTACCACGTTGAGCTTTCCACCCGCCCCGAGGACTCCATGGGTTCCGACGAGGACTGGGCACGCGCCGAGGAGGGCCTGCGCACCGCTCTGGAGAAGCTGGGCATGGACTACGAGGTCAACGAGGGCGACGGCGCCTTCTACGGCCCCAAGATCGACTTCCATCTGGAGGACTCGCTCGGCCGTACCTGGCAGTGCGGTACCGTCCAGCTTGACTTCCAGATGCCGCTCAACTTTGATCTGGAGTACGTGGACGCCGACGGCACCAAGAAGCGCCCCATCATGCTGCACCGCGTATGCTTTGGCTCCATCGAGCGCTTCATCGGTATTCTGATTGAGCACTTTGCGGGCAAGTTCCCCACCTGGCTGGCTCCCGTGCAGGTCAAGGCCCTTCCGGTCTCTGAGAAGAGCCGCGACTACGCTCACGAGGTATGCGCCAAGCTGGAGGAGGCCGGCATTCGCGTGGTCTGCGACGACCGCGACGAGAAGATCGGCTACAAGATCCGCGAGGCCCGCAGCATCGACCGCGTGCCCTACATGCTCATCTTGGGCGAGAAGGAGGTCGAGGCCGGCAACATTTCCGTCCGCGATCGCTCCAACGAGACCGTTCCGATGAGCGTTGACGAGTTTGTTGACAAGGTGACCGAGGAGATCAAGACCCGCGCCTAACGTAACCTACACAACAGTTAAAGGCGACTGCCCACAAAGGGCGGTCGCCTTTTTTAATGCCCAAACGAGATAAAGCCGCTGGATGAGCGGCTTTTTCTCGTTGCACAAAAAGGTACGCGTCGATTCTCTTTTGTGGCACCTCACCACGGCAGCTGCCCGCTCGCTGACCTTTGCTCGACCTGGGTGGGCTGATTTGGTTCGCATACCGCCTCCGCGGGTATCATGGTGAAAGCGATTTCAATGACAGGGGTGGCGCGCGTGGTAAAGATGAAGGATGTCGCCGAGTTGGCGGGCGTTTCGAGTGCCGCCGTCTCGCGTTACCTCAACGGTGGGTACATATCGGCGGACAAGGCCGAGCGCATTAAGCAGGCGATTGAGCTGACCGGATACGTGCGGTCCAGCCAGGCTCGCGCGCTGCGCACCGGCTCCACCAAGCTCATCGGCGTCATCGTGCCCAAGATCAATTCGGAATCCGTGAGCCGCATTACCGCCGGTATTGGCCAGGAGCTTGGTCGCCGCGGGTACCAGATGTTGCTTGCCAATACCGACAACGTCCCCGATCGCGAGCTCGAATACCTCGACCTGTTCCAGAACCACCCGGTTGATGGCATCGTGCTGGTGGCGACCATGATCACCGACGAGCACCGTCGCGCGATTGGGTCTTGTCGCGTACCCCTTGTGGTCATTGGTCAAAACGTCGAGGGCACGGCCTGTGTCTATCACGACGATTACGAGGCCGCTTTCGAGCTGGGTCAGGCACTCGCGAAACGTGTTGAGGGCAAAATCGCCTACATTGGTGTTACCGAAGAGGACCGTGCGGCCGGTTACGACCGTCGTCGGGGCTTTGAGGCAGGCCTGCGCGCCGCGGGTAGCTCGCTCGATGCCGCCTTGATTCGCCAGGGGTCCTTTACGCTCGACTCGGGCTATCGCGCTGCGCGCGAGCTGCTTGCCGATGCCCCCGATGTTTCGTTTATCGCGTGCGCGACCGACACTATGGCGGCCGGCGCCCTGCGCGCTCTTGACGAGGCGCGTGGTATGGGCGAGGGCGTGCGTCGCGTGAGCGGTTTTGGCGACAACGCATTTTTGCGCGCGCTGACGGGCGGCATTCCCACCGTGCATTACGGCTACCTGACCAGCGGTGTCGAGGCGACCAATATGTTGCTCAACACGCTCGATGGCGTGGAGGGGGAGAGCGGTCTAAAGACCCTCAAGCTCGGCCATCAGCTGATGAATGTCTAGGCTTTGTTCATGTCTTCCGGCCTCTGATCCCCTGTTTTTGCCTCAAAACTACCTTTCACCGTCGAAAACCGACCGTGTACCGCTATATGAAAACGATTACAGCTATATGAAACTGAAAACGATTACAGTGTAAGTGTCAAAGATGGCCGGGTGCAAATGTGCCCGTTGAAGGAAAGGGAAGTCATGGACTACCGCAAAACAGCCCAAGAGGTGCTCGACAACATCGGCGGTGCCGACAACGTTGTTTCGGCCGCGCACTGCGCCACGCGTCTGCGCTTGGTAATCGCCGATAACGCCAAGGTCAACAAGGAGGCCATCGAGGACATCGACGGCGCCAAGGGCGTCTTTGAGGCCCAGGGCCAGCTTCAGATTATTTTTGGCACCGGCACCGTCAACAAGGTCTACGACGAGTTCATCGCGCTTAGTGGCGTCGAGGCTGCCACCAAGGCCGAGGTCAAGGAGGCCGCGGCTCAGCAGCAGAACATCTTTATGCGCGCCATTAAGGTGCTCGGTGACGTCTTTGTCCCCATCATCCCTGCCATCGTGGCCTCGGGTCTGCTGCTGGGCATTATGAGCGCCCTCAACTTTATGGCCTCCAACGGCTTTATCGCGCTCGATACCAATAACTTTATCTACAAGATCGCCGACCTGGTCTCGGGCACGTCCTTTGGCTTCCTGCAGATCCTGATCGGCTACTCCGCCGCTAAGGCCTTTGGCGCCAACCCGTATCTGGGCGCCGTCGTCGGCGGTGCGTTCATCAACTCTTCGCTGCAGAGCGCCTACACGGTTGCCTCCGAGGGCGTGCAGACCATGGTCACCGTCATCCCCGGCGTGTACAGCTTTGAGTGGGTCGGCTATCAGGGCCATGTGATTCCCATCGTCATCGCCTGTGCGATCCTCGCCTTCTTGGAGAAGCGTCTCCACAAGGTTGTCCCCGAGATGTTCGACCTCTTTGTGACCCCGCTCGTCTCGGTGTTTGTGACCGTGCTCGTGACCCTCGTTGCCGTCGGCCCCATCTTTGTCTGGGCCGAGAACGCCATCCTCGGTCTGATCCAGGCCCTGCTCACCCTGCCCTTCGGTATCGGTTCGTTTATCGTCGGCCTGTTCTATGCCCCCACGGTCGTCACGGGTATCCACCAGATGTACACCGCCATCGACCTGGGCCAGCTCGCCCAGTACGGCGTGACCTATTGGCTGCCCATCGCCAGTGCCGCCAACATCGCCCAGGGTGGTGCCGCGCTTGCCGTTGCCTTTAAGACCCGCGATGCCAAGATCAAGGGTCTGGCGCTTCCTTCGGCTCTGTCCGCCTTCATGGGCATTACCGAGCCTGCCATCTTTGGTGTGAACCTGCGCTTCTTTAAGCCCTTCATTGCCGGCTGCATCGGCGGTGGCTGCGGCGCCCTGGTCTGCGCGCTCACTTCGCTCGCCGCTTCTGGTACCGGCGTTACCGGCATCTTTGGTATCCTGCTGTGCCTGGCCCAGCCCGTGCAGTACGCAATCATGTTCGCGGTTGCCGCGCTGGTTTCCTTTGCCATCTCGTTTGTCCTGTACAAGGACGAGCCCAAGGCTTCTGAGCAGGCGTAGGGTTTGCGTAAACAAAACGCCCGCAGGCACCATCCTGTGGGCGTTTTGTTTATCTGGAACTCTTGATTTGAGCGTTCGTTGATTTAATTCGATTGGAAACCGACATGTCTAACGCACTTCAGCGCGACCTTGCCAAGCTCGTTGCCAACATGGACGCAGCGGCTGCCGAGCGTGGCCACGGGCCCTATGCTCAGCATTTTCATATTATGCCGCCCACGGGCTGGCTCAACGACCCCAACGGTCTTTGCCAGGCAGATGGCGTATTTCACGCGTACTTTCAGTATGCCCCGTTTGATGTGAACGGCGGCGTCAAGATGTGGGGCCATGCCACGAGCCGCGATCTTGTGAACTGGGACTACGTTGGCGCCCCGCTGCTGCCCGACGAGCCGTTCGATTGCCACGGTGTGTATTCGGGCTCCGCGCTTGTTGAGGACGGCCGCATTCGCGTGCTTTATACGGGCAACGTTAAGCTTTCCGATGCGGACGGCACGTACGACTACGTCAATGTCGGTCGTCGCGCCGATACCGTCTATGTGGAGAGCACCGACGGTCAGGCGTTCGGCGCCAAGCGTGTGGTGCTGGCTTCCGAGGATTATCCCGAGGATTTAACCTGCCATGTGCGCGATCCCAAGGTGTGGCGTGACGCGGACGGGCGTTATCACATGGTGCTGGGCGCGCGTCGTCGCGTGGATGGTCCGCATGTCGAGAGCCGTTTTTGTGCGATGCACGGCGAGGGTGCCGGGCGCGATGTGGGCGAGATCCTGGTGTATGGTTCGGCCGATATGCTGAGCTGGGAGCTCGAGAACCGTGTGTCTACGCCCGAGCGCCTTGGCTTTATGTGGGAGTGCCCGGGGTATCTGGAGCTTGAGGCGGATGACGGCGTGCCGGTGAGGTTCCTGTCCTTCTCTCCTCAGGGGCTCGAGGGTGGTCGTTGGGA
>CABQLM010000049.1 GCA_902465105.1 uncultured Collinsella sp.
CAGCCGTGAGGGCGATCGGGCGGATCGTGGCGTGCGAGCAGACATAGGCGCACTGGTTGCACTGGATGCACTTGGTCTCATCCCAGTGCGGAACCATAACGGCAACGCCGCGCTTCTCGTACTGAGAGGCACCGAGCTCCCACTGGCCGTCGACGTACTTCTCGAAGGCGGAAACGGGCAGCGAGTCGCCGTCCATGCGGTTGATCGGGTCCATGATCTTCTTGACCTGCTCGACGATCTCCGCGCGGCCCTCGATGGAGAGCGTGGAGGGAGCGTCCTCGGCAGTAGCCCAGTCAGCGGGAACCTCGAACTTGTGGAAGGCGGTGGCGCCGGCGTCGATGGCCTTGTGGTTGGCGTCGACGATGGCCTGGCCCTTCTTCATGTAGGACTTGGTAGCCGCGTCCTTCATGTACTGCAGGGCGTCCTCGGCGGGCAGGACCTTGGCCAGCGCGAAGAAGGCAGACTGGAGCACCGTGTTGGTGCGCTTGCCCATGCCGACCTTGGCCGCCAGGTCGATAGCGTCGATCAGGTAGACGTTGACGTTGTTGTTCGCGATGTAGCGCTTGGCCACGGCGGGCATGTGCTCGGCGAACTCCTCGTCACTCCACTGGCAGTTGACCAGGAAGGTGCCACCCGGCTTGACGTCGCGGACCATCTTGAAGCCCTTAACGATGTAGCTGGGGTTGTGGCAGGCGACAAAGTCGGCCTTGGTCACGTAGTACGGCGAGCGGATCGGAGAATCACCAAAGCGCAGGTGCGAGACGGTGACGCCGCCGGTCTTCTTGGAGTCGTACTGGAAATAGGCCTGGACGTACTTGTCGGTGTGGTCGCCGATGATCTTGATCGAGTTCTTGTTGGCGCCGACGGTACCGTCGCCACCCAGACCCCAGAACTTGCACTCGATGGTGCCGGGAGCTGCGGTGTTGGGCGCATCCTCGGCCTCGGGCAGGCTCAGGTTGGTCACGTCATCGACAATGCCGATGGTGAACTCGCGCTTGGGCTCGTCCTTCTTGAGCTCCTCGAAGACAGCGAACGCGGACGCGGGAGGCGTGTCCTTGCTGCCCAGGCCATAACGGCCGCCGACGACCTTGATGCCCGTCTTGCCGGCCTCGTAGAGAGCGGAGACGACGTCCTGGTAGAGCGGCTCGCCGATGGAACCCGGCTCCTTGGTACGGTCCATGACGGCGATCTTCTGGACGGTCTCGGGGAGAACGTCGACAAAGTGCTTGATGGAGAACGGACGGAACAGGCGAACCTTGACCAAGCCGACCTTCTCGCCGTGAGCGTTGAGGTAGTCGATGACTTCCTCGAGCACGTCGCAGAAGGAGCCCATGCACACGACGACGCGATCGGCATCGGGGGCGCCGTAGTAGTTGAACAGGCCGTAATCGGTGCCGAGCTTCTCGTTGATCTTCTTCATGTAGCCCTCGACGACGGCGGGAAGCTCGTCGTAGACCTTGTTGCAGGCCTCGCGGTTCTGGAAGAAGATGTCGCCGTTCTCGTGGCTGCCGCGGGTGTGCGGGTGCTCAGGGTTAAGCGCGTGATCGCGGAAAGCCTGGACGGCGTCCATGTCGCACATCTCGGCCAGATCCTTGTAGTCCCACATGGCGACCTTCTGGATCTCGTGGCTGGTGCGGAAGCCGTCGAAGAAGTTAAGGAACGGGGTCTTACCCTCGATGGCGGCAAGGTGAGCCACCGGCGAGAGGTCCATGACCTCCTGGACGTTGCCCTCGGCGAGCATGGCGAAGCCGGTCTGGCGGCAGGCCATGACGTCGGAGTGATCGCCAAAGATGTTCAGGGCGTGGGAAGCGACGCAACGCGCGGAGACGTGGAAGACGCCCGGGAGCTGCTCGCCCGCGATCTTGTACATGTTCGGGATCATCAGGAGCAGACCCTGAGAAGCCGTGTAGGTGGTGGTCAGAGCACCGGCGCCCAGCGAACCGTGAACGGTACCGGCTGCACCTGCCTCGGACTCCATCTCGACGACCTTGACCGGGGTGCCGAAGATATTCTTGCGACCCTGGGCCGCCCACTGGTCGACATGGTCGGCCATCGGGCTGGACGGCGTAATGGGATAGATTCCCGCTACCTCGGTGTACGCATACGAAACATATGCGGCCGCCTCGTTGCCGTCCATAGACTTAAACTTACGCGCCATATACCCCTCTCCTCTCATATAGGTATACAGGCCCCGGCGATCGCCGGGATGTTGGCGTGATGGGATTTACGCTGTTGCTTCCAATCATCTGGCAGGCAGGCTCAGCAGCAGGTACGTGGCGTGGAGAGAAGACATGCCGAGGCGAGGGCCAGCTGATGCGCCCCACAAACCCGACCGCCCGTCTTGCACATGACCGAGCGCCGCAAAGGCCGCATGCCGGATGCTCCCGGGCACGCCCCGGCGATGGGAAGCGCCCGCAACGGAAATCCGCATGCGGGTTTATTGTACCCCGCCGTCAAGCCATATTTCGGCAAATATAGGTGGCCGGTAAAGGTTTACCTCGGGTGACTATTGTGCGCCCGGCACCGACGGACACAGTCCCCTGGAACCCCACAGCAGTTGCGGTGAAATAGGGACTGTTTTTGCTGTTAACGGCCTTAATCAGTCCCTATTTCACCGCAACTCATTGGGGGGATGAGCTAGAGGGCGCCGAGCAGGATGGCGTAGGTGGTGGATTCGCCGAGTTTGAGCTCGTCGCCGGGGTTGAGCTGGGCGGAGCGGCCGGGCTCTACTTGAATACACACACTCGTGGCCCCGTTTACCACCACGGTGCCGTTAGTGGACGACAGGTCCTCGACAAACCATGCGCCAGACTCGTCGCACCAGATATGGGCATGGCGGGCCGAGACGTCGTCGGTGATGCCGCCCTCCCCCGTTGCCAGCGCGCCGATCTCGACGCCTTCCTCACTCGGCTGAATCCAGCGCGGGACGCTCACCACGTAGCCGTTTTGCACGCACAGCAGTCCCAGCGGATGCGCCGGCGCGACCTCGTGCTCGCCCGCGACCGAAGATGTGCTCAGCGAGCGCGGCATCGACGTGTCGCCGCCACGGGTCGCATGAGCGCGGCGGCTCGCCCGACTTGGAACTAAGGCGGGCGTGAGAGCAAACGGCATAGGGAACGAATCTTGCGGATGTACTCCTCGACGTCAGGCAGGTAAGCCCCACGAAGTCACCGGGGAGGCCCAAGCGGCCCGGCACCACTTCCAGATTCTGACCAGGGCGAGTCGTTCGCCGGTGGCTGAAGGCTCGCTCCCACCCAAAAGGGGAGATTCGCGTTGTTCCCCAATCGCTCTCGCCTCTTTCATTTTGCTCGAGGTGGGCTATAAAAACTTTCCTGGTGAAAGGCGGCGATTGGTTTCCTTTCTTTCTAGAGGAGCGCGCCTGTAATCTGTTTTCATCCTAAATCAAGTTAAGATCGGACCTTCCAGAGGCAAGTCGACTCAAACTGCGAGGCTCCATGTTGGAATAAAGAGCGCTGTCGAAGTGCCAACAACACAAAGCTTGCCAGTCTCAAATAGAACCTTTTGGGAGTCCGATTGGGCCGCACACCGAATCCCCGCTGGTGGTTTTTTATAGCTGCGCAACAATAAACAAGGTTAGTGCCAGTCCAGCATGAAATTGAGGAACGTATGCATTTTTTCTCAGTAAGTGATCGTCGTTACTGCTTCGATGAGGTCACTCGCAATTGCTTTCAGGTTGACCAAGCATCAGAAGATGCGCTTCGCATATTTGAAGCATCGGGAAGAACGGTCAACTCGAAGTTGCTAACAAAGTCACTTGCTGCGAAAGGCTACGACCAAACGACCATAGCAGAACTTGAAGACGACATTGATGAGTATCAACGATTGTCTGAGCGGACTTTCTTAACAAAAGACACGCCTCGAAAACTTAGATCCATCGAACTCCACGTTTCACATGCATGCAACCTTGGTTGTAGTTACTGTTTTGCCGGTAAAGGAGATTATGGAACGTCTCCTCTGCTGATGACAGACGAGATAGCCTTCAAGGCGGTCGACTACCTCGTCGCAAGTTCATCGGAAAACGAAACGCTTGCGATCGTCTTTTTTGGTGGGGAACCCATGATTAACGAGCCGCTGATATGGAAAACGGTCGACTATTCAAAAAGAATATACCCCAATAGAAACTTTACCTATTCTATTACGACCAACGGAACGCTTTTGAATGACACTGCTGTGAATTCTTTCAAGGAGCACGGGTTTTCTGTTCTGATTAGTCTCGATGGTACAGGATGCAAGCACGATGCATCGCGCCCGTACAAGACGGGAGGCGGCTCTTTCTCCGATATCGACAAAAACGTTCGTCGTTTTTCCGAGTCGTTCCCCTTCGGCGCAAGAGCGACCTTAACAAATAATAACTGTAACCTTGTTGAAGACTATCTTCAGTTTAAAGAGATGGGCTTCAGAAGGATTTACTTCTCGCCCGTGAGCTCATTCGATGAGAATATCAAACTCGACGAACACTCATTAAACAAAATCAGGGCGGGCCTAATAGATTTGGCGGATCAATATCTCAAACAGATTGATCAAGGGGAAAAGCCCTTGTTTAGAACATTGAAAACTGCAGTTGATTTGATTATGAGCAACAGGATCGCCTTTGTCGGATGCGGGGCTGGCAGGCGTTTTATTTCCGTGACTCCCGAAGGGGACGTATACCCCTGTCACAGGTTTGTCGGGATGATGCGATTCAAAATGGGCAACATCGTCACCGGAATTGACGAAACTAGGTATATTGAAAACTGGAGTCAGGGTGTCGAAAAAAGAATTGACTGTACGGACTGTTGGGCTCGGTCTTTCTGTGGTGGGGGCTGTAGCTGGGAGGCTGCAGACGAGCACGGCTACTTGCCTAAGAGTCTACACCCTGCATCATGTGAATATAGAAAAATGTGCTACGAGATGGCTTTTGACCTTATTTCCCGCCACTCATCTTCGCAGGAGAAAAATCAACGAGAAGCTACTGTATCGGAATAAGCGGTTCAGCGCATTGCTGTCACCATTGTGGAGGTGTTCGTTCTTCTGATTACCGTCTGCGAAGCTTATTGCTACATTCGCCGAAACCATTCTAGAAATATGGTGAACTAGACATCTTGGTTTGTTATACACAATATTGAGGTTTTTCTGCACTCAAAGGGAGGTAGTCGTGAAGCATATTCATCCGATTAATCCAGGAAGTGGCGACGAGGCAGGCGTGAAGCCGATGTCTTTTGACTGCCTCTTGGGCATTACTGACATCTGTACTGTTTATGATAAAGCAGATGGCTGTGGTGCATACGATTACTGCGACTATGACATGGATGGCGGCAGCATCTGCGTTGTAGATCACTGTGGCATTGATCAAACGTAGTCTCTAATTGGATTAAGGTGAGGAGCTGTTATGAAGCATATCCATCCTGTTGGTTCAAATGAACATCCTCCCGTTGAGCCTTGTTGTCTTGGAGTTGATATATGCAATTTTTACGACATCGCCGAGTGCCCTGTTGCGGATTGGTGCTATGTCGATAAAGAATCAAGCTGTGTTTTGCCAGCAGATTGGTGCGATCCAGTTGACGAGTAGTTTTGTGGCTAGGAACTATTTGGTCCAATTCAGAATAAGATGGGAACAAATACCAAAATCTCGTGTCTGGGAGGAGTTATGCCATTATTGCAAGGTCTCGTTGGATTAGCCTTTATACTTGCGTTATATCTGGCACCTTTTTTAATTCTATTCTTCATTATCCGACTCTTTCTTCGGAGAAAATAGGAGTGTCACGCAAACATTAGCGTAGCTTTCTTCCAATATGAGCCGAGCATTGGCAAGTGGAATAAGAAGCCCGACCGTTCGCCACATGAAAGTGATCGGACGGGCTTCTCTATTTAACCCGGGCCGCCACCCATAGCGGCTTTCCAAGCGTATTCTCAGTGCAAAGCAATCGTCAGTTTAATCCTATGCGCTGATACCGCATTTCATTTGTTCGGCTCGAATTCTACGGCCTGGCAACCCTCGCACTCTCCGGCAAATGGATTGAACGCGAAGGCAGAGATGATGTGTGCGTGGACATCGAGGCTGCTGTAGGCAACATACTGGGACATGGACCCCCGCTGCGCGTGGTATGCGGCCCGGCATATTCATTGCCGTCCAACCCCGTGTAGTTGCAGCAAAGGGTGGAACCTCAATGCTCAGCTCATGTTGTCCGTGGGACACGAGAATCGTAAGTACACTTTGGTGCGATTCTCACGCTGATACTGAGCCACCTGGAATAAGATACGTCGCGACAACACTTCGCTTCACCTCTGTCTCGACAAGATGACGTAGACTAAAGTTTCCTTTAGTAAGAGAACGAGAACTATATCTGAAAGCGTTGCGATGGCGTGAAGGCACCGAGTCCGAACCGCCTGAATGCTACGTGCATCTGCATCGCCTTTTTGTTATCTCTGCCAGTTGGGTAGCACTACACTTGTCATCATTTACCCTGGTACATGCTGCCTAAATCCACTACCCCTTCTACCGCGCCGACCATCTCGTCATCGTGAGAGACAACGATGATCAGCTGGCTTTGCTTGTTGCGCTTAACATAGGCCGCAAGCTCGGCGCGGCTTACAGCGTCTAACCCAGTCGTGGGCTCGTCGAGTACCAAAACTGACGACTTGCGTGAAATCGCCGACCATAAGTACACTCGGCGCAGCTCACCGCCCGAAAGCGCGGAGCAACGTTTCCCGAGCAACTCCTTCACGCTGTTTTCCAGCGAAAGTAGGCCATCTACACCCCGGTGATAGGAAGAAAAGGGCGTGTCGAAATACTCTAACAGCTCTTTCACCGTTTCGTCCGGCGCGAAGCACGACTGTGGGCAGCACGATATCTCTCTCGCACGTATGTAATCCAAGTCGCATTCTTCGATTGGCACGCCGTTGTATTTTACTTTGCCTTTCGATGAGTATAGCCCGAGCATCAAGTAAAGAAGTGACGTCTTGCCTCTTCCGTTTTCCCCAACTATGCAATATGTACCAGGACCGGAAAACTTGAAAGAAAACCCGCCGAGGACCTCTCGGACAGATCCGTCTGGAAGGGCAACCGAGAATTCCAAATCAGATACCGAAATGTCATTTATTTCATCGAGTTTAGCTAAATCGGTCCGATTCCACCCCGATCTCTCCTTTTCTCTCGTCGCGATAGCCGTCCTATCCCATGATGCTTTGGCATCTTGATAGGATTTGAACAATGACATCATACTTTTCAAAGTCTTAAAGAGAACCGCGAAGTATGTACCGATGATAGTGTACTCGCCTATTGACATAGTTCCGTTAATGATTCGTACTCCGGAAACAACAAGTATCACCGCTTGAAACAACGCTGCGAAAAGACCATCGAGCGATGTCAAAGAATATGATAGCTTTCCGGAGCGCAAAACTTTGGGAAAATAGCTCTTAAACCCAGCGTCGAGCGCTTGTTCGCTCTTGCCGTACGAAGATGTCAGTTGAATGTTGAGAATCTGATTAAGCTGCGATGCAATTGCGGCGTAAAAGGCGCTGTCCGCCTCTTTCTTCTCATACGTGACCCTATACAAAAGTTTCCTCAACCCAGTAATTACACAGAAATACACGATGAGGAGAATGATGGAAAACACCGCGAGAGTTGAATCAATTGACCATATGATAAGCAATACGATGGGAATGGCTACAATGGACAGCGGCGCACTGATAAAATTCGCCAAAACGAAGGATGAGACCACGCTGGAGTCGGAAATAATCCGTTGCGTTGTATAGGCTGGATCGATGGTCCGACTCACCAAGTAATCGTCTCTTTCAAAACGCAAGACGGCCTCCCTGAGAAGATCAAAGGAAAGTCTCGTGGTTATGCGAATGGAAAGTGTTCCTGCAAAATAAGTAAAGAGGGTGGAGAAAACTCCTATTGACGCAACCAGGAGCGCGAAGAGTACGGCGTCTCTTTCGCTGCGGTTACCGAGAAGAAAATCTAAGAATTTCCCGTTCACGTATGGCATGGCATAGGAGAGAGCGGTTCCAATCACCGTGATAGCAATGAAGACGAAAGCCCCTTTTGCTCTGATGAACCTCGAGAGAACGCATCGAATCAAGGAAGGCCCCAATCTACCCGCCACAAAACATCAATCACTGATACCTTACACCTCAACACAACAGGAGCGAAGATTTGCCAATGAGACTGCTTTAAGATTGCCTTGGGCCAATACGATCTCAAGCTCTTCCTACAAGAGAGTCGGAATCGGACATCTCCTCCGACGAACCTGGCAATCGGGCGGTTGAAATATCTTTTTCAACCGCCCGATTGCCACAATAGATTTGAGCATCCGCCCACAAACGTCCGCGTTTTATACCCATCAAATCCTTTGCCTTTTGTCGTCTAGACTAGAAAAATCGCTCGAAATAACGCAACCGGCCTGCTCGCTTGAAGAAACCTAAGCCCGTAACGTAGATGTGCAAACTTCCGAAACGCCTTGCGCGGCATAGTGCGTATAAACTTCGTCAACCGCCTCAGAAATATCTGAGTATCGCGCCGGGTCAAAAGCATACGATGTCGCAGCTATACCCTGCACCCATTCGGAACGCGGATTAATTGAATAGCCACACAGCATCATCATACATGCATCTAGACCTGATTTCCCAAGTATCCGACGTATTGATGAGAGCATCGCGGGTCGCCCCTGCACCATCGTCGTCACCCCTATTAGCAGTATTTACCGTTTTTCTCTAAATGCGTATCGCCACCCTTAAGAATACGAAGTGTTTTATCCAGACCCGATTGTCCTCCATCTCAAACGAAGGGATAAGGAATCTCATCCGGAATCGGCAGTAACGGAGGATTCACAACGACAAGCGAAAAACATGAGTCATCTCTCAGAGGGGAGTAAAGGCTCCCCTCAAGCACCCTAGTTTCGTCATCCAAAGAGTTGATGGCAGTGTTTTTCTTACAAAGGTCGACAACAAAAGGGTTGATTTCTACAGATGTTACATCCATGCCACAGTTGGTAAGTATCAGGCCCTGTATTCTGGGGCCAGAACACAAATCGAGAGCCTTCCGTGCGCTCTGCGGTGTAAGGCGCCAATCTCAGCAAATCTGTCCCACAATACTGCGCTGAAGAACAAGACGGAACCCCTGAGCCAAACTCCCCTATACCTTATTAAGGCTAAGACAGGCAAGTTCACGCACCCGGCATATTCCAGAATAACATCCTATTGTTTTAGATGCTCTACAAGCATGAACAGCCGCGAATCGGAAAGATCTTCTAGTTTCGCCCCGACTGACCGCCAAGGGCCAAAATGGCCCCTCCATCCCCGGGCGACTGGCTCTGGCGCGCCGAGGAGTGTCCCCAAGTGCCGGCAGAAAAGAAACGTCCCTATCTGCCGGCTAGAGAGCACCGAAGAGGATGGCGTAGGTAGTGGATTCGCCGAGCTTGAGCTCGTCGCCGGGATTGAGTTGGGCGGAACGGCCGGGCTCGACCTGAATGCAGACGCGCGTGGCCCCGTTTACCACCACGGTTCCGTTGGTGGACGACAAGTCCTCGACGTGCCAGATATTTTGAGCATCGCACCAGATATGGGCATGGCGGGCCGAGACATCGTCGCCGACGTCGGTAATATCGCCCTCACCAGTGGCCAGCGCGCCAATCTCAACACCCTGCTCGCTCGGCTGAATCCAGCGCGGGGCGCTCACGACAAAACTGTTTTGTACGCGCAGCAAGCCCAAGGGGTGCGCCGGGGCGGGTTCGCGTTCGCCCGCGGTCATCGACATGCCAAGCGAACGCGGCGTGGATGTGCCTCCGCCACAGGTCGCGTGCGCGTAGTCGATGGCATAGTTCACCGAGGACCGCACATCCGCCGAACAACCGACGGCGACAAACAGCACCAGCACGGCCTCGGCGCGCTCGGCGGGCATGAGTTCCGCCGCCTGGGACAGGCGATCGAGCGCGTTGCGATAGAGATTCGTGTCTTGGTGGCACTCTTCGAGCGCGCGTACCATCGGTTCACCTGCAGGACCGCACACCATATTGATCACAGCCGTGGAGTCCATGGGATTGCGCTGGCGCAGGGCCAGTTGCGACATAATACGCGCAGCCGAGGTACCGTATTCGGCAAAGTAGCGCTGCTGAAGCGTGCCGACCGGCGCGCGAACGATAAAGCGGGAAACCCAAGAGCGATCGGCGGCTCGGCTCTGCGGGCTGCGGCCGTCGGCGAGCGGACGGGACGAAAGCACCAAGCCGCACAGCTCGATATGGCTCAGATGCGCCGCGCGCTTAAAGATGTCAAACATGGCCCCGCATGGGGTGAGCTCAACTTGAGATGCCATGACCTAGGCCTCCTTGGTCGTAGAAATAGAATCGGACGATACTTCGACAGGTCCGCCAAAAGTACGGGCAGCTGCGGCTCCACCGGCAAGCGGAGTCGCCATCTGGGCTTTTGTGCGTCGCGGTGCCGAAACGGGAAGTTCAAAGGCAAAGCCCATCGCAAGCAAAAACCACGTAAGCGTATAGGTTGCAACCAGAGCGGCAACAAGGCCACCCATCACGGCGCGTTGGGAAAATACGCTACATGCAGCCACAACCAGCACCGGAACCTCGCAGGCAGAAAGCGCAAGCACACCCTGCAGGAAGCCCGAGCGCCGATCGCGCGCAAGTGCCCCCGCGGCAACGCCGGCTATGCCTGGCAGCGCCAACGCCAGTGCGGCAATAATACCCGGTAGCGACCCAGACCACACGAGCGATCCCAAAGTCGCCGTCACGCGAGCGCCCGACGCCAGCAGCGCGGCCGAAACCACGACCACAGCCCAAACCACGCTGCAAACGACCGCCGCACCGATCATCGCCGCGCGACGAACCGCGCAGCCAGACGCATCCATGGGGCACGGCGTGAGCGGCTCGCCGCGGAGCGAACGACCGACATTTTGCGCATAGTGGTCACAAAACGCCGAGAGCGCCGCCTCGACCGCCGCCGGCTCGGGACGATCTTTTTGATGGCTGGACAGACAGGCCGTCACCACGTCGAACAGCTGGGCATCGACAAACGCCAGCGCATCGCGTAGCTCTTCGGAATCCGGCTCAAGCCCTAGCTGCTGGGCCTGCTCGGCCGCGGCGAGCGCCACATCGGGCTCACGACGGAGCAGCTGAGTCAAATCGCAACCGGGCGCATGGGCACCAATGGGATAGTCGGGCCGTGTGTCCATCTTGAGACGGTAGGGGCTCGCGATGTCGCGCGTCTTTTTGCGCGAACCCGAGGTGCCCGAAGTGCTCGGCGCGGCTTCGTATGGCGCGACGCCGGCAATGAGCTCGTAAACCGTACTTGCCGCGGCATAGACGTCAATCGCCGGCGACATACGCAAAGCGCGCAGGTCGGGAATATCGTCGGTGAGCATCTCGGGCGGGGCATAGGCAACCGTCGCGCGACGCAGCGTGGCATAGCGCTCCGTAAACGACGCCATGCCGCCGGTACCGGCCACGGCCGACGCAGGCTCGAGCGCCAGCGACGAGCCAAAGTCGATCAGGCACAGGTCAAAGGTGCCCTCGGCAAGCTGCCGGTCAAGCGGTAGACGCGCCGTACGCACCATAATATTAGCGGGCGAGATATCGCGATGGACAAAGCCCTCACCCACCAGGCTCATACGGCAGAGCAGATCGAACAGGTCGCGACCCAGACGCGCCGCCACAAGCGGCGACAGGCGTCCGGCATCGTCCACGGCGAGTCGCGAACGCAAGCGGGCAAGTGTCTCGCCCTCGACCCATTCCATGACAATTGCAGGCACACCGTCGACCTCGCCCCAGCCATAGAGGCGGGGAAAGCCCTTAAGGCCCGAAAGGGCGCGATGGCATTCGTATTCCTCGCGAAACGCCGCCTTGAACTTGGCGACCAGCGCCTCGTGAGCGGCATCGTCATCAAACTCATCGCGCGTCGGCAAGATGAGCTGCTTGAGTGCCACTGCCTCGCCTTGGGCGTTGACGGCACGCGTCACGCGGCCGATACCGCCACGGCGCATGGTGGCATCGTCGGCAAACAGCATCGTAAAACGACGCAGATAGGTAGGCAGTTCGTCCTGACCGAGCGCAATGGCCGGCTCAAACCCGTCGACACGCGCCAGGCGCAGGCCGACCATGGGATCGCGACCGAGCGATTGTGGTGTGGTAGATGCAAGATCGGTCATCATAGGGCAAGCGCCGCCACGTTATTGTTGAAGTTACCGAGCGCGACGTCATCATCGCCGTAATGGCCGACCCATTGACATAGGTTGGTGTAACAGCCCCACAGATTGGCATACTGCTGATACCACTTTGACCGGGGCGAGAATGTCTGACGACCGAACTCGGCTCGAATGACAAACATCTCCCCGACCAGACTGTCGCACGGTCTGGGATCTCCCGTAGAGTTATAGGTCGAGACCACGTCATTGGCACGAGAAACATAGCCGTCGAGCATGTTGTACTTGGTCACAAGCCAGCTGTGAATGCTCTCTTCCTCAGCAGCGGAAAGGCCACCGGAGTTTGCATCGTTGTCAGTGTTGCCGCCCGTCGAACCGCCGTTTCAAGACCCTCCGGTAGAGGAACCCGACCCAGAGCCGCCGCCCGAACTCGACGAATCCGAGCCGGAGCCAGAAGTATCCGAGCTACCGGGCTTTCCGGACTGCTGGGCGTCCTGCTCCTTCTGCTGCTCGACCTTATTCACCGTTGCCGCCACGCTATTGTTGGACAACCGATCGATGATCTTGGTGTTGGTGAGCACGATGGTTTTGCCATTGGCAAGCGTGACTTCGTTGTCCGGGGCCTCGGCGCCGTCCGCATCGTCGGTGCCAAACACAATATGCCCGACCACACTTGCCCAAGCATATCCAGTCGTGGTACCCAAATCACTTTTGACCTCATGCCCCACGCGCGGTTCGCGTGCGGCATGCGCCTGCATCATGGACGGCACGGTCATGCCATAGGCAGAAACGCCAGCTATGACCAGCACCAGCGAGCACGATAGCAGTGCGTACGCCCGCGGCGCCAAGCCCAGTCGGCGTCGCATGCGCACCGCGGCGCCGCGCTTTGTCTGAGTGCCACCGGGCCGCATGCGTTCTCCTCCAACAAAAACACGCCGCTCAGAAGCGGCGCATTCATTCAAATCCATATTTGAGTGTATCAGCGAACCAAAAAAGTTGCGCAACGAATGGACAAATTAAGGATGCGAGCGGAAGCATCCATGCGATAAGCGGATACGAAGCATCTTTGTTGCACAACAAACTCACAGTCGCACGGGGAAATTATGACTACCCCGTGCGTCGCGAGGAAAACATACGGCAGGAGCAGGCTCGCCACCTAAATCGCGCGGCGGGCCTCGATAGCGCGGCCAAGCGTAAGCTCGTCGGCATACTCCAAGTCGCCGCCCACGGGAAGGCCGCTTGCCAGACGCGACACCTCGGCGCCCAACGGCTTGATGGTACGGGCCAGATAGCTCGCCGTGGTCTCGCCCTCAATATTGGGGTTGGTGGCGATGATGACCTCGTGGATGTCCTCGTGGCCCAAGCGTGCCAGCAGCTCTCGAATGTGCAGCTGCTCGGGGCCAATCTTGTCCATGGGACTGATCACGCCGCCCAATACGTGGTAGAGGCCGTGGTAGCTGCCCGTGCGCTCAATCGCCTGGACATCGCGCGGCTCGCCCACCACGCAAATGCGAGTGGTATCGCGCATCGGGTCCTGGCAGATGGAGCACTCGTCGGCCGTGGCGTAGTTAAAGCAACGGCTGCAAAAGTGGACCTCCTGCTTAACCTCCAGGATGGCCTCGGCCAGGCGGCGGGCCTCCTCGGCATCGGCCTCCAACAGGTAATAGGCGATGCGCTGGGCCGACTTGGGACCAATGCCCGGCAGACGGCCCAGCTCATCGAGCAGTTTTTGCAGACTGTGATTTGCACTCATATATATGCGTGTCTTAGAACGGCATGCCCGGGATGTTGAGGCCGCCGGTGATGGCGCCCATCTGCTTGTTGGCGAGCTCGTTGACGCCGCGGACGGCCTCGTTGACGGCAGCCATGATCATGTCCTGCAGCATATCGACGTCCTCGGGATCGAGCGCATCGGGGTCGATGGTGAGGTTGACGAGCTCCATCTCGCCGTTAACGGTCACCTTGACCATACCGCCGCCGGCAGAGGCGTCGACGGTCTGGGACTTGAGGTTCTCCTGCGCGGCGGCAAGCTGCTCCTGCATCTTGCGAGCCTGCTTCATCATCTGCTGCATGTTCATACCGGCCATGATGGCTCCTTTACGTGCGGCCGCGCGACAAGCTGCAAGGGCAGCCGGAGCACGGCGGGACTTTCAAACTCAAAAATCGTACCACGGCGCGGGGCAAGCAAGCGGGGCGGACACGCTACCTCAGTCGATATACATGCTCTGGAGTGCAAGCCGCGCCCAAAGATTATGCAAAGTTGAATAATTCGCATCTGCATAATATTTAAAGCTAAATCTTGTAGAGCCGGAATCCGACATTTAATGCGTACCACTAAATGGCTAAATGCCGAGCCACTACTCGAGGCGGCGCTCATGACGGCGAGGTATAATTTGATTGCCATAGATAGTAATTTGGAGGTGCCCCATGAATGCCCCCAACGCGCTCCAAAACATCCGCTCAAAACACCCCGTTGCATATGTGGTTCTCTATCTCTTTGTCGGCTAGGCATTGCTGGTTGTCATCACCCATGCCATAGCTTTTGGAGCAGAACTGCTGATAGCCAGCTCGGACCAGCCCGTCGTCAAATGGGAGACGACCGATGAGTGCACCGACGGAACCCGAACCGTCTACTACAACAGCCCGTCCCTCTATCAAGAGTTCAAGGTCAAGATAAAGGACTTCAAGATTGTCGATGCCGAGCTAGGCGTTTATTTGGCAATCGGAGCAACCATTAACGCCGAGCAAGTCGAGTACACGGACAGCCATGCGACGTATCGTATCGACCTCAGCATCCTAGGCCGACCGTCACGCACCTGTCTGCTCAAATGCGACATACGCGGCACCACGTTGCACATGTCCGAAATACAGATGCGCCCGGGCAAAGAGATCTCTTCTTGAGCAGCATACCCGCCCGCACGGTTACTCCACCGGCTTGAAGATGGTGGACTGACCGAAGACGCTGCGGATGAGGGCCTTGGCCTCATCCTCGGTCTGCGGGATGCTCGGGGCTGCGCCCTGATGGCCGAAGGGGCTGCCAGCACCGGGATTGGATTCCCAGGGAGCGGCGGGGACGTCGTCGTTTGCAGAGGCTGCGGGTGCCACAGCAGCGGCCTTGGTCGCGGACGCCGCACCCGGCACGTCGAACGGGGGCAGATTGTCCCCGCCGGC
>CABQLM010000050.1 GCA_902465105.1 uncultured Collinsella sp.
AAAACGGCGCCCGTCGGCGATGTTGCCGGCGGGCGCCGTTGTCTTGAAGACGAAATGATCCGTTTTCCTCCGTCTCCAAGGGATCATTACAGTGAGTCGATAAAGCGTTGCTGGGCGGCGCGGCCGGCTTCGTCCCACTTAAAGACGCCGGCGTTGTCGAGCACGTGGCCAAACACAACGCCGACCTCCTCGTGCAGGATATCGATGGCGTTGTCCGCCGTAAGCTCGTCGGCGCGGCGGGCAAAAACATCTTCGGCCCATGCGGCGTGGCTGCGGCAAAGGTCGTCGCCCTCGAGCGCGCTGGCAAGGTCGTAGCTGGCATCGGCTTTGGCCGCTAGCAGGTGCTCGCGGACAGCGCCGAGCTCGGGAACCAAGCGCGGCGGCAAAATGGCCAGGCCCATGACCTCGATCAGGCCGATGTTCTCCTTTTTAATATGGTGATACTCGGCATGCGGGTGGAACACGCCCAGCGGATGCTCGTCGGTCGTGATATTGCAGCGAAGCGCCAGGTAGGCCTCGTAAATCTCGCCGCCGGCGTTGCCGCGGGAGTCGACGCGGCGGATGACGGGCGTCACGGTGTTGTGCGCCATGCCATCGGCTGTGTGCGCGATGACGCCCACCGACTCATCGGTCCACTCGCGCCATGCCAGGATAATTTTCTCGGCAGCATCGAGCAACTGGGCGCGGTCGTGCGAACGCAGTCGTAGCACCGAAAGCGGCCACTGCAGCACAGTACCGCTGACCTGGTCAAAACCGGGCACGCTAAACTGCGAGACCTCGGCGGCGTGCATCATGGGGAACTCGTGCGCGCCACCCTGGAAATGGTCGTGCGACAGAATCGAGCCGCCCACGATGGGCAGGTCGGCATTGGAGCCGATAAAGTAGTGCGGGAACAGGTCCACAAAGTCGAGCAAACAGGAGAGGCCCTTGCGGTCCACGTGCATCGGACGATGCTCGGAGCTCATGGCAATGCAATGCTCGTTAAAGTACGCGTACGGGCTGTACTGGAAGCCCCAGCGCTCGCCGTTGAGCTGGATGGGGATAATGCGCAGGTTCTGACGGGCGGGGTGGGCGCCGCCGTCGGCTGTGGCGGAACGTCCCGGATAGCCCTCGTTTTCGATACAGAGCTGGCAGGCGGGATACTTCTCGCCTGTGTTCTTGGCCGCACCGGCTGCGGCGATATCGCGTGGGTCCTTTTCGGGCTTGGACAGGTTGATAGTGATCTCCAGGTCACCCCAGTTGGTGGGGGTGCTCCATTTGATATTGCGCGCGATGGCGGCGCGGCGCACGTAACCGGCGTCACAGCACAGACCGTAGAACCAGTCGGTCGCGGCGCGGGGCTCGTTGACGCCCATACGTCCGTTGAACTCCTCGTTTACAACCGAAGGCCTCGGCATGAGCGCGCCCATGATGCGCATGGCGATGCGGTCGCGGCCCGACGCCGTGTCCTCGGCAGCACCGTTGGCAACGGCGGCCTCGGAAAGCACGACAAGCGTGCCTTCAAGGTCAAAGTCGGGCAGGGTATCGGGGTGCAAGAATGAAATCTTCTCGGTCTTGAGCGCCCAAGCCATGTCGAGTGCGGGACCCGTGGCACCGATGCACTCCAAAATGGTGTTGTATGCCCAGATGCGATCATCCTGGCCGATCATCGACCGGTGGATAGCATACTCGATCAGGTTCTGCGCGACCTCGCGCACGTCAGTCATTACAGCCATGCCGCGTAAGCCCCCTTGTCAGAGATGGCGTAGTGACGGGCAGAGCCCTCGCCCAGCCAGCTGTTCATCTTGGTGATGAAGGTGTCGACCAGATCGAGCGGCACGAAGGCTTGGATGGTACCGCCAAAGCCGCCGCCGTGAATACGAACGGCGCCACGGCCGTCGAGCACATGCTCGGCAAGAGCAAGCGCGTACATGGAAGGCTGCTCGGCACCCAGTTTGGCAACAACGTTCTGCAGGTACATGGCAGAGCTGGCGCCGGACTCGCGCGTCAGGACCAGGAACTGGTCAATGTCGCCGGCGTTCAGGGCCGCCCAGCGCTTATCGACCAGGCCGTTCTCGTACCAGTAGTGAACGGCGCGCAGGCAGGCACGGTCGCCCAGCTTGGCGCGCAGCTCGGGGAGCTTGGCGTCAAAATCGGCAACGTTTACCTCGCACAGGCGTGCCTTGCCAAACTCGGCGGCGACGTCTTGCATTTCGCGCGGAACGGCGGCGTAGTCATCGGTGGCGGCCACGTGGTCGGCGCCGACCTTAACGAGCACGAGCGCATAGCCGTGGTCCTCAAAGTTGAGCTCGAGCTTCTGGGTCTTAGGCTGAGCCTGGTCCTCAAAGTCCATGTAGGCAAGGCCGCCCAGACATACGGCGGCCTGGTCCATCAGACCGCAGGGCTTGCCGTAGTAGTTGTTCTCGGTGCGCTGGCTCATCTGAGCGAGCGTGACGGGTTCAATGGCGGGCGCGCCCCAGAGCGTCTCCATGGCACGACCGTACGCGGCCTCGACGGCGGCAGAGCTGGAAAGGCCGCCACCCGAGGGGACGGAGCAGGTGAAGGCGAAGTCGAAGCCGTGGGGCTCAACGCCAAGGGCTGCAATCTCGTGCGCCATGCCGCGGACGAGGCTTGCGGACGTGCCCTTCTCGGACTCCTGAACATCCAACGTGTCGAGCGTGATCTCAAACGTAGGATAGCCCTCGTCGGCGACACGAATCTTGTTGGAGTCGGTTGCCACGGCGATGCCGTCGACGGCGACATCGAGCGAGCCGGCGATAACGTGACCGCCCTCGTGATCGGTGTGATTGCCGCTGATCTCGGAACGCCCGGGCGCATGCACGTAGAGCACCTGGTGGTCGCCGATGGGGCCAAACTCCTCCTCAAACAGCTTGGTGAGCGTGGCGAGTGTCTTTTCGTCGGGGGCGGTCATGGTGTCTTCCTTTCTTGGTTATCCCGAGTTACCGGGCTTTGCTTATGAGCACGTAAACATATCAAGGTGCGAGGGAGTAGGCGGGAGTCATAACGCTGCTCCCTTGCACCTTGACGAGGGTGGGTTAACAAATCGTCGAGAATCGGTAGACGATCGTCGAGCTAAACGGGTGGTCAGGCGTGCAGACGGGATGTGCCCAATCTGTGTGATGGTTGTTGTCAGGCCAAAACTCGGGCTCAAATGCGACGCCGTCGCGAGGACCGTAACTGCAGCCGTCTTTGGCGTCGATATCGCTGAGCCAGTTGCCGGTATACAGATGCGCACCCGGTGCGGTTACGAAGATGTCGAGCGTGCGGCGCGAGTTTGGATCTTGCAAGCGCAGTGCGTGGCGCGGGTCGGCGTCGGGGGTAAAGCCATCCAGGCAGAAACAATGGTCAAAGCCCCGTGCAATCTTGAGCTGCTCGTCGTTCGCCTCGATGTCGCAGCCGAGCGCCTTGGGTGCGCGGAAATCGAATGGCGTGCCGGCCACGGGGCGAACCTCGCCAGAAGAGACGTTGTCCTGGCGCTGGGGGAGGAAAGCCTCGGCGTCGATAGTCGCGACCTGGTCCAGAACTGTGCCGGCGTCGTGCCCCGCAAGGTTGAAGTACGTGTGGTTGGTCATGTTGACGAAGGTGTCGGCATCGGTAACGCAGCTTTGCGTGCAGGTGAGCTCTGCGGCACCCGTTGGCCCTGCCTGCAGGACATAGGCAACGGTAAAGGTGCGGTTGCCCGGGAGACCCAGTTCACCGTCGGCCAACTTGCATGTGAAACTCACCGTGTTGGTAATCTCGTCGACTGTGGCGTTCCACACGCGCTTATGAAGGCCATGTTCAAGGTCGGTGTGCAGATTATTGGCTTTGTCAGGACCATCGTTGCATGCCATCTGATAGACCGTGCCGGCAATCTCGATTTGGCCTTTATCCGTTCGGTTGGCCGAAGGGCCAATAGTTCCGCCGTAGCACGCCGGATTGTCGAAGTAACCATCGAGGGCATCGAAGCCGAGCGCGATGTCGGCAACATCGCCTGAGGCATCGGGAACCTCGATGCTAAGGATGGTCGCGCCATAGTCCATGACGCGCACGCGGGCACCTGCGCAAACAAGGTTATAGACCGTAACCGGCGAGCCGCTGGGGGCGGCGCCGAACGGAGTTGTGGTAATCATGAGCGTCCTTTCGAATACGACGCAATGGCCTGCGCTCCCGGAGCGCAGGCCATCATGGTATCGGTGTACTTACGTTTTATGTTAACGTACTCATAGCCTGGAACCACGGACTTCTTCGCTTTCCTGCAATCGGTCGAAAATGAGCCGTGAACGGTATTCAGGTGGTGTTGAGGGCGCTACATAACTGCTGATAGGTATAGTAGAGTACGTTAACATTATCGATAGACAACAAAGCCTCCCGCGTGACCAGCAATTTCGCATGGGGTATTTAGGCTTCCTACAGGAGCGAAGGTGATTTTGTGGCAAGGCGCCCTTCCAACGACACGGGTTCGCGTCCGGTTTCCATGGTCGACGTTGCCCGCGCTGCCGGTGTTTCGCAGCAGACGGTTTCGCGCGTTGCCAACGGATTGCCCAACGTGAACGAGCAGACGCGTCAGCGCGTGCAGGCAGCCATGCAGGAGCTCGGTTTCCGTCCGAGCTATGCCGGTCGCTCGCTGCGCGACGGCCGCTACCATTCGGTCGGGCTGTGCGTTAATGACGTCACCAAGTTCGGTAATCTGACGATGATCGACGGCATTGCCAGTGCGGCCCGCGAACGCGGTTGTGCTATCACACTGGTCGAGATGTCCAAGACCGAGGAGTTTTCGCTTGCCGAGGCCACTCGTCGCATGGCAACGCTGCCCGTGGATGGCATCATCATCGGCATGAGCCGACTGGCGCCCGACTTTGAGACGTTTGTGCCTCTGCCGGGTATCGGCACGGTCATCGTCACCATGTATGCTCACCCGCGGGTAACCACGGTCGACTCTGACCACTATGGCTGCTCTCTGCTGCTTATGGATCATCTGTTTGAGCTGGGCCACGAGCAAATTCGCTTTATCGGCGGTCCGTCCTTCTCGGTCGACGAACAGTTCCGCCGGGCTGGTTGGAGAGATTCTCTCGAGCGCAGGCATATCAAAATGGCTGAGCCGCTCGAGGGCGACTGGTCTGCCAACAGCGGTTACGAGGCCGGCAGATATCTGGCCGAGCACGACCGCACCATGACGGCGATTTACGCGGCAAATGACCAGATGGCAAACGGTGCGATCGCTGCGTTGCGCGACAGCGGATTGCGGGTGCCCGAAGATGTGAGCGTTGTGGGTGTCGACGACTCGTTGGACGTTTTTGTCGCGCACAACGAACTCACCACCGTTCGATTCGATTTGCACCAGCGTGGACGCGAGGTGTTCGAGCGCGCGGTTCCCAAGGCTGGGGCGCCGTCAAATACGACCGCCATCCGCATTCCGGGGCAGCTGGTCGTTCGACATACCACGGCGGCTCCGCGCGCATAGTTTTCGCAGGTAAACGGTTGTATGTTGCGTTTTAATAACAATCGGTAAGGATGTTGGCGGATAGCTTTTGGGATACGGCCGAGTGTTATGATGGACAGGTTCTTTTGTCTATCTAGGAGGCTTTGCCTGATGGAGATCACCAAGGATATCCGCTACATTGGCGTCAACGATCACGACATTGACCTGTTCGAGGGCCAGTACGACGTGTCCGAGAACGGTATGGCATACAACAGCTACGTCATCCTGGGCGAGAAGATCGCCGTCGCCGATTCGGTTGACGCTGGCTTTGTCGACGAGTGGCTTGGCAACCTCGAGACCGTGCTCGATGGCCGTACACCTGACTACCTGGTCGTCCATCACATGGAGCCCGATCACTCTGCCGGTATCGCCGCCTTTATGGAGCGCTATCCCCAGGCGCAGATTGTGGCTAGCATGGGTGCTTTCCGCATGATGGTCAACTACTTTGGCACCGACTTCCCCGAGCGCAAGATGGTCGTCAAAGATGGCGACGTGCTCGACCTGGGCGGCCACAGCCTGACGTTTGTCGGTGCTCCCAACGTGCACTGGCCCGAGGTGCTCTTCTCCTACGAGTCCACCGACAAGGTGCTCTTTAGCGCCGATGGCTTTGGCAAGTTTGGAGCCAACGACATCGAGGATCCCGAGGGCTGGGCTTGCGAAGCGCGCCGTTACTACTTTGGCATCGTGGGAAAGTTCGGCAAGTTTGTGCAGGCCGTGCTTAAGAAGGCCGCCAATCTGGACATCCAGATTATTTGCCCGCTTCACGGTCCTGTTCTTAGCGAGAACCTGGGCTATTACCTCGACACCTACAACACCTGGTCGAGCTACCAGCCCGAGGACGAGGGTATCACGATTGCCTATGCGAGCGTGTATGGCCATCTGAAAGCTGCCGTTGAGGAGCTCGCATCTGCGCTCGAGGCCCGCGGCCAGAAGGTCTCCGTCTTTGACTTGGCTCGCGATGATATGGCCGAGGCCATTGAGGATGCGTTCCGCTATGACCGCCTGGTGCTCGCCTCCATTACCTATCAGGGCGAGATCTTCCCGTTCATGAGCACCTTTATCCACACGCTTGCCGAGCACGCCTATCAGAACCGTACGGTGGCACTCGTTGAGGCCGGCTCCTGGGCGCCCACCGCTGCCAAGGTTATGACCAAGGAGCTCGAGGGCATGAAGGACATCACTCTGGCGCAGAACAAGGTGACCGTGCTGGGCTCGCTCAACGATGCCTCGCGCGCTCAGATCGAGGCCCTCGCCGACGAGCTTTCCAAGTAGCGACACGTTCACTTTTGACGCTCAACCGCCACAACCACCACAAAGGGGACAGGCACCTTTGTGGTGGTTTTTGTTTAAGGGCAGATACCGATGATAAAACGCTTGACCGCGTCGTTACCTGCGGTGACGGAACGGTATTTATTTGTAAAACACCCTGCTTTACCTTGATTTTTTCAATTTCTCACATACCGTTCGCGCGCCCGAATCGACCGTTCGGCGTCTTCGATAAAACTCTGGGCAGTCTTTATTCCTCAGACTGTTAACGTACTCATTAACGACTCGTCCTTGCTGTTGCGCTATGGCAGGGAGTAAGAGCCCGTCGAGGGGCGAAGGATGTTAGCGCAAGCATCTAGCATCCCCCCGGCGCTCGTTTTGGTAGTCAAAGCGCATTAAGGGATGCGCTAAGAAAGGGGAAATCCTCATGGCACTTTCTCGTCGTCAATTCCTTCAGGCTTGCGGCCTCGGCGTGATGAGCGTCGCTACTGCCGGCTCCCTCGTGGGCTGCGGTGGTTCCGGTAGCGATGGCGGCTCTGCTGCAGCTGCCGGCGGTACCGCCAACGCTCAGAAGCCGGTCGTTTTCTACAACCGTCAGCCTTCTAACTCTTCCACCGGTGAGCTGGATATGACCACGCTCAAGTGGAACGATGACACCTACTACGTTGGCTTTGACGCCAAGCAGGGCGGCGAGCTCGAGGGCCAGATGGTCGTCGAGTACATCAAGGCTCATGCTGCCGACATCGACCGCAACGGTGACGGCGTCATTGGTTACGTCCTCGCCATCGGTGACGTGGGACACAACGACTCCATCGCTCGTACCCGTGGCTGCCGCAAGGCCCTGGGCACCGCTGTCGAGAAGGACGGTCAGATCATTTCCGACCCCGTCGGCACCAACACGGACGGCAAGTCCGACAAGGTCAAGGACGGCGAGATCGAGGTCGACGGCAAGAAGTTCATCGTCCGTGAGCTCGCCAGCCAGGAGATGAAGACTTCCGCTGGCGCCACTTGGGACGCTCCGACCGCCGGTAACGCTCTGTCCGGCACCTGGGCTTCCGCCTTCGGTGAGCAGATCGATATCGTTGTCTCCAACAACGACGGCATGGGCATGTCCATGTACTCCAACTGGGCCAAGGAGAACAAGGTCCCCGTCTTTGGTTACGACGCCAACTCCGACGCCGTTGCCGCCCTGGGCGACACCGACTTCCCCTATGGTGGCACCATTTCCCAGAACCCCGCTGTCCAGGCTTACCTCACCCTGCGTCTGCTCCGCAACTCTCTTGACGGCGTCGACGTCAACACCGGTGTGGGCGAGGCTGACGATGCCGGTAACGTCATCGCCGAGGATGACTTCAAGTTCAGCAAGGACGATCGCTCCTTCTACGCTATGAACCTCGAGGTCACGGCCGACAACTACAAGGACTTCACCGACCCGGCGAACACCCTGTACGAGACGGCTCAGGCCCAGCTCGACGAGAAGGACAGCCCCAAGAAGAAGGTTTGGCTGAGCATTTACAACTCTGCCGACAACTTCCTGGGCTCCACCTATAAGCCGCTGCTCGAGAAGTATGCTCCGCTGCTCAACCTCGATCTCGAGGTTGTCCAGGGCGACGGTCAGAACGAGTCCTCCATTACCAACAAGCTTGGTAACCCGGCAGACTTCGATGCCTTTGCCATCAACATGGTGAAGACCGACAACGGCGCTTCCTACACGTCGATTCTTGGCCAGTAGGTCGTGATTGCTCGCGAGAGCATGTAGGCATGTTGGCAAGGGGGATCAGGAGACTGCTCCCCCTTGCTTTTCAGAGACCATGAGTACGTAAACATTTCGTAATGGCCTCATATCAGGACGTTCTCCCTATCGTAGCTGCGCAAATAAGGTTGCACAGGGAGGACATCGAGGGAAACGAGGGGTGAATACATGTCAGACAAGCAAGACGACATCGTCCTGTCGATTCGAGGGATGAGCAAGACGTTCGGGCGTAACCGAGTGCTCGACCACATCGACCTCGACGTCCGCCGCGGCACCGTCATGGGCCTGATGGGTGAGAACGGCGCAGGCAAGTCCACGATGATGAAATGCCTGTTCGGCACTTATCAAAAGGACGAGGGTTCGATTTTCCTCGATGGCAAGGAGGTGAGTTTCTCCGGCCCTAAGGATGCTCTTGAAAACGGCATCGCCATGGTCCACCAGGAGCTCAACCAGTGCCTCGAGCGCAATGTGGTCGATAACTTGTTCTTGGGCCGCTATCCGGTTAAGGGCGGCGTGATCGACGAGGCGCGCATGCGCAAAGAAGCTTCGGATCTGTTCCGTCGCCTAGGGATGACCGTCAACCTGACCCAGCCCATGAAAAACATGAGCGTCTCTCAGCGTCAGATGGTCGAGATCGCCAAGGCTATGTCCTATAACGCCAAGGTTATCGTCTTGGACGAGCCTACGAGTTCGCTGATGGCGCAAGAGGTCGACAAACTGTTCGAGATGATGCGTAAGCTCAAGGAGCAGGGAATCTCTCTGATCTACATCTCGCACAAGATGGATGAGATCTTCGAGATCTGCGACGACGTGTCGGTCCTGCGCGACGGTAATCTGGTTATGACCAAGCGTACGAGTGACACCAACATGAACGAGCTCGTGAGCGCCATGGTCGGTCGTTCGCTGGACAACCGTTTCCCGCCCGTTGATAACGTTCCCGGCGACAACGTTCTTTCGGTACAGCATCTGTCTACGAAGTTCGATCCGCACTTGGTGGACATTACCTTTGACGTGCGTAAGGGCGAGATTTTTGGTCTGTATGGACTGGTCGGCGCAGGTCGTACTGAGCTGCTCGAGACGATCTTTGGTATTCGTACCCGTGCTGCAGGTCGTGTGTACTTCCGCGACCGCCTGATGAACTTTTCCTCGGCGCGCGACGCCATGGAGCATGGTTTTGCTCTGATTACCGAGGAGCGCAAGGCAAACGGTCTGTTCCTGAAGGGCGACTTGACGTTTAACACCACCATCGCCAACCTTGATCAGTACAAGAGTGGTCCCGCGTTGTCCAACGACAAGATGCTTCGCGCGACGAACAAAGAGATCAAGACCATGCATACCAAGTGCATGGGCCCCGATGACCTGATTTCGAGCCTCTCTGGCGGCAACCAACAAAAGGTCATTTTTGGTAAGTGGCTTGAGCGCTATCCGCAGGTGTTCCTGATGGACGAGCCCACCCGTGGTATCGATGTCGGCGCTAAGTACGAGATTTACCAGCTCATCATCGACATGGCAAAGAAGGGTACTACGGTGATCGTGGTTTCCTCCGAGATGCCCGAGATTCTCGGCATCACCAACCGCATCGGCGTCATGTCGAACGGACACCTTTCGGGCATCGTCAACACCAAGGAGACGAACCAGGAAGAGCTGCTCCGTCTGAGCGCCAAGTATCTGTAGACGAAGGGGATGGAACACATGCCTACCGTATCCGGTAAGATTCTGTCGGTCGATGAGGAGACGAAGCTCCTCCAGCCGATCGACAGCTATGTAAACGAGATTCAGAAAAAGGTCGACGCCCTGCGCGCCGACGGTACCACGCGTGTCGTCGAGCTGCAGAGCAGCATTGATGCCGCTAAGAGCGACCGCGTGCTTACCAAAGCAGAGCGCGATGAGGCCATCAATGGCTTTAAGGTTGAGATGGAGCAGGCTAAGAAGGTCGAGGCCCAGAACAAGGGTCAGATTGACAAGCTTGTTGCCGACGCCGAGAACTACCTGAAGGCCCACTATGAGACTGAGTACCTTGCTCCTGTCAAGGTCAGCTGCGCTGCCGAGCGCGAGGCCGCCAAGGTCGCCTACCAGAAGCAGCTCGCCAAGCTCGAGAAGGAGCACCAGGAGGGCATTGCCGGTATCACCGACCAGGCCGAGATTAAAGAAGAGAAGTACGTCTATAAGAACAAGCAGTTCGACGCTAAGGTGACCTATCAGCAGGAGCTGCAGCAGATCAAGGATCGCGAGCACGAGGCCTTCGCCTATCGTTACCACCTGATCGATTTGCTGCGCATCGGCAAGTTCACCTTTGCCGAGAATATGGCTCAGCGCTGGGAGAACTACAAGTACACGTTCAATACGCGTACGTTTTTGCTCAATAACGGTCTGTATATCGCCATTGCGCTGGTTTTCATCGCTCTGTGCGCTATCACGCCGGTTGTTAAGGGCACGCAGCTGCTCACGACTCAGAACGTACTGAACATTTTCCAGCAAGCTTCGCCCCGTATGTTCTTGGCACTTGGCGTCGCCGGCCTGATCCTCCAGACTGGTACCGACCTGTCGATTGGCCGTATGGTCGGTATGAGTATGGTGGCGTCTACCATCATCATGCACGCCGGTCCAAACACCGGTACCGTGTTTGGCATCGCTTTCGACTTCTCCACCATGCCCGTCGTGGGCCAGATTATCCTGGCACTTGTTGTCTGCGTTGTCCTGTGTACCGCATTCTCTGCCATTGCTGGCTTCTTTACCGCTAAGTTTAAGATGCACTGGTTCATCTCGACGATGGCCAACATGCTCATCATCTTTGGTCTTGTCACCTATGCCACCAAGGGCGTGTCCTTCGGTTCGATTAATCCTCTGATTCCTGCCATGGTCACTCCGCGTATTGGCGGCTTCCCGTCGATTATCCTGTGGGCCATCGCTGCTATCGTGGTTGTGTGGTTCATTTGGAACAAGACCACCTTCGGTAAGAACATGTTCGCCGTCGGCGGCAACCCCGAGGCTGCTTCCGTCTCTGGTATCAACGTCTTCGCTGTTTCCATCGGCGCCTTCATCCTCGCCGGCATCCTGTACGGCTTTGGTTCTTGGCTCGAGTGCATCCGCATGGTTGGTTCTGGCTCCGCTGCTTACGGCCAGGGCTGGGAGATGGACGCTATCGCCGCGTGCGTTGTCGGTGGCGTTTCCTTCACCGGCGGTATCGGCAAGATTTCCGGCGTCACCGTCGGCGTGCTGATCTTCACCGCTCTTACCTATGCACTGACCATTCTGGGTATTGATACCAACCTGCAGTTCGTGTTCTCCGGCCTGATCATTCTCGTCGCCGTTACGCTCGACTGCCTCAAGTACGTCCAGAAGAAATAGCGATCTTCGCATCTCCGCGTGGTATAAAAGGGAGCCGGCTGCCATCCTCCGGCTCCCTTTTTAAAGGCGTGGAGTGCAGCCTGTAGTTATTTGGAATTGGCGAGCGAGGCGCATGGCTCGGTCGCTATGCTCGTATTCCAAGTTGATAGCCGTTTTGTCTTGTGGACAAGATTAAAGAGGAAGGCAGGGTTTCCTTATGAAAAGGGTTCTCGTCTGCTGCAACACCGGTGTGACCACCAGCCTGCTGGTCGCAAAGATTAAGGCCGTCGCCGAGGCTCGTGGTCTCGAGATCGAGATTGAAGCATCGCCGATTTCCACCGCCGCCGATCATATCAGTGACGCCGATGCCGTTTTGCTGGGGCCGCAGGTCGGTTTTGCCAAAGAGGCTTTTGAGGA
This sequence comes from uncultured Collinsella sp., assembly GCA_902465105.1. GTDB lineage: Bacteria > Actinomycetota > Coriobacteriia > Coriobacteriales > Coriobacteriaceae > Collinsella. The sequence goes on from CABQLM010000050.1 coordinate 12,225, forward strand.
AGCCGGTGCCAAAAACGTTCGCGTTATCACCACCGAGGATTACGCCACGCAGAATGCTGAAAGTATCCTAGACAGTATTGAAAGCATCCTGTAGTCGCAATCCAGTCATGAAGGCGTCGCATAGGGGGCTATCCCTATGCGACGCCTGATTTTTCCGCCACAAAAGGGACAGACACCTTTGTGGCGGTTTTGCTTCGAGGCCCAATTACCTCGTTTCTATCGACGTTTTGGTTGAAACCATCACGAAGGTGCACCGTCCCCTTTGTGCTGGTATTAGGCGACGGCGATGATGAGGTTGGGGCTTGCGCGGTCTGAGATTTCGAGGAGGGAAGATTCGACGATGCCGTTGGGGTCGTTGTCCATGACGATGGCGTCTACGTCGGTAAACTGCGCAAAACGATACATACCGCGCCCGTCGACCTTGCTGGCATCCATAAGCACCACGCTTTTGCGGGCGGCTCCAATCATGGCGGTCTTGGTCTCGGCCATCTGCGGAAAGTCGGTCGTAAAGCCGCAGCTGGGGACAAAGGCGCCTGGGCACATGACGGCCAGATCGGCATGGACCATTTGGAGCGCCTGCATAGTGAGCGGTCCGTACAGATAGCGATGACCTTTGCGCAGTGCCCCGCCCAGCATGACGACATCAACCGAGGGCATACTCTCGTCGATGTAATCGGCAATGGTAATGTCGACCGTGATGACGGTGATGCCGTCGCGCTGATCGAGGAGCCGAACAAACTCGAGCGCCGTGGTGCCCGAGTCGACGAGCAGCGTGTCGCCGTCATTGACGAGCTTGATGGCGCTTTGCGCGATGGCTTGCTTAGCGGCGACGTTGACATTGATGCGGCGATCCTGCGTGGAGACGGTTAGGCGTTTGTGGAGCGATACGGCGCCGCCATGCGTGCGGCGCAGCTTACCAGACTCGGCGAGTGCGTCCAGGTCGGCGCGAGCGGTGACAGAGGACACGCCAAAGGTCTGGGCAATTTCTGCCACCTGCACCGAGGCGTTATGCTCGAGCATCTCCATAATGGCGGCACGACGCTCATCGGCGAAAGCTCGGGTTGTCGCATGGGCCATAGCTGCTCCATTCTCACATTAATTTGCAGGAATTGTGTTGAATCCATTTTCGTTCATTTTCTTTTTGAGTAAGAAAACGCCTTTCGATTACTTATCTTTTCTATAAAAGAAAGATGATTCGCTTGAAAACTTCAATATCGCATAGAGGAATCCGGTGCGATTCCCTTCCGTTTGCTTTTCAAAAACGAGCATCTTGACCTGCGTACCGGTGATATCTCATACGTGCGACACCGTCGATTTTCATACAATGGGCGCAGCAAAACGCAAGGTAATAGGCTTTGCGGACACGTACGCCCGATGTCCAGATGCGGGCGAGGGAGAGGAGCAAACGCTCATGGCACTTGTTACCACCGAAAAGATGCTCAAGGACGCTCAGGCCGGCCATTACGCCGTTGGCGCGTTCAACGTCGAGAACCTCGAGTTTGTTATGGCCGTTTTGGCCGCCGCCGAGGAGACCAAGTCCCCCGTCATCATGCAGACCACCCCGGGCACCATCAAGACCGCTGGTCTGGACTACTTCTACGGCATGGTCAAGGCTGCCGCCGAGCGCGCTTCCGTGCCCGTCGCCCTGCACCTCGATCATGGCGATGGCTATGACCGCTGCATGCAGGCTTTCCGCACGGGCTACACCTCTGTCATGATCGACGGTTCGCACGAGTCTTTCGAGGACAACATCGCTCTGACCAAGTCCGTCGCCGATGCTGGTCGCGCCATGGGCGTGCCCGTCGAGGCCGAGCTCGGTAAGGTTGGCGGCAAGGAGGACGACGGTCCTGCGGTTGAGGGCGAGAGCCCCTACACCGATCCGGCCGAGGCCAAGGAGTTCGTCGAGCGTACCGGCTGCACCTCGCTGGCTATTGGCGTTGGCACCAGCCACGGCGTGTACACGAGCGATCCGCACATCGAGCAGTCCGTGGTCAAGGCCATCCGCGACGCCGTCGACGTGCCGCTGGTTCTGCACGGCACCTCCGGTGTGCCCGATGAGCAGGTCGCCGAGGCCGTGAAGAACGGCATCTGCAAGGTTAACTACGCTACCGAGCTGCGTCAGGCCTACACCAAGGGCTTCATGGCCTACATGGCCGAGAACCCCGCCTGCTTCGATCCTAAGAAGCCGGCCAAGGAGGGTATGCGTGAGATCACCGAGCTGGTTAAGATCCGCATGACCAACCTCAACTCTGTGGGCAAAGCAGAGTAACAGCAAGGGTACTCTGATCCCACCGGACGGTTTGGGCGGGTCCCGTACTTAGTTTCCAAAACGTCCTCGCGCATGAAGGCCCCCGTTGTCTCGCTTCTTCGAAGCGTTGACAACGGGGGCCTTCGCGCTGCGGAATGATTTTGGAAACTAAGTACGGGGACCCGCCCAAGCCGTCCTGCTCGATCGCCCTTGTGGCGTTAGGGCGGAAATGGGTGGGGCGTCAGGGCTTCTTTGTTGATGAGGGGCTAGTATGCCCGGGCTTGGTTGGGGAATGACTTGTCTAGGGATGCTTGGAGCTTTTCGAACGATGCTCGCAAGTTGAGATTCTGATCGGTTGA
>CABQLM010000051.1 GCA_902465105.1 uncultured Collinsella sp.
GGAGCGGTCAGGTCGGTGTAGTCGCGCAAGACGGGCAGTGCCATGCGGCAGAACTCGCCCACCTGGTCGGCGGCGATATGGACCGGCGTGCGGCAGGGCAACAAGTGCGATAGGAACGGCGCCGCATGTTGGGCAAACGCCACATCGGTACGGCGCGCGCGGCGCGTGTCGACCAGGTAGGCAGCATCGCCCGATGCAAAGCAGTACATATCGGCGGGCAGGCGAAGGTCGTAGCTGCCGCCGACCGCCGGCGCAATCTTGGCGGCAAGGAGCGGCGGGCGCTTGGTCGGGGCTTCATCCTCCCCTTGCGGCGCCGGCTCGACCGCCACGTCGTAGGCACGATGCGCCGTCGTTCCCCGCGACCAGGCAGGCTCAAAGGAAATGGTCCTGCCACGCAGCAGGTCCAGTACGGACACGATGGAATACTCGGATACCGGCAACTGACGCTCGGCGACAAAGCCGCTGCGGGCAAAGTCGTACGATGCCGAACGCGAGCTCGTAATATCGCCTAGGTAGGCGACCGTCGTTGCGACAAGGTCGAGCAACTGTACCGAAACGTCGTCAAAGGCTTCGGGCACATGAAGAAACGTGAGCTTCTTGCCGTACGAGAACGTGCCGCCTCGGACATAGGCGTCGGCCATGCCGTCGATATCCTTGACCACATAGGACACCGAACCGCAGCGAATGCGGAACTCGAGCGCCCAGCTAAAGCGATCGGCGAACAGCGGATTGTAGTACGGCACCAACGAGGGCTCCAACGCCGCTTTGGGGGCGTCGGGATCAACGGCACCGGCAAGCTTGCGGCGCATGCTCGCCAGCTCATCCATGCGCGCGTCCGAAAGATCGGAAAGCGCCGCCATGAGGCTGGGGCTCGTGGGGACGGGCGCCGGAAAGGGAAAGTTGGGATTGACGGCCGGCGCTTTGGGCGCGGTACGCACGGACTGTTTGGATTGTGCGGGCGGTGCCGTAAACGTGCGGACCGGCGTGCGCAGCCCCTCAACAGGCTCAATGCCGCTGGCGTCCAGGTATGCCAGCGCTGTGGCGATGGCGTGCTTGCACATACCGGGGTAGCGATAGGCAGCGGGGCAATCGCAGTCGTAATCGATCACCTCGTGCTCGTCCATGTCGAGTTCCACATGCGTCTTGTACAGGTCGCCGCGCGAACCGCGCACCGTGCCCTCGACCGTCACGTTCTTGGAGAAGCGCGAGCCACTGTCCTCGATCGACAGCACGGCGCCGTTGAGCATGAGTGAACGCCCCTTCATAAAGGTGCCGCTCAGCGCCGCCTCTTTCCGGAGCGCCTGCACAAACGTCCCCTGTGCCATCACTTCCTCCAATCTCGCACGCCAAACGATTTTTCTGGGACGGGGATGAAAAAATCATTCCCGTCCCAGAAAAACTGGTCTTCCGCCACACGTCACCCAAAATGATTTTTTAATCCCCGTCCCAGAAAAATCATTTTAGATAACCGTCACGCGGCCTTGGTTGCCGACGATGGCCTTTGCCTCTGCCAGCAGCGGAATCGAGCGCGCATTAACCTTCGCCGGCACCTCGGCACGTAGCACGCGCCCGTCCACCTGCTCGATAAAGATCTCCACACGGTCGCCACCCGGATTGGTGGTGAGCACCGTGGCCAGGCGCGCCATATTGCCCTGGCTAAAGCGGCTGTTGGGCACCATGACCTCAAACACCTTGGGCTTGTTGTTCTCCTCGTTGAGCTCCAGCGGCACAATCTCCTGTGCGATGATCTGGTCGCCGCGGTCCGAGCGCTCGAGCTTGCCCTTAATGCGCACAAACGCGTCGGACAGCTGCGCGCCGGTCTCGGGATCGACCTCGCCGTACAGGTACCCCTCGGCCTCCTTGTAGGTCTTGGGGAACACGACGACGGTGGCCTCGCCTTCCATGTCCTCGAGCTGCACGATGCCCATGGGGTCACCGTTTTTGGTCACGCGCTTGGACACACTCGAGACCATACCGGCCCACCACAGCGCCTTACCCTCGGGAATCTCCTGGTTGATGGTGCCGCCCGTAGGATTCTGAACTTCGTAGCCAGTGTCGATCTGCGAGAACGAAAAGTCGCGCGCCTTGGCTAGCGCATACTCAAACGGGCGCAACGGGTGGTCCGAGACATAGATGCCCAGAACCTCTTTCTCCTGGCTCAGCTTAAGGTGGCGGTCCCACTCCTGGCCATCCGGATCGGGCACGCTGACCTCAAAGCCCGAGCCCTCAACGTCGCCAAACATATCGAAGAACGACGTCTGGCCGCTCGCGCGGTCCTTCTGGCGCTTTACCGCGGCGTCGATGATGTTTTCGGGGTTGTTCTTATCCACAAAGTGCATCATCTGGCGACGCGGATACCCCGTGGAGTCGAAGGCGCCTGCCTTGATCAGCGATTCGATCACGCGACGGTTGGCCTGGCTCGAGTCCACGCGCTCGACAAAGTCATGCAACGTCTTAAACGGGCCGCCCGCCTCGCGCTCGGCGATAATCGCCTGCGCCACGCCGGTGCCCACGCCGCGGATGCCGGCCAGACCAAAGCGCACGCCTTCCTTGGTAGCCGTGAACTCGGTGCCGGACTCATTGACATCTGGCGAAAGCACGGGGATACCGTCGTGACGGCATGCCGAGACGTAGTGCACGATCTTATCGGTCTTGCCCGTATAGGACGTCAGAACGGCCGCCATGTACTCGTGCGGATAGTGCGCCTTGAGCCACGCCGTCTGCATAACCAAAATGGCGTAGCCGGCGGAGTGCGACTTGTTGAAGGCGTAGGACGCGAACTCAAGAACATCGTCCCAAATCTTCTGGGCGACCTCGCGCGTGTAGTTGTTCTTGATAGCGCCGTTCATCCAGTGGTCGTAGGTGGTCTCGTCCGAGCCATCCTCCCAGTGGAGCACCGTCGACGTGAGCAGCTTGATCTTCTTCTTAGCCACGGGCTTACGGATACGCGAGTCCGATTCGCCCTTGGAGAAGCCGCACATCTCGACGGAGATGAGCATAACCTGCTCCTGGTAGACCATGGTGCCGTAGGTTTCGCCCAGGATGTCGTCCAGACGGTCGTCGTAGGAGACGGCCGGCTCCTTGCCGTTCATACGGTTGATGTAGGACGAAACCATACCGGCGCCCAGCGGGCCCGGGCGGTACAGGGCGATCAATGCTACGACGTGCTTGTACTCGGTGGGCTTCATGTTCTTGATCGTGGCCGTCATGCCGGCGGACTCGACCTGGAAGACGCCGGCGGTGTGGCCGGAACCCATGAGCTTAAAGATCTCGGGATCGTCAAAGGGAATATCTTCCTCTTTGATGTCGATGCCGAAGTTCTTTTTGATGTTGGCCTTTGCCTTGGAGATAACCGTCAGCGTACGCAGGCCCAGGAAGTCCATCTTGAGCAGGCCCATGTCGGCAACGGTATGGCCTTCGTACTGGGTAATCTCGACGCCGCCCTTGGTGTCGAGCTTGGTGGGCACGTGCTCGTTGACGGGGTCGCGGCAGATCAGAACGGCACACGCGTGCACGCCCTCGCCACGGGTGAGGCCCTCAATCGAGAGCGCCGTGTCGATGATGCGGCGGGCGTCGTCGTCCTTTTTATAGGCCTCGGCAAAATCTGGGTTAAACAGATCCTCTTTGCCGGGTTGTTTTTCGAGTACCTGCTTGAGCTTGACCTTGGGGTCGCTCGAGACCATCTTGGACAGGCGCTGGCCCATGTAGACCGGGTAGTCCAAGACGCGCGCGGCGTCGTTGATGGCCTGCTTGGCCTTGATGGTCGAGTAGGTGATGACGTGGGTGACCTTCTCGGGGCCGTAGAGCTGGCGAACGTGCTCCACGACCTCGAGGCGCCGCTCATCGTCGAAGTCCATATCGATATCGGGCATCTCGGTACGCTGCGGAGACAGGAACCTCTCGAACATCAGGCCGTTTTCGAGCGGGTCGAACGCGGTGATGTTCATGGCATAGGCGACGATAGCGCCGGCTGCCGAGCCACGGCCGGGACCGACGCCGATGCCGTTATCCTTGGCCCATTGCACGTACTCGGCAACGATCAAAAAGTAGGCGGCAAAGCCCTTGTCGCAGATGACCTTGTATTCGTACTCAAAGCGCTCTTTGATGTTGACGCCGCCGATCTCGCGCGTGGCCCAGTCGTCACCGTAGTGCTGGCGCAGGCCCTTCTCGCACTCGCGGCGGAACTGGCTCTCGTGCGTCTCGCCGGGGTCGAGCAACGGAAAGCGCGGCAGGATGATGGAGTCCCAGTCCAGCTCAACGTAGCACTTGTCGGCGATCTCGAGCGTGTTGTCGCAGGCCTCGGGGCAATACGGGAACATCGCCCGCATCTCCTCCTCGGTCTTCATGTAAAACTCCGAGCCGGTCATGCGCATGCGGTTAGGGTCGTCGACCTTGGCGTTCATGCCAATGCACATGATGACGTCCTGCACCGGCGCGTCCTCGCGGCGCAGGTAGTGGAAGTCGTTGGTGGCGATGACCTTGACGCCCACCTGTTTGGCAATGTCGATGAGCGTACGATCCATCTGCTCGTCGGTCAGGCCGTTATCGGTGGTAATGCCGTGTTCCTGGATTTCGATGTAAAAGTCGCCGGGGTCGAAGGTGTCGCGGAAGGTCTCGGCCCACTTGATGGCGCCTTCCATGTCGCCGCGGTCGATGTATTTGGGGATGATGCCCGCGATACAGGCACTCGTGCAGATCATGCCCTTGGCGTGACGGCGCAGGTTGTCGAGCGTCACGCGCGGCTTGTAGTAAAAGCCCTGCACGGCGGCCTCGGAGACCGTCTGCATCAGGTTGACGTAGCCCTCCTGGTCCTTGGCCAGAAGGATCATGTGGTAGAGCTCGGGCTTATGGTCGCGGGCGAGCGTCTCGTCCGGCGTAAAGTAAACCTCGCAGCCAAAGATGGGCTTGATGACCAGGGGCGGCTTGAGCTCGTCGATGTTGCCCTTCTCGTCCCACATGGCCATGTCTTTGACGTACTGGGCATGCTCACGCGGGTTTACCTCGGGGTCGGGCTCCACCAGCTCGTCACGGCGGTCCTTTTCCAAGAAGGCCTTGTCGTGGCTCCAAGTTTTGTACTCGGGAGTGTTGTGGTTGACGGCGTCGCAGGCCAGCGCCAGGTCGGGCACGCCGTACATGTAACCGTGGTCGGTAATGGCCACGGCGGGCATGCCCAGCTCAACAGCGCGGTTGACCATATCCTGGATACGGGTTGCGCCGTCGAGCATGGAGAAGACAGTGTGGTTGTGCAGATGGACGAATGCCATGTGATGAGCTCCGATGCGGGTTCGTGTTCTGACTGAACGATTTTACCGCACGGCGCGGACGGCACCCGAACCTAGCCAAACCAACACGGCTCCTCTTGCAGTTGCGGTGGAATAGTTCCCGCTTGGGCCACCTGGACCGCAATACTGGAACTATTCCACCGCAAGTTATCTGAGGGCTAGAGATTGTAGGTGACTACTTGAGGTTCGGCGGGTTCGACGAAGATGGCTGGATTCGCCTGCTCCACGCGAACGAACTTGACCGTCACCGTCTCAACGCCCGCCTTGTGCAACACGTCGGCGTAGACGCGCGCCTGCAGGGCGTGCTTCTCGAGCAGTTGGTCCGGCGTCTCATCCGGCGTGCCACCCGTCTTGTAATCGATGACCAGTGCGCGCGACGGATCGGCCGGGTCGGTGGCCAGTGCATCGATGGCGCCCTCGGCATAGGCACCGTAGCGGGCGATGTCCTCGTCCTCGCAGCCCAGCGAGAAGAACGGCACCTCGGCACGGATGCACGGCCACGCGAGTAGCTCGACACGAACCGACGACTTGAGCCAGCGATCCAGAGCGACATCGAAGCGCTCGCGCTGTTCTGGCGTCAAGCGCCACAGGCGAGCCAGGGCGTCGGCGCGCTCAGCAGGCAGCGCATCGGCACCCATCTCGATGAGCCACTGGCAGGCAGCATGGAAGGCCGAGCCCAGTGCCATGGGATTGCCGACGGACTCGACGGCGGCCACGTCTGCATCCGTCATCTCGGAACCATCCGACTCCGCATCATCGCCGGCCTCGTCCATGGGCACGCGCGCCTCGGCAGCACGGTCCTCGGCCTCGGCATGCAGCGCCGCGGCAATCGACGAATAGCTGTACGAATCACGCGCCGGGAACGGACACGCGCCCATGCGCACACCCGCCGCCTGGGGATACACCAGCTCAAACGAATCGGGCTTGGGGTCGGCAGGGCCGAGCACAGTTGAGTGCGCAGCATTATCGGCGACATCGACATCACCGCGAACAAGCCTGCCCTCGGCATCCAGCGAAGCGTTGGCCTCAAACGCCTGCTCGCCAAAGGTAAAGTCCGCGAGCGAAATGAGCTCGTAATCGCCCGGCTGGGAGTTGTCGAACACCAAACGGTCGCTATCGAGCTGCGGCATGTCCAGGCCGTCCGTCGGCAGAATACGACGCAGCACGTCATAGGTCAGATCGGTCTCGACGTCAAAGGTCGGCGCACACAGCTTGCCACGGCTCACGCCGGCATCCATCGCCAAGATCACCAGCTCGCGCGCACGCGTCATGGCAACGTAGAGCAAGCGGGCCCGCTCCTCGAGCGAAAGCCGCAGGTCGTCGTTGCGCAGGCGAACAAATGCCTCGGCGGGAGAACCCGTCGCACAGACGTCCTCCATGAGCTCCGGCGGCAGCCACAGCGACGCGCCCTTGCCCTTAAACGCATGCTCAAACTGCTTTTTGACGTCATCGCCCTTCACGAAGGTACCGTCGGCGAGCTTAACGCCGTCGAAGCGTGCCGGCAGTGCCACGACCTGCGCTCTGCCCTCGACGCGACCCATCTGCGCCGCACCCGAGGACTTACGCACGTCAAAGCACTCGGCGACCGCCACGACCGGATATTCCAGGCCCTTGGAGGCATGAACCGTCATGATGCGCACCGCGCCGTCGCCCTCCTCGTTGAGGGCACCCGGGGCTTCCTTGCCCGCCAAGAAACGGTCGAAGGCAAGCGCAATGGAGCGCGGCGAGTTACCGAACTCGGCCTCCGCCTCGGCCACGGCATCGAGTGCCTTGAGCACGTTGGCAGCAATGGCCTTGCCCTCGGGGCCGCGCTGCGCCAGACGCACAAACCAGCCGGAGGCGTTGACCACGTCGCGCGCGATCGCCGCGAACGAATCGCGGCCCACGCGACGAAGCGCATAGCGCAGTACCTCGCGGGCGCGCGTCACCAGCGGCAAGTCTTGCAAACCCGGCACGTCGAAATCACTCATGATGCCCGCGTCGATGTTGCGGCGCGACGTCTCGCCTGTCTGCTCGTCGAGTTTGGTCGCCAGCGCCAGGAACTCCTGGGCGCCGAGCGCAAACATCGGCGAGGCGAGCAGCGGCATAAGGCCCTGCGCCGTATCGGCCGGATTGGCGAGCGCGCAGACCAGGGCACGCACCGTCTGCACCTCGGCTGCTTGGGCAAAGACCGAGCCGCCCGCGATAACGCAGTCGAGCCCCTGGTCACGGAAGGCCTGTGCGTAGACGTCGGCGTTGGTCATGCGGCCCAGCAGCAGCACCATGCCGCCCTGGGGCTGGCCGGCATCGGCAAGCGCGCGGAATCGCTCGGCGATCGCACGGGCCTTGGCCTGTGTGCGCTCCTGCGTACTGCCGCCGGCAACAAAGAGGGCCTGGCGACGCGAGGCGTCTGCCACCAGCGTGTCCTTGCGGCCGTCGCTCGCCTCAAGATCCAAAAAGCCCTGCATCAGGCCGCCGTCATCGCCGTCGAAGACGCGTGCCACGTAACGCAGTACCTCGTCATGGCTGCGAAAATTGCGCACGAGCTTGACGAGCTCGCCAGCAGGGTCGTCGACCACGGCAGTCGCCTCGGGCGCGGCAGACGAGCCCACCTTGCGCTCCTGACGACGGAACACCTCGACCTCGGCGCCGCGGAAGCGGTAGATCGACTGCTGTGCATCGCCCACCGTGCATAGTGCACGTTCCCCCGCACCCGTCAGGTAGCGGATCAGATCGACCTGCATCTGGTCGGTATCCTGGAACTCGTCGATCATGACCATCTTAAAGCGGCCCTCGTACGCAGCTCGGATGGCAGGGTAATCGCGCAGGGCCTCATAGGCCATACGCAGCAAGTCGTTATTATCGAGGGCGGACTGGGCAGCCTTCAGCGCGCGATACTCGGCCTCCACGGAACGGGCCAGGCCCACCAGTGCATCGAGCGCCGGGCCACCGCAGGCAAGCACGATATTGATAAACGCATCGGCGGCCTCGGCCTTGAGCAGCTCGACCTGCTCCTTAGGGAATGCCTTGCTCGCGCGCGGCATGGTACACGACATCATGAGTCGCGCCGCATCGACCATGGTCTTGCCGCTCGCCTCGAACGCGTCGATGGCATCGAGCGCCGTCTGCGCCTTCTCGGTCGCGGCCTTGCTTGCGCCCAGCGCCGCGCGATAGGCATCGGCGAGCGCCGAGGTATCGGCCTGGCCGCGCGCCACGTGCACGTCGTCCATACCGCCCGGCAACTGGCTCGACAGCTCCAGCAGGTCGCGCACCAGACCCTTGATGGTCGTGCCGGCGCCAAAGGAGCCGCCCTCGCCCGCCATGGGATACCAAGTGTAGAGGGCCTTGAGCGACGCCGCGAGCTCGGGGGCGGCATCGGGTACCGTCGCGCGACCCAGCACATGCTCAACAGCCTGATCCATGAGCTCGTCGGTATCGGTGAGCACCGTGAACTCGGGATCGATGCCCAGCTCCAGCGCGTGCGCGCGCAGGATACGCGAGCACATGCCGTGAATGGTCGAGATCCACGCGTCGTCGACGGTCAGGGCCTCCTCGTCCATGCCCTCGTCGATAAGCGCACGGCGCACGCGGTCGCGAATCTCGGCTGCGGCGTCTTTGGTAAAGGTAATAGCGAGCACCTGGTCCAAATGCTCGACAAACGGACCGGATTCGGGCGAGAGCGCGTAGACGATGCGGCGCGTAAGGGTAAAGGTCTTGCCCGAACCGGCGCCCGCCGAGACAAACAGCGGACGGTCGAGCGTCTTGACGATCTGCAGCTGTTGCGGCATCAAGGTCGAAAGATCCATGGTCTACACGTCCCTCCTTACAAACGTTCCTTCGTGGTTATACGAGCAGCGGGCATGCGCGGCCTGCGTCGACGCCGGGTCGACGGCGGCAACGTTGCCTGCCTCGAGCTCGCGCAGGCGCTCGGCGATGCCGGCCTCCACGCGGTCGAGCAGCGCATCGAAGTCCATGTTGCCGCCCTCGCCCGGAAAGCCCTTCTTGAGGCCCGGGATGCGACCGTCGCCGCGCTCTTCCTCGAGCAACTCGGCACTTGCGGCACCACGCAGCGCGGGCTTGCCGCCCTTGGTCGAAAAATAGAGCGCAGCACGGGTATCTAGGCCCAGCGCCCGACGCATGGCCTGCGCGTAGATGAGTGTCTGGGTATGGGGCGGCAGCCAGCGCGGGTCGTCGATGGGGGCCTCGCCCGATTTCTCGTCGCGCACCGTGGGGTCGGCGAGCTTAAACTCCTCGACACCCGAACGATGCTTGTAGTCGATTACCACGGCGCGGTTCTCGGCGTCCACATCCACGCGGTCGATGCGCCCGCCGAGCGGCCAACCGGCATACTCGACCTGGAGCTCGTTGAACGCAAACTCCAGGTAGCGCGGAGCGAAGGGGGTGAGCGCCTCGGACTCGTAGGCAAGAACGCCCTCCAGCTGCGGCAAGATCTCGGCCACTTGCCGCTCCTCCACCGGGGAGAGCGGCACCAGCGGGCCCTCCGTGCCTCGCTTGCCGGCGTGCTCGGCCAAGGTCTCGTCAAAGACCTCGCGCAGCAGCTCCTGGGCACGCGGCAGGTTCTCGGGCGTCACGCGCTCCATGCCCTCCTGGGGCAGACGGGCGTGCAGATGCTCCAGCACGTCGTGGACAAAGTTGCCCTTCTCCATATTGCCAAAGTCCGCGTCGATGGACTGAGGCTTCACGCGGTACGAGACGAACCAGCATAGCGGGCAGGTCGAATAGGCCTCGATCTGCGAGGCAGACGTCAGACGCGGCACGAGCGGCGCGTCCTCGCCCTCGCCATCGCGACGGCGCAGGACCAAATACGGCACGGCCTCGGCACTCAGATGCTGAGGGGCTTCACAGGTGACGCGCTCGCGCTTGAGACCTTCGCCTGCCGCGGGATCGAAGTCCCTTACGATATCGCCCTCACCCACGCACGTCGCCTTGTCGGCGCCAGCGGCCTTAGCATCGTCAGCGGCCTTGGCGTGCGCACGCAACTCGGTCCACACGGCCGCCGGATAGCACTCGCGCGCCTGGCGATCGTGCGTCACGAGGGCAAGCGCAACCGGGCCGCGTGACGCCCGCATCGCGTGGCCAAAGCGCACGCGCAGCAAGGCCGCGGGCTCAAGCGTCACGCCCTCGCGACCAAGGCTCGCCGTCAGCGTGGCCAGCGGTCCCTCCTCATGCGAGAGCGGATAGCTGTCCAGATCGACATCGGCAAACAGCACGGCATCGTAGCTGCCGGGGCGCAGAGCCGCCGCATCGGCAAGCGAAACAAAACGAACCTGAGCACGTGGCGCACGGTCAACCTCGTAGGTCTCGTAATCGTAGGCGGTGCTACGCTTGTCCACCTTGGTGCGAATGCCATCGAGCACGGGCACGGTTGCAGCCTGCGACACGTCGAGCGTGCGGGCGCCATTCATAAGGATGTCGATGGCGTGGCGCAGCAGGGCCGCCTCCGCTTGGCGACGGGCTTGGCCATCCAAGCTGCCCAGCGAGCGATCGGGCAACGCCTCGGCAACGGCAAGCATGGCCTTGAGCGCCGTCACGGGCTTGTCACGCCACAGTGCCTGGAACACGTCCGAGACCACACACGGCACGTTCTTAAACCAGTTTTCGTCACTCGCCGCCTTGCGCGCGCCCCTCACCTGGCCTTGGACGCTCTGCAGCAGGCTCTTAACGCCCGCGGTAGTCTTGCTGCGCGAGAGACGCATATTCTTATCGAAGGTTCGAGCATTGGCGGCATCAGCACCCGAAAGCGGGCTGTAAATCCAGTCGGTAAGCTCCGGCGCGGGCCACCACTCGGTCTTTGACGCCGCACCCTCATCGGCGGCCTTCATGCGCTCGATCAGGCCGGCAAGCGCCGCAAACTGCCTGCCCGCAATGGATTGGGAAAACGCCGTGAACTCAGTTGTCTCGGCAGCGATATGACGAGCCGCCAGACGAGAGGCGAGCTCACCAAACAGCTGGGGCGCCCGGGCAGAAACGACGAGCACGCGCACGGGGTCGGCAGAAGCGTCGGCGGCGCCGTCGACCTCGGAACCCTGGCACGCTTTTACCAGATCATCAATTGCGTTCGCATAAGCATGAGCACGGGCATGGGGGCCAGCGACCTCAATAAAGGCAGGCCGAGCGGCGGTCCCGCAAGCGGCATCAGACGCGACGGCGTTCTCCCCCAGCGGCGCGATCTCAAACAGCACACCGCGGGCATCAAATGCCGCGGCCAGATCCTCGCGCATCGCCGCCTGCTCGCGGGCAAGCAGGATAACGACTTCTCCCCCATTGTTCGCCACAGCTGACAGCAGCTCGAGCAGACCGTGCGTAAACGACGTGACGCCGCGTACACAGACGGCACGGGTGCACGCCGGCAGATTATCGGCCAGGGCACTGGCCATAATGTCAGCCGCCTCGCAGGGCTCGACCATATCTCGACGGTCCAAACCGCCCGCGTAGGCGCGCAAAAGCTCGAACACACGAGCCTCGGCGTCGCTTTTTGGCTTAGGCTGGCAATTGTTGCCACGGCATCGCTCGGCCGTCGTCCCAGCCACGCCCGGTAGTACGTCGCGGGCCATGCGCGCGAGCATGCGCACCGTGCCCTGACTGCGCGAAAGCGGCTGCAGGTCGGCATCATCGAGACGCGCGACCCTGTCCGAAAACAGCATATGGCGCTGCAAGTTGTCGACGAAATCGCGCCCGTCGCCCAAAAGCTCCCAAAGCGAGCGAAGCCACGACGAAGGCGTCTTGTAGTCAACGCCCAGCGAGATACCAGCTGCCGCCGCATCATGACGGCACAGGTCGAGCTCGGCAAACGAGGGCGCCAGCAACACGGCACGCCCGTGGCGATCGACAAGGTCGGCAAGCAGCACCGCCTCGGCATCGCTCAGCTCCGTACCGGCATCCGTGGTATAGATTCGAACAGGCATGGTCCTCCACTCAAACCGTCCGCAATAATCAATGCATCCATCCTACCCGCCCGCGCGGACACATTGCCACCGCAGCTCCATCTTTTGGTACAAAGCAACCTGATCCCAACGCACCAGCCGATTGCAGGCATATAAAAACCGCCCCCGGAGGAGCGGTTTTGCACAATTCGTTTTTGGTGCGGCCTACTCGCCATCCTCCAGCTTGATGAGGATCTTGCGATAGCCACCGTACTCGCCGTTGAGCGCCTTGGACACACGGCTCACCGTGGTGGACGAAGCGCCGGTACGCGCCTGAACCTCGACATAGGGCTCGCCCTCGTCCAGGTAACGCGCGACCTGCAGACGCTGCGATAGATCGCAAATCTCGCGCGGCGTGCAGATATCGGTCAAAAACGCTTGGATATCTTTCTCGTCGTCCAAAAGGCTAAATGCGTGGACCAGCTGCTTGACATCAGGCTTGTCAAACATGTTCTCGATATTCATCGATCACCGCCAAACCCGCCAAAAGGCATCGAAGTTGATACTGACATCGGACATCGTTCGCCCGTTCTATGCAATAGGGCAACGCCTGTGGCTTTTGCCCGTAGCAGTTTAGCACACCACCAAACTAAAGCGACAAGACTCTCTGCCAGCGGCACGTTTTCTAGGACGAACGCCGTTTTGAAACCGAATGCGCACGCAAGCTCCATGAATATCTGAGACAATGGGCAGCCAAACAAGGCGGCACGCCCGCGCGGCCGTCCATGCTGCCGCAGCAAGCCACTTCACGCGATACCAACACACCCTGCGCAAGAAAGGATCTCCGCCATGCGCTTTATGCTTAACTGGCTCTTTACCTCGATCGCCATCGCGATTGCCACGTTTCTCGTTCCCGGCATCCAACCCTTCGGTTTTGCCGAGGCCTGGGTCTGTTTCGCCTTCGTGGGGCTGTTCCTGAACATCGTCGATTCGTTCGTCAAGCCATTCCTGACGGTCATCTCGCTGCCGCTCACGATCATTACGCTGGGCATTTTCCAGCTTGTCGTCAACAGCTTTATGCTCGAACTCGCAAGTTACCTGTCAGTCAACCTGTTGGGCGTCGGCATCTCCATCGCAAGCTTTGGCTCGGCCTTTATGGGCAGCATCCTGGTGTCCATCACTCGAAGTATCCTCGACAGCATCGCCGAGAACTAATACGCCCATTCCGACCGCGTCTGTCTCAACAGCCCAAAACGAAGGCCGCCCATCGCAAAAATGGGCGGCCTTCTTATTTGTCAAGCCTTAAAGGGCGAGAGAATCTACCATTTCTACCCCGTCCCCAAATGGCAGGTGTGGGTTAGATGACGTAGTCGTAGCCATGGTTGGGAGCGACAAGTTGATCGAGCGTCACACCGTCGAGGTAGTCGTTGATGAGCTTGTCCAGGTTCTTCCACACGTCGAGCGTGGGGCACTCATCCGAACGCGAGCAGCCCTTGCAGTCGCCATCCAGGCAGGCGACCGGCGCCAGACTACCCTCGGTCAGGCGCAGGATCTCGCCCACCGTGTACTGCTCGGGCGGGCGCGTGAGCACGTAGCCGCCGCCCTTGCCACGCATACCCGAAAGCATGTTGGCGCGCACGAGCGTAGCCAAGATGTTCTCCAGGTATTTCTCCGAAATCCCCTGGCGTGCCGCGATCTCTTTAAGCGGGATGCGGCCGGCCGCCTGGTGCTCGGCTAGGTCGACCATGACGCGCAGGGCATACCTGCCCTTTGTGGAAACCAACATATATAGTGCTGCCTTTCGGTCTTTTAATCCGTTGCAATTCTAGCCGAAAAATTGGTTTTGAAAATACCCATTCCAGTCAAGGTGGTTAATCGACTCGTAATAATCTTCTATTTCCTATTGCGTTACTAGGCTTTAGTGTCTAGTATGCTTCCCAACAGCTAAACGAACAACCTATAAGGTTTATGGGTTTAGCTGCTACACGCACCGTGAAACCACACGGCAACCAGCAACTTGAACACTTTGGAGGTTCACCATGAGCAAGGTTTACACGTCCATCGATCAGCTTATCGGCCACACCCCGCTTCTGGAGCTCACCCACTTTGAGGCCGACGAGGACCTCAAGGCTCGTGTGCTCGTCAAACTCGAGTACTTCAACCCCGCCGGGTCCGTCAAAGACCGCGTCGCCAAGAACATGATTGACGAGGCCGAGAAGGCCGGCAAGCTCGTGCGCGGCGGCGACTACACCATCATCGAGCCCACGAGCGGCAACACCGGCGTCGGCATCGCCTCGGTGGCGGCGGCTCGCGGCTACAAGGTAATCATCACCATGCCCGAGACCATGTCCGTCGAGCGCCGCAAGCTTATGCAGGCATATGGCGCACAGCTCGTGCTCACCGACGGTTCCAAGGGCATGAAGGGCGCCATCGCCAAGGCCGAGGAGCTGCAGAAG
>CABQLM010000052.1 GCA_902465105.1 uncultured Collinsella sp.
GGTCGTCGCTGGGGATGGCCGCGATTTAGCGGTCCAGGAAATCGTCCGCAGTCCCGCGCCAAAATGGGATACCGTTTCCGAAAGACCACTCAAAAGGAAAACACGTCCCAGAATCGGCGTCCAAAACGGAACGTGCTTTCCACGGCGACTACAGCAGCGCCTCGGTCCAAACGGCCTCTTTAAAGCCGGGAATCGCAAAAACATCGCCCACCAGCAGTGGTCGCCTAACCAGCATGCCGTCGGTCGCCAGCAGCTCAAAGCACTCTTGATCCGTCATTCCAGCGTCCAGCCGTGCTTTCAGGCCCAGCTCCCGATATTTCATGCCCGACGAGTTAAAGAAACGCCGCACCGGCAACCCCGACCGCGCAACCCACGCGGCAAGCTCCTCGGCCGTGGGATTATCCGCCACGATATCGCGGTCAACATACTCAACCCCATGCTCGTCCAGCCACGCCTTAGCCCTTTTGCAGGTAGAGCATTTGGGATATTCAACGAACAGCACCGTCATGGGAACTCCTTTCTGAGGGCAGACGAACGCTTAGCTCGAAGACCACCATAGCAGTCCCAAACCATCCGCCGATCGCCGGATCTCAACTAGTGAACAAGCTTAAAGTCCAGATGTCCGCGAGTCGTGTTGACGCGCGAGACTTCGATGATGACGCGCTGCCCCAGCTCAAACCGACGACCCGTATCGGCACCCGTCAACGTGAGCGCATCTTCGTCAAACTCGAACCACTCACTGCCCAGGCTCTTAATCGAAACCAAACCCTCGACCTGCGTCAAATCCAGACGCACAAAGAGGCCCATACTGCTGACCCACGAGACGGTCCCGGCATAGCGTTCACCCAGACGGTCCTCGTAATACTGGGCGATCTTGATTTTCTGCGTCGCATGGCTGGCGGCGTCGGCCGCGCGCTCGGCATCACTGCAAGCGCGACAGATCTGAGGCAGGATGCGTGGCAGCGACTCACGCCCCTTGCCGATGAGCTGAGGCGTGCGCACCAAGGCATCCTTGCCGCCCAAGCGCTCATACGCCAGCTGCAGCTTGAGGACGCGGTGGACAATGAGGTCGGGGTAGCGTCGGATAGGGCTTGTAAAGTGGCAGTAGCACGGCGCGGCGAGCGCGAAGTGGCCCTCGTTGCGCGGCTTGTACAGTGCGCGCTGCATGCTGCGCAAGAGCAGTGTGTTGACGAGCGGCGCGTTTGCCGTGCCGGCAGCGGCGTCAACAGCCGCCTGCAGCTCGTCGGGACTTCCCAGGGCAATGCCCGCCGCGCGGCGGTCATCGATGATGCCCAGCTGCGCCAGCGCCACGGCGGCCCCGTGTAGGCTGTCGGGGCTGGGATCCTCATGCACGCGATAGCATGCCTCGATGTCTCGATCCGCCAGCCACTCCGCCACACATTCGTTGGCCAGCAGCATGGCTTCCTCAATGAGTGATGTAGCACACGAGCGCTCGCGGGCCACGATCTGCACGGGAATGCCGTCGTCATCCAGCAGGGCGCGAATCTCGGCCGTATCAAAGTCAACCGACCCGCGCGCGCGGCGGATGCGACGGCGCAGCTCGGCGAGCTCATTTGCCGCAACCAGAAAATCAGCCAGGTCGACGTCATAGCCGCGGGCGGTCTCCTCGCAAGCCAAACCGCGCGCAAGCGCCTCCTCGCGTGCGGACTCGGCTGCCGCAACGTCCTCGGCTGCACCCTCCAACACGGAGTACTCCACCGCGCCAGCACGCACCAACAACGCCTCGGCACCGTCATAGTCCATGCGCACGCGCGAGCGAATCACGCTGGGATACGGATCGTAGTGACGAACGCGCCCTTGCGCATCGAGCTCGATATCGACGGTAAACGCCAAACGGTCCTCGTCGGGACGCAGCGAGCACAGGTCGTTGGAAAGGCGCTCAGGCAGCATGGGAAGCACGCGATCCGCCAGATACACCGACGTAGTGCGATGACGGGCCTCTAGGTCGATATGTCCCTCCCAGGCAACATAATGAGAGACGTCCGCAATATGGACCCCCAGCCTGTATCCGCCATCGGGCGCACGCTCAAGCGAGATGGCGTCATCAAAGTCGCGCGCGTCTACGGGATCGATCGTAATGACAAAACGGTCGCGAAGGTCGCGGCGAAGGGGGTCCTTGAGCGCCGACGCCACGTCGAACGAAAGCGCCTCGGCCTCGGCAAGTGCGGCCTCGGGATAGGTGTCGGTATAGCCGTAACGAGCCATAACATATTGAACACCCAGATCGGGCGCGTCGTCGCCGCCAATGCGGCGTTCAATGGTCACGGTGCCCGATTCCAGCCGCGTGGGGTAGGTCAGAATGTGGGCGACCACGACGTCGCCGGGATGCACGCCCAGGCGTTCCGGCGAGGAATCCTCAGGCAAAATAAAAAAGTCGGCCTTAAGGCGAGAATCGAGCGGCTCGATCACTCCGAGCGGGCCAGCAGTCTGATACGTACCCACCACGTTTATGGCAGCGCGTTCGACAACACTCTCGATCACGGCTCGACGGTCTCCGCGCGGCCCGGTCTTGATGCTCACGGCGACGGTATCGCCATCCATGATCTCGCGCTTGCCGCGGCCCATAACCTTGTAGTCACCGTTATCGGTTACGACGTAAGCACTGTGTTCATGGAGTTGCACGCGCCCTGTCAAGCTGGGACGACGCTCGCTGCGCACCGGCCCACGCTTATTGCGAGGACCGCATTTACGTTTGTTATTGCGCCCCATGGCGTCTCCTTACTATCTGTTGCGGGGCCCGCAGGCGAAACCGCATCATGTCAAAACACCGTGCGGGCGCATGCCGCACGCATCATAGAGTCTACCCAAACAACAGCCAAGAACGCACCTCTCCCCTTGATCCCTTAGGGAAGGAAAACGAATCATCGGGAGCTCAACTGGGCTTTGGTGATCCGTTTTCCTCCGTCGCATAGGGAACAAAAAACGGGCCGCCCCAAAGAGGGACAACCCGTTAGCGAAAACTATTTTCAGCTATGCCTACACGCGCAGGTAACGGCGCATGGCGATGGCAGAGCCAAACAGACCGATAATCACGCCCACCAAAATCAGTGCACCATACGTGAGCAGATAGTACTTCATCGGCAGCGCAAACGACATCCAGTTGATGCTCATCTCCAAGCGCGGGATAAGCAGGTTGCGCAGCAGCTCCAGCACGCCGATGGAAAGCAGCGAACCCAAGATGGCCTGCAGCACGCCCTCGGTGATAAACGGGCCGCGAATAAAGCCATTGCTAGCACCGACAAGACGCATGATGGCAATCTCGCGGCGGCGCGCCGTGATCGACAGGCGAATCGTGTTGTTGATAAAAATGAACGCGATAAACGTCAGCAGGCCAACGAGCACCACGGCGGCGATGCGGATATAGTTCGTCACCTGGAACAGGCGGCTTACCTCCTCCTGGCCGTACAGCACGCTCGCGTTGACGTCACCGTCGTCCGCGATCTTCTGGAAGTCGGCGTTCTTCTTGAGCTTCTTGGCCGTGCTCTCGACCATGGACGGATCGTCCATCTCGATTGCAAACGAAGCCGGCAGCGGGTTCTGGCCATCGAGCGCGCTCATGGTGGCATCGGCGTTGCCCGACATCTTGCTCGTGTACTCGGCCAGGGCGTCATCCTTGTCCTTAAAGGTCACGGAC
Source organism: uncultured Collinsella sp. (assembly GCA_902465105.1). Classification (GTDB taxonomy): domain Bacteria; phylum Actinomycetota; class Coriobacteriia; order Coriobacteriales; family Coriobacteriaceae; genus Collinsella. The sequence goes on from CABQLM010000052.1 coordinate 3,656, forward strand.
TTCACATTGCTCCACGTCTTGAGCTCGGTCTCAAAGGCCTGAACGTCTGCCTGGTCGGCATCATCGCTAATAAAGGCGTTAATGACAACCTGATCCTCGACGGTACCGATCACGGAGTTCAGCATCGCGGAACCCATCATGAACAGGCCGATGATAAACAGCGAAAGGAAAATCGTGATGACGGCGCCGAGCGAGGTGGTCCAGTTACGGAAGAAGTGGCTCATTGCCTCTTTGAGCGAGTAGCCCACATTAGTTGGTGCCATAGTTGCCGTAACCTCCCCTCTCCTGGTCGCGAATAACGTGGCCGCCCTCGAGGGCGATCACGCGACGGTGCATACTATCGACCATCTCGCGGTCGTGGGTTGCCACGATCACGGTGGTGCCGGTGCGGTTAATGCGCTCGAGCAGCTTCATGATGCCCAGCGAGATTGCCGGGTCGAGGTTGCCCGTGGGCTCGTCGCAGATTAGCAGCGGCGGACGGTTGACCATGGCGCGGGCAACGGCCACACGCTGCTGCTCGCCACCGGAAAGCTGATCGGGCAGCGAGTCCATCTGGTCGGCCAGACCGACCAGACGCAGCACCTCGGGCACCTGGCTGCGGATGACGCCCTTGGGCTTACCGATGCACTGCAGGGCAAACGCCACGTTTTCGTAGGCGGTCTTTTGCGGCAGAAGCTTAAAGTCCTGGAACACGGCGCCAATCTGGCGACGCAAGAAGGGAACCTTGCGGTTCTTAATCTTCATGAGGTCCTGGCCGGCGACCAGAATGCGGCCGCTCGTGGGCTTGACGTCACGGTTGAGCGTCGACAGCAGCGTAGTCTTACCCGAACCGGAGTGGCCGACCAAGAAGACAAACTCACCGGGATAGATCTCGATATTGATGTCGTCGAGCGCGGGCTTGTTGGGCTGTGCCGGATAGACCTTGGTGACATGCTCCATCAGAATGACGGGCTCGACACCGGCCTGCTTGGCCATCTTCTTGCGACTTGCCTGCGGATCGACAGGCGCAAACACCGACGTAAAGTCGGGGTTGTTGAGCGCGTTGTCGAGACTTGCGACCTCGGCTGCCTGGTCATTCTCGACCACGGGAGCCGCAGGCTGCGTGGGATCGGGAATACCGGCGAACAGACCGGGCTGAACGGGCTGCGTTACAGGCGTCGAAGGGGCCATAGGGTCGGGAATGCCCGCCACGGTCGACTGTGGCTCGGCTGCCGCCTGGGTCTGGTCCACGCGAGCAGTCACCTTTTGGACAGGTTCAAAGCCCGCCGCGCTGGAAAGCTCGGTGTCACTGTTGGGGTTATAGGCAAAGGGATCGGATGCCGGCTGTGCCTGATCCGCCGGCTGCATGGGAGCCTGCCCAAACGGCTGACCCTCTGAATCCGGCGTGGCGAAACGGGTGCCCGGAACGCTTGGCTGCGTCTTGGGGGCATTGTCGCCCGCACCGGAGGTACGGAAGTGGTTACCCACTGGTGCTCCTTATCGTCGTGCGTTTAAACTACATGAGCGCTTTGTATTTTAGCAGCATTAGCTTTGCTGCACATAAGAAGCATGGCGGGGTTTTGGTCTCACCGGCCGGGCACAGGGTTACCTCCCAAATCGTCCTCGGACATGTCGGAGCTCCCGCTACGCGCTTCGCGCTGCGGGGGCTCCTCCGTCCTGCGGAAAGATTTGGGAGGTAACCCTGTGCCCGGCCTGCGGTAACTAAGGGGTCGCTGCGTTTTACTTGGGGTGCTGCACATACAAAGTTGGGAGGGCTGAGCTGCACTTTGTTGAACTGGGCTCCTTTCCCGGAGGGAACCTTGATTGGTGCGGCTCTGATATAGCTGAATTATAAAGACAGGGGCGCCCTCTTTGAGGACGCCCCTGTTCTGGTTTGCATACGGTTGCTGAAGCGATACTTTGCCTCGTCTTGCCCTAGGCCAAGAACTCCTTGGTGGTTGCCACGATGTTGGCGGCGTCCAGGCCGTACCTGTGCAGGAGTTCGGCACCCGGACCGGACTCGCCAAAGGTGTCGTTGACGCCGATCTTCTTGAGCGGCGTCGGGCACTGCTCGCAGAGCACGTCGGCGACGGCGCTGCCCAGGCCACCGATCACGGAGTGCTCCTCGACGGTCACGACGTGGCCGGTCTTGGTAGCGCTCTTGATGATCAGGTCGGCATCGATGGGCTTGATGGTGTGCATGTTGATGACCTCGGCGTCGATGCCCTCGGCAGCGAGCTGCTCGGCGGCCTCGAGAGCCTCGCCAACCATCAGGCCGCAGGCCAAGATGGTCACGTCGGCGCCCTCGCGCATGACGATGCCCTTACCCAGTTCGAACTTATAGGTCTCGGGGTCGTTGATGACCGGCGAGGCCAGACGGGCGAAGCGCATGTACACGGGGCCGTCGCACTCGGCGCGAGCCTCCACGTCGTCGGCGGGAACGACCACGGTCATGCCGGGGATAACGCGCATAAGAGCGATATCCTCGCAGCACTGGTGCGTGGCGCCGTCCTCGCCCACCGAAATACCGGCGTGCGTGGCGCCAATCTTGACGTTGAGATGCGGATAGCCGATGGAGTTGCGGACCTGCTCAAAGGCGCGGCCGGCGGCAAACATGGCAAAGCTGCTCGCGAAGGCGACGCGGCCGGTGGTTGCGATGCCAGCGGCAACACCCATCAGGTTGCTCTCGGCGATTCCCACATCGAAGAAGCGGTCGGGGCAGGCGGCCTTAAACTTGCCGGTCTGCGTGGCGGCGGCCAGGTCGGCGTCGAGGACCACAAAGTCGTCGTGCTCGTTGGCAAGCTCGACGAGGGCCTCGCCGTAGCTTACGCGCGTGGCGATTTTCTTGACGTCTGCCATCCTAGAGCTCCTCTCCGGCGGCCGTGAGCTCTGCCATGGCCTGCTCAAACTGTTCATCGTTGGGGGCCTTGCCGTGCCAACCAACCTGGTTCTCCATAAAGGAGACGCCCTTGCCCTTCAGAGTCTCGGCGATAATAGCGGTCGGCTGGCCCTTGGTGGCGCGGGCCTCGGCAAAGGCGGCGCGAATCTGGTCAAAGTCGTTACCGTCGGCAAGCTCCACCACATGGAACTTAAAGGCGCGGAACTTGTCGGCCAGCGGCATGGGGTCGTTAACTTCCTCGACGGGACCGTCGATCTGCAAGCCGTTGTGGTCGACGATCACGCAGAGGTTGTCGAGCTGCTGGTTGCCGGCGAACATGGCGGCTTCCCAAACCTGGCCTTCCTCACTCTCGCCATCGCCCAGCAGGGCGTACGTGCGGTAAGTATCGCCCCAGTGCTTGGCGGCAACCGCCATGCCCACGGCGGCGGAGATGCCCTGGCCCAGCGAGCCGGTGGACATGTCGACGCCTGGGGTGTCGTTCATGTTGGGATGTCCCTGCAGGTGGCTGCCAATATGGCGCAGAGTCTCGAGATCCTCTTTGGGGAAGAACCCGCGTTCGGCGAGCACGGCGTACAGACCAGGTGCGCAGTGGCCCTTGGAGAGCACGAAACGATCGCGGTCGGCCTTGCGGGGATCGGACGGATCGATGTTCATTTCCTCGAAGTACAGGTAGGTCATGATGTCGGCGGCGCCGAGCGAACCGCCCGGATGGCCGGACTTGGCAGCGTGCACGCCGGTGACGATGCCCTTCCTTACCTCGTTGGCAACCTTTTTGAGCTCTACATCGCTCATTGTGCCTTCCTTTCATCCTCTTGAGACAAGATGCGCACGGCACGGAAAGGTAATCCCAACACAGCCGCGATGCACGTACGTCATCCATTATGCGGGAAACTGAAGTCTTTACCAGAGTATTTATCAATAATTGAACAATTGAGCAGGCAGCCGTCCAGATGAAACGGTTTATCAATGTGAACGTCTTTTGGATGCGCCGCCAACCCTCACCCCAACACAAAAATGATCCGTTTTCCTCCGTCCCCTACGGATCATTTTGATCTGTTAGGGGGAAGGAAAACGGATCGCGTCCGCAGCCCAAAGTCCACGTCTACGCGTTGATGTCCTTAAAGCCCTCACCGAAAGTTTCCGTAACATCGGCGACCGTCACGATGGCGTGTGGATCGCGCTCGCGCACAATGGTCTTGAGCGTATTGAGCTCGCGACGGCTGACGATCACCATGATCACCGGCTTCTCGGCACCCGAGTACATTCCGGTCGCCCTAAACTTGGTGCAGCCGCGACCCAGGCCATACATGATATCAGCCGCGATATCGGGAAATTTGTCCGAGATGATGAGCACCATACGACGCTTATTGCCGCCGTCGACCACGGCATCGATCACGTAGCCGCTGATCACCATCGAAAGACCTGCATACAAAGCGTTTTCGAGCGAAAAGACTGGGGCCGACGCCGCGCACACGGCAACATCGATAGCCATGACGGTGGAGCCGACCGGTAGCGACGTGTTGCGCGAGATGATTTGCCCGATGGTGTCTGAGCCACCGGTATTGGCGCCCGCGCGCAGCACCATGCCATAGCCGATGCCCGTGATAATGCCACCCCACATGGCGGGGAGCATAAGATCCGCATCCGCCAAGGGCGCCACAAACGGGGCGAACAGATCGGTAAAGAAGCCCAGCAGCACAAAGCCCGTCGCCGTCTGCACCACGTAGAACATGCCGCCCGCGCGCATTACGACCAGCAGCAGCAGCGCGTTCATGACAATTGTTTGGATGCCGACGGGCAATGGCACGCCATGCGAGGCTCCGACCGCTTGGATAATGGTGGCAAGACCCGTAACGCCACCGGCGGCAAGACCGTTGGGAATCAAAAACAGGTCGGTTGCGATGGCCGCCAAGGCGCACCCCAGCATGATTTGGGGCAGATCGTGAAAGAAGTTCATCGAAAGAATGCGCTTGATGTCCAGACGATATGCCATGCCGACCCCCTCAAAAAAGCGCACCCCTTTGGATGCGCTCTGAACTTCTTCTTATACTCGATTCTACCGATTCGACGGGCAAAAACCACCCCTGTGCAGGGTTTGTTCTGGATACAAATCCACCCCGGCCGGAGGGTTTTAATCCATTCCCGCAGTAAACCGATCGGTTTAGGCCGACGGTGCCTCCGCATCGGCGTTACCGGTAGCCCAACGGTGGTACCCGATAATAAACTGATCGAGGTCTCCATCATCAAGAACGGCCTCGACGTTGCTGGTCTCCACGCCCGTACGCAGGTCCTTGACCATCTGGTACGGATAGAGCACGTAGCTGCGAATCTGGTTGCCAAAGCCAATCGTGGTCTTGGGCCCGCGAATCTCATCCAAAGCCTCGGCGCGCTTTTCGAGCTCGATCTCGTACAGCCGGGCCTTGAGAATCTGCATACACGCGGCCTTGTTCTGAATTTGGCTACGCTCATTTTGGCACGTGACCACAATGCCGCTGGGAAAATGCGTCACGCGCACGGCAGAGTCGGTGGTATTGACGCCTTGGCCGCCCGGGCCACTCGCATGATACACGTCCACACGAATGTCATCGGGATTAATCTCGATGTCGATATCGTCGGGCAGCACCGGAATGACCTCGACGCCGGCAAAGGTGGTCTGGCGGCGCTTCTTATCGTCGGTAGGGCTGATACGCACCAGGCGATGCACGCCGGCCTCGGCACGCAGCATGCCAAACGCATCCTTTCCCTCGACGGTAAAGGTGGCGCGATCGATACCGATGACCTCGGCCGCGGGGCAGTCGTTGATGGTGACCTTCCATCCTCGACGCTGGCAGTACTTCATGTACATCTTGAAGAGCATGAAGGTCCAGTCCTGTGCCTCCAAGCCACCCTGACCGGGCTTAATGGTAACGATGGCGTCGCCATGATCGAACTCGCCGGTAAACCAGCTGGCAAGCTCAAGCTCGTCGATAGCCCGGGCCAGGCGATCCGCCGTGGCGGCAGCCTCCTCACGCAACGCGGCGGCATCGGGATCGTCACCCATCTCGTCGGCAAGCTCCAACGCCGCGCGGGCATCGGAAAGATCGCCGCGTGCGGTATCCACGGCGGCGACGTCTTCCTTGGCGCGTGCAATCTCCTCCATCGTGGCACGAGCGGCTTCGGCGTCATCCCAAAACCCAGGGGCGACGCTTTTGGCCTCGAGCTCGGTTACACGGGTGCGCTTTTCATCCAAATGGAGATATGCCTCGACCTCGCCGAGCCGGTCCGCAAATGCGTCCAGCTCGGCAACCGTCACCTCAGGAGTTTCGGTCATTAACGATTCCTGCCGTGGCAATGCTTAAACTTCTTGCCGCTGCCGCAGGGGCATGGGTCGTTGCGGCCCACGTTGACGTAGGGGTCGCCGCTCTCGGACTTGCGGTAGGTGGTCACCTTGCCGCCGTTGTTGACGGCAGCGGGGCCACCCTGAACGGCCATGCGAGCCTGGGCCTGAGCCTGCTTGCGCAGCACCGAGTTGGCGTTGTCGCCATCGACCTCGGCAGGGCCAGAGAACTGAGCGTCCTCGAGCGCCGGATCTTCCCTGTGCTCGACGGCTTGCGGGGCAGTCTTGATCTCGATGCGCAGGACAGTGCGCAGGTAGTCCTCGTACATGGTATCGACGAGCATCTGGAATGCACCATATGCCTCGGTCTTGTACTCGACCAGCGGATCGCGCTGACCAAAGCCGCGCAGTCCGATGCCGGTCTTGAGGTAGTCCATCTCCTGCAGGTAGTTCATCCAGCGGGTATCGATGACACGCAACATGACCTGCGTGTTTAGCTCGCGCATCAGGTCTTCACCCAGGCGCTCGGCCTTTTCGCTGTAGCACTTCTCGACATAGGCGAGAACCTCGGCGGCCAGCGCCTCAAAGTCCTCGTCGGCAAAATGCGGCGTATCGAGGTTGCCGGTCAGTTCCACGACCCACTTGCGCAGACCCTCCAGGTCGCGCTCGCCCTCGTGGCTGTCCTTGGCGCAGAACTCCTGCACGCAGCGGTATACGGTATCGTGCATGACCTCGGCGATATGATCGGTCAGGTCCTTGCCGTCCAAGATCTTGTTGCGCTCGGCGTAAATCACCTGACGCTGCTTGTTCATGACGTCGTCGTACTCAAGAACGCTCTTACGCATGGAGAAGTTGATGCTCTCGACCTTGTGCTGGGCGCTCTCAACGGCCTTGGAGATGATCTTGTGCTGGATCGGCATATCGTCGCCCATCTCGGCCGTGACCATCATCTTGGAGACGCGCTCCATCTTGTCGCCGCCAAACAGGCGCATAAGATCGTCCTCGAGCGACAGGTAGAACTGGGTCTCGCCCGGATCGCCCTGACGACCGGAGCGGCCGCGCAGCTGGTTGTCGATACGACGGGACTCGTGGCGCTCGGTGCCGATAACGGTCAGACCACCGGCGGCAAGCACGCGCTCGCGCTCGGCCTTGCAGGCCTCCTTAGCCTCGGCATTAAACTGCTCGAGCTGCTCGGGGGTGACGTCCTCCATGGTCAGGCCCTCGTACTCCAGGCGCTCGCGCACCAGCTCATCGGGGTTACCGCCCAGCAGGATGTCCGTACCACGACCGGCCATGTTGGTGGCGATGGTCACGGCTCCGTAACGACCGGCCTGGGCAACGATATGGGCCTCGCGCTCATGATGCTTGGCGTTGAGGACCTCGTGGGCGATGCCGCGCTTGGTCAGGGCAGCAGACAGCTTCTCGGAGCTCTCGATGGAAACGGTACCAACCAGGACCGGCTGACCCTTGGCATGACGCCTCTCGACATCGTCGGCGACGGCGTTGTACTTTGCCTGGATGGTACGGTAGACCAAGTCCTCGTGGTCGACGCGCTGCACGGGCTTGTTGGAGGGGATAACCTCGACGGGCAGCTTGTAGATCTCGCGGAACTCGGCGTCCTCAGTGAGTGCCGTACCGGTCATGCCGCTCAGCTTGTCGTACAGACGGAAGTAGTTTTGCAGGGTGATGGTTGCCAGCGTCTGGTTCTCCTCGCGAACAAGCACGCCCTCTTTGGCCTCGATGGCCTGGTGCAGGCCCTCGGAATAGCGACGGCCCTCCATGATGCGGCCGGTGAACTCGTCGACGATCTTGACCTCGCCGTTCGTAACCACATACTGCTTGTCGCGATGGAACATGTACTGCGCCTTCAGCGCCTGCTGCAGATGGTTGACCAGCTGACCGGAAAGATCGGCGTAGATATCCTCGATACCCAGGCGATGCTCAATCTTCTTGAGGCCGCGCTCGGTGGCGGCAATAGTGTGCTTGGCCTCATCCATGACGTAGTCGCCCGTGGGCTCCACGTCCTCGGTGGCGGTGAGCATGTCATAGGACACGTCCTCGCCGCGCTCAAGGCCGCGCACGGCGCGCGCGAAATCCTTGTAGATGCTCGCCGACTTGGTGCCGGCACCCGAGATGATCAGCGGCGTGCGGGCCTCATCGATCAGGATGGAGTCGACCTCGTCGACGATGGCATAGCTGTGCCCGCGCTGCACGCGCTGCTCGGGGCGCGTGACCATGTTGTCGCGCAGATAGTCAAAGCCAAACTCGGAGTTGGTGCCGTAGGTGACATCGGCCTGGTAGGCAGGACGCTTGAGCTCCAGCGGCATATTGTTCTGAAGCAGGCCGACGGTCATGCCCAGATACTTGTAGATGCGGCCCATCCACTCGGAGTCGCGCTTGGCCAGGTAGTCGTTGACGGTAACGACGTGCACGCCCTTGCCGGCGATAGCGTTGAGGTAGCCGGCAAGCGTAGAGACGAGGGTCTTGCCCTCGCCGGTCTTCATCTCGGCGATATGGCCCTCGTGAAGCGCCATGGCGCCAATAAGCTGGACATCGAAGTGACGCATGCCCATGGTGCGCTTGGAAGCCTCTCGCACGGTGGCAAAGGCCTCGGGAAGCATGTCGTCGAGCGACTCGCCGTTGGCATAGCGCTCACGGAACTTATCGGTCTGGCTGCGGAGCTCCTCCTCCGTCAGCTTTTCATACTCGGGCTCGAGCGCGTTGATCTGATCGACGAGCTTCTGGTAGCGCTTAAGATCTTTGTCGGATCCAAAGGACAGCAGCTTTGACATGAATCCCATATGGTTTCCTTTTTTGCCATCGCCCACTGCATAACGCATTGGACGAGCTAAACACAGATAAGGTTACTTTAGCCAAACGGGACGCAACGTATGGGGGACGATGACGACCGCCACGTAATAACTACGACCGCAATGGCGGCCCTATCATCTAAATACCAACATTTCTACCACGTTTAGCTGGGCAAACGGCAAAACAGATTGTTGGCTTCCATCAATTTGCCCATAAAGGCGGGCCACATTTTAGATACCAAGGAAAGCACTCGCGACATACCGCCCCGGTCGATTTTGGCGCCCCGCAACCCCAGGTTAGCCAAGATATGCGCTGATTACCTTGCGCTGTTCCAAGCTGGCGCAATAGAACACGCGCAGCTCACCCTCGGCATCCAGATCAAGGCGCCTCTCCGTAATGAGGCCATTTTTCTCGGCCGTCATCAAAGCCTCTTGTACACGGAGCTTGGTAAACGCGGAAAACGAGGCATACTCCCCCGCCAGCACCGTGCCGCACATGGCGTTGACGCGGTACCAGCTCATAAACGAGAAGTAGGTGGCAAAGCCCGAGCAGACAAAACCTGCCAAAAAGGGACAGGTTTATTTTGGCAGGTTTTATCTGGACAAACGAACAATCCCCGCCGATTGGCGCATGGGGGACAGGCTACTTTGCACCGACAAGAAAAGGGCCGCGCACCCAAATGGATGCACGGCCCTCATGCCATGAATGCGAGTGATTCCGCGGCGAGCTATTTACTCAGCAGCCTCGGTAGTCTCGGCCTCGGCAGCGGCCTCCTCGACGGGAGCCTCTGCGGGAGCCTCGGCGGCCTGCTTGGCAGCCTCCTCGGCAAACGTAGCGGCACGCTTAGCCTTCTCGGCAGCCTTAGCCTCAGCGGCGGCCTTGCGAGCGGCCTCGGCCTCAGCAGCCTTGGCGGCCTTGGCAGCCTTGGCCTCCTCGGCCTTCTTGAGCTGGGCGGCAGCGGCGCCACCGAACTTGTCGGCGAAGCGCTGGACGCGTCCACCGGTGTCGACGAACTTCTGCTGGCCGGTGTAGAACGGGTGGCACTCGTTGCAAAGCTCGACCTTCATCTCGGACACGGTAGCGTGCGTCTTGAAGGTGTTGCCGCAGGAGCACGTCACCGTGCACTCGACATACTGGGGATGGATACCCTGCTTCATGGTAGGACTCCTTATTAGTCAGGCGCTGGTTACCGATCAGCGCATAAGGCGTCTTGGTTTCCGACCAAGACAACAAACTCGGCTATGATACCACGGCGCCGCGCGTCCCACAAAAGGTTCACGGTCTTTTCGGAACGACACGAATCTGACCCATCGAAACACATCTCCACCGTTCCTTCAACTGGGAAAATGCCGTCCCCGGGGCCTGAGAAGGGCCCCGGGGACGTTCGACTGACTGCGGGAACGGCCTTTCCGCTCAATGTGTTCGGCTGAGATCGGAAATCAACCAAACTGAACTAGGTTCAGTTGACATGGTTAAAAACGAGGGGCGACGCTTTTGCGTCACCCCTCGTCCCGGCCGGTTGCTTTAGTTGTACACACGGTAGTTACACTTGAACTGGGTTATGTGTCCATAGTTGGAGCGGTACCAATCCGACGTATAGCTGATTGCCTCTGCGCCTAGATAGTCGTAGCCCTTGTTGTAGCGAAGCTGACGGTAGGTCGTGTCGTACTCTGCTACGTAAAACGTGTCTCCAGAGAAGGCTTTGTACCGGTCCTTAACCGTCGAAGCCATGTACGCGGGTTCGACATCGCCTTTCTCCCCGTTGAGCGCATAGACGGGTGCCGCGATTCCGCATAAAGCCGTTGCCACGAGGATGGCGTAGACAGCCATGCGCGACGCATTGGACTTCAGCTGTTCAAATAGTTTCATGTCATTCACCTCCTTCGTATGTATCGAGGTATTCCTGCTTGAGCGTCTGCG
>CABQLM010000053.1 GCA_902465105.1 uncultured Collinsella sp.
TGACCCCAACCCCAGCCCGACCCCCGATCCCTCCACAGGTCAGTAGATAGCAAAGCGCCCGAGCAGCTCAAATGCTCGGGCGCTTTTTTGTCGGGACGTACATGGCGTATCGCGCGCAATCGAGATGCCACGACACGACCTTCACAAAAAGGGCGTCGGCTCAAAACCGACGCCCCTGTATTTCTATCGTCTTAGCTGGCGTTGTTTACGCGCGTAAAGCTATTTACGCGCGGTACCGAGCTTGTTGATCAGCGCCTCGAGACGCTCGCCGTCCTCGGCGGTCTGGGCAATGACCAGAATGGTATCGTTGCCGGCGAGCGAACCGAGAACATCGGGGAGCTCGGCAGCATCGACGGCGGCCGCGATACCCGAGGCGGTACCGGGCTGGGCCTTGATCATTACCAGATTATCGGTACGAAGCACACCGGTAACCAGCTCGGACACCATACGCTGCAGATGCAAGTCCTCAGCCAACACATAAATGCCCTCGGGGAGCTTACGCAGCCCCATATCGGCGATGTCGCGCGAAACGGTCGCCTGTGTGCAATCGAAACCCATGGCACGAAGTTCGTCCACCAGCACGCGCTGCGTGCGCACATCCTTATTGCGCACGATATCCCTGATGGCATCTTGGCGCCCATTGCGTTTTTTAGCCATAGAAACCCCACTCCATAGATGACGGAGACAATCTTTCACTGATTGTATAGTTTAGCGCTATTTGAAGGTTTTTGTGAATAAGAAAGTATTTCGAAACAATTCGATGCAAATTTATTTCGAAATTACACCTGCTAGAGCGTTTTTGCGCCCGTTCGGTTAAAAAAAGCCCCCATGTGCATATACATAACGCAGCGTGCAGGTCTTGCGTTGGCAATGGCCCCAAACAAAAGGCCGAGGCCGCGCCGATCACCTTTGAGGCCCGCAGCCATGCGACGGGTCCGCGGAGCCTCGAGCATGTCATGCAAACGGGCCCTGCGTTCAAACGATGATACCGCATGAGGGGTCAGATACAAATTCTCGATGCAGGCGACCAGGTGATCGTAGTAAAACCTGTGGCAGGCGCGCACGAGTCGATCGTCACCCGCCTCCACGGCAAACGACTCCAAAACGCCATCGAGCGCCTTCGCATCATCGGAAAGCCTGGCAAACATTGAAGGGTCGAAAACGGCCGCAGCGGGCTGCATGTCAGAGTGAAAGCGGGCAACGGAGCAGCCGCACACGCAACGTGCGTGCATGATGGCAGCAGCCGAAAAAGACACCGAACGGAAGGGCACGCCTTGGTGCATGCAGGCATCGAACAGCCCGCGCTCGTACATCACGCCCGAAGTCTGGCAGACCAAACCATCTGCGATGAGCTCGGACAGCCCATCGACCACGGCCTCACGATTATCGACGGCAACGGAAACCGCATCCAAGATGCGTGAGTGGCGCTCCCGATGCGCGTCGTAGCGGTCCAGGGAGACCGAGGGAAAAACGACGTCCGCCGAAGCCTCGCAGGTAATTTTGAGCATCTCCGCCAGGGCGTGGGGGGCAAACCACTCTTCCGCCCCCATCGCGACGATATAAGACCCACGGGAGGCGGCAAAGCCTGCGAGCAGGCAGGCATCCTGCGCCGTTTCGTCAACATCAACTAAATCGATATGAATATCCCTGTCGGCGGCAACCTCAAGCGAATGGCGAACACCCGGTGCGGCATTACGGCATGCAATGACAATTTGAATGTCGTAGAGGTCTTGGTTTTGGATACTCTCGAGCGCACGCATCGAATAGCTGGGCGAACCCTCGACAATGAGGATTACCGATAGTCGCGGATGCGAACCACGTCGAACCAAGTTTTCCGCCCTCTCGACAGCAAGTGATCAACTGTGGTTCATGGTACACCCCGTCAATAAAAGCGGCAGGACGCCCAGGGGGCTGCACGTCAAGAACAGATGATGCACACGGCTCGCCCACACGATTCGCACCGTCACTCATTGTCGGCGCGAAGCAGGGCTATTCAAGCACCGTTAGCTCTGCAGGATCGTAGTCGACATCCATAAACGTCAGGCCGCACGCGGGCGCGGTGGGACCGGCGGCGGTGCGCTCGCACGCATCGATAACCTCGCGCATCCACGAGGGCTCGCGGCGGTGCATGCCAATCTCGACCAGCGTGCCGACAATCGTTCGCACCATAGAATGCAAAAACGCATTGCCCTCGATGGTAAACGTCAGGATATCTTCGCCAAAGGCAACCTCATGCCCAAATTCGGCACGCATGACACAACGGTGCGTCGGCCTTCCCACGGCAGAGGCCACCTTGCAAAAACTCTTAAAGTCCTGCTCGCCCAAAAGCGCAGGACAGGCCGCCGACATCGCATCGACATCTAAAGGATACCGATGCCACCACACCGCACCACGCGAGAGCACGGGTCGGGCATCGCGATCGGCAATACGATAGGTATAAGTGCGGGAGCGCGCATCAAAACGAGCGGAAAAGCCCTTACGGGCCCTGTAGACCTCATTTATGGCGATATCTTTGGGGAGTAGGGCATCCATAGCCCTGAGCCACCGACGGCGCGTTAAAGCCAACTCAGCGTCCGTTACGGGCACGCTAATGTACTGCGCCACCGCATGCACGCCGGCATCGGTGCGACCGGCGCACGTAAGATCGATCGAACGGCGAAGCAGTGTCTCGATGGCGCGGCACAACTCGCCAGCGATCGTCAACTGCCCCGGCTGCTCGGCAAAGCCGCTATAGGACGAGCCATCATAGGCAACGCGAAATACTAACGTGGCATCGAGTTCCTCGATCGAATTAAAACCGGCCTGAGCGGTCATAGACTCCCCTAGCGACAAATAGATAGAAGTAAAACGATAAAAAAAGAGGGGTACGCGAACGTACCCCTCGAATATAGCCTATGCAGACAGATTGTCTACTCGGCGGTCTCCTCGGCGGGAGCCTCCTCGACGGCCTCGACCTTCTTGGGAGCAGCGGCCTTCTTGGGGGCCGGAGCAGCCTTCTTGGCCTTGGGCGTGCAAGGCTCGGTGACGAGCTCCATGATAACGATAGGAGCGTTGTCGCCCTTGCGGTTACCGAGCTTCATGATGCGGGTGTAACCGCCGTTGCGGTCCTGCCACATGCCCTGGGCAGCCTTGTCGAAGATCTCGGCAACGAGCTGCTTATCGCCGAGCTTGGCGATGGCCAGACGACGAGAGTGCAGGTCGCCCTTCTTGGCCCAGGTGATGATCGGATCGACGACCGAACGGAGCGCCTTGGCGCGGGTCTCGGTGGTCTTGATGCGGTCGTTCTCGAAGAGGGCCTTGGCAAGGCTCTTCTTCATGGCCTTGGTGTGGCTCGCATCAGTGCCGAGCTTCAGGCCCTTCTTAACGTTGTGACGCATGGTCTAGTTTCTCCTCAATATGCGAAGCATTAAGCCTTCAGGCTCAGGCCCATGGACTCAAGCTTGTCCTTCACTTCCTCGATCGACTTAACGCCGAAGTTACGGATGTTAAGCAGATCGTTCTCCGAGAACTCAACGAGCTGACGGACCGAGTGAATGCTGGCACGCTTAAGGCAGTTATAGGAACGGACGGAAAGGTCCAGATCCTCAATCTGCTTGTCCAGCTCGGCGTTGTCGTTGGTGACCTCGGGAGCGAAGATCGAAGCCTCCTCCTCAACCTCGGGGGTCTCGGCAAGGTTCATGAAGGCGGCCATATGCTGGTTGATGATATTGGCAGCCTGGACCACGGCGTCGCGCGGGGCGATGGAGCCGTTGGTCTCGATCTCAAGGACAAGGCGGTCGTAGTCGGTGTGCTGACCGACACGGCAAGCCTCAACGAGCTTGGCGCAACGGCTCACCGGCGAGTACAGAGAGTCGACGTTGATCACACCGATGGGATCGTTGTCGCGCTTGTTAGCCTCGCCAGAGACATAGCCGCGGCCGTAGCCGATACGCATGCTCATGGTGAGATGGCCACCCTCGGTGAGCGTTGCGATGTGCTGCTCGGGGTTGACCAGCTCAAACTCGGACGGAATAAAGAAGTCCGCACCGGTGACCTCGCAGGGGCCGTCAACCGAGATGGTGGCGGTCGCCTCGTCGGTCGTGCCGAGAGCCCTGAAGACAAGACCCTTGACATTCAGGACGATGTCGGTGACATCCTCGACCATGTTAGGGATGGTCATGAACTCGTGCTGCGCACCATCGATCTGAATGGCCTCGACGGCGGCACCCTCGAGCGAGGACAGAAGAACGCGACGAAGCGAGTTGCCCAGCGTATCGCCGTAGCCACGCTCGAGCGGCTCGACGGAGACACGAGCAGACGTCTCGTTGATCTCTTCGACCTGAACCTGAGGCCTAATGAATTCTGACATGTATTACCTCCAGCCTCAGCAGCCCGGATGGACTACTTAGAGTAGAGCTCGACGATGAGCTGCTCGTTGATATCACCGCTGATCTGCTCACGCGTCGGCAGAGCGAGCACGTTACCAGACAGCTTCTCGATATCGACCTCGAGCCAGCCAGGGACCTCAAAGCGCTCGGAGGAAATCAGGGCCTCCTTGATGGGGAGGAGGTCACGGAACTTCTCGCCGACAGCGACGACGTCGCCGGCCTTGACGCGGTAGGACGGGATGTCCACGCGCTTGCCGTTCACGGTGAAGTGACCGTGACGGACGGACTGACGAGCCTCTTTGCGGGTGCGGGCGAAGCCAAGACGGAAGACGACGTTGTCGAGGCGAGACTCAAGGATGATCATGAGGTTCTCACCTGTGACGCCGTTCATCTTGCGGGCCTTGTTGAAGTAGCCGTGGAACTGCTTCTCCAGAACGCCATAGATGAACTTGACCTTCTGCTTCTCACGCAGCTGCATGCCGTACTCAGATTCCTTGCGACGGCGCTTGGGCTGACGGATAGATTCCTTCTTGCTGCTGTAACCGAGCTCAGCGGGATCGATCCCGAGCTGACGGCAGCGCTTAAGAACAGGAGTCCTGTCGATTGCCATATTGATACGATCCTTTCAGTTACACGCGGCGACGCTTCTTGGGGCGGCAGCCGTTGTGCGGGATGGGGGTCTTGTCCTGGATGCTCGAGACCTCGAGGCCAGCAGCCTGGAGGGAGCGAATGGCGGTCTCACGACCGGAGCCGGGGCCCTTGACGAAGACGGAAACCTTCTTCATACCGTGCTCCATGGCCTGCTTGGCAGCAGCCTCGGCAGCCATCTGGGCAGCGAACGGCGTGGACTTACGGGAGCCCTTGAAGCCCACCTGGCCAGCCGACTTCCAGGAAATGACGTTGCCCTGGGGATCGGTGATCGAAACGATCGTGTTATTGAACGTAGAACGAATGTGAGCCTGGCCCACGGAAATGTTCTTACGGTCCGCGCGCTTCAGACGGGCAGCGCGAACGTTCTTCTTAGCAGTAGCCATCTATCTAGCGCTCCTTATTTCTTCTTCTTAGCACCGATCTGACGCTTCGGGCCCTTGCGGGTGCGAGCGTTAGTGTGGGTGCGCTGGCCGCGGACCGGGAGGCCCTTGCGGTGACGAAGGCCGCGGTTGCAGCCGATGTCCATAAGGCGCTTGACGTTCTGATTGCGCTCACGGCGGAGGTCGCCCTCAACCATGATCTGGTTCTTATCGATATACTCGCGGATGGCGTTAACCTCATCCTCGGTGAGGTCCTTAACGCGCGTATCCACGTTAACGTTGCACTCGACGCAAATCTTCGTCGCAGTGGTGCGGCCGATGCCGTAAATGTAGGTCAGACCGATCTCAACGCGCTTCTCACGCGGGAGGTCGACACCATTAATACGGGCCAACGTAGTCTCCTCTCTTAACCCTGACGCTGCTTATGACGGGGGTTCTCGCAAATGACGAGGACCTTGCCATGGCGCCTAATGATTTTGCACTTATCGCACATCTTCTTGACCGAAGGACGTACCTTCATCGTTCTTCCTTTCGGTAGCGCTCAAACTACTTCCCTACTATCTACTCGCCCAGCCGCAGGCGTTTAAAACTATGGCTGGTCTTCACACACAATCCGACCGTAGGTTGAGCTAAGCCTGCAGTCGGAAAAGAGCGTGTATGCGTGCCGCTATTTATAGCGATAGGTGATGCGGCCGCGGGTCAGGTCGTACGGGGAAAGCTCCACGACAACCCGGTCACCGGGGAGAATGCGGATGTAATTCATTCGGATCTTGCCAGAAATGTTGCAGAGAACCGAATGACCGTTCTCGAGCTCAACCTTGAACATGGCATTGGGCAGCGGTTCCTTTACCGTACCCTCGAGCTCAATTGCGTCTTCCTTCTTCACAAGCAATCATCTTTCTCTAGAAAACGACAGCGATTGAGTATTCTACAATACGTATGCACGCATCGTAATAACTTCGTAATGGCTCCACAACTACATGGAACTTGTTACATTTCTCCACCTTGGAGCGAACACCAAGCACCTTGGGCATCCGTGGTGAGAATCACCGGACCGTCATTGGTGATGGCGACGGTGTTCTCATAGTGTGCAGCAGGCAGATGGTCGTTGGTGGTGACAATCCAACCGTCGGAGCCCGTGCTCACATGATTGGATCCCATCGTGACCATGGGCTCGATGGCAATGACCATACCGGCCTGGAGGCGAACGCCCCTCCCCTTCTTTCCATAGTTAGGAACGTTGGGGTCCTCGTGCATCACGCGGCCAATGCCATGGCCCACATAGTCACGAAGCACACCGTAACCATGAGACTCGGCGAGGGACTGAACGGCATACCCGACGTCCCCGATATGGTTACCGGGAACGGCCTGCTCGATAGCAGCCTTAAGGCAGTCGCGCGTAACCTCGCACAGCGCCTGCACCTCGGGCGTGGGCGTACCGACAAAAAACGTCCAGGCGTTATCGCCGACCCAGCCGTCGACAACAGCTCCCGTGTCGATGGAGATGATGTCGCCATCGCGCAGGATCATGTCGGGGTTGGGAATACCATGAACCACGGCATCGTTGATCGATGCGCAAATGGTTCCAGGGAACCCACCATAGCCCTTAAAGGCAGGGGTGCCGCCATGCATGCGGATAATCTGCTCGGCAAGCTGATCGAGTTCAAAGGTCGAAACGCCGGGGCGCGCCATGGCTCCAACGTGGCGGAGCGCCATCTTAGATAGCGCTCCTGCCTTCTTCATCTGCTCAATTTGCGTTGCAGACTTGATCTTGATCATAGACCGAGAGCCTCTTTGACATCCTGGTACACGGTCTCGCGGGGCTGATCGCCGTTAACCGACTTGAGCAGACCCTGACCGCGATAGTAGTCAACGAGCGGGCTCGTGGACTTCTCGTACACATCAAGACGATTCTTGATGGTCTCGGGTTTATCGTCGTCGCGCTGGTACATCTCGCCACCGCACGTGGGGCAGGTAGCATCGGCTGCAGTGCCGGTGTAACCGCAGGCACGGCAAGTGCGACGAGAAGACAGGCGGTCGATGATGACTTCGGGAGCAACGTCGACCAGAAGAGCGCAATCAATCTCACGGCCCATGGCAGAAAGCTCGGAATCGAGCGTCACGGCCTGAGCAGTGTTGCGCGGGAAACCGTCAAGGATAAAGCCCTGCTGGGCGTCATCGGCGGCAAGGCGCTCTTTGACAAGGTCGATCACGAGCTGGTCGGGAACAAGCTCGCCAGCGTCCATGTACTTCTTAGCCTGGATACCGAGCTCAGTGCCGCCCTTGACGGCAGCACGAAGCAGGTCGCCCGTGGAAATGTGAGCGACGCCAAACTCGGCGACGAGCTCCTGTGCAACGGTGCCCTTACCGGCACCGGGAGCTCCGAGCAATACGAGGTTCATGAGCAATCCTCCTCTAGCCTATTTAAAGAATCCATCGTAATCATACATCTTGATCTGGCCTTCGAGCTTGTCGACTGTGTCAAGCACGACGCCGACCATGATGAGGATGGACGTGCCACCAAAGGCCTGGATCAGCTGGTTACCCGTAAAGGAGAAGATGATCGAAGGCACGATGGCGATGAGCGCCAAGAAGACTGCGCTGGGAAGCGTGATCTTATCGAGCGCGTTCTTGATGTAGGCCGCGGTAGCCCTGCCCGGACGAACGCCCGGGATAAAGCCACCCTGCTTCTTGAGGTTGTCGGCCGTGTCATCGGGGTTGAACACCATGGAGGTGTAGAAGTATGCGAAGAACACGATCAGGACAACGTTAAGAATCCAGTTGAGCCAACCACGGGAAAGGGCGGAGGCAACAGCCTGAATCCAGCCGACGCCGGGGAAGAACACGGCAATCTGAGCCGGGAAGTACAGCAGTGCCGAAGCAAAGATGATCGGAATGACACCGGCGGTGTTGACCTTGATGGGCAGATAGGTGGTCTGGCCGCCCATCATGCGACGGCCTACGACGCGCTTGGCGTAGGAGACCGGAATGCGGCGCTGGCCGCGCTCAAGGAAAACGATCAGCGGGATGACCAGCAGGATAATGGCGCAGATGATCACCATGGTGATAATGCTGCCGGCGTTACCCTCAGCGCTGGAGAAAATCGCCTGCGGCAGACCGGCCATGATGTTCGCAAAGATAATCAGCGACATGCCATTGCCGATACCGCGCTGGGTGATGAGCTCGCCAATCCACATGATCAGCATTGCACCCGCAGTAAGCGTACCCACGACCATGAGATCGAAGATGATCTCGGGAGCATCGGCGCCAGTGAAGCTGATGCCAAAGCTCTTGAACAGGAAGAGGTAACCCACGGAGTTGAGGATAGCCAGAGCCAAGGTAAGGTAACGCGAATACTGCGTAATCTTGGTCTGACCGACCTCGCCCTCACGGGCGAGCTCATGCAGAGAAGGCACAACGGCCTGGAGCATCTGGAGGATAATCGAGCTCGTGATGTAGGGCATAATGCCCAGGGAGAACACCGAAACGTAGCTCAGCGCACCGCCAGAGAAAAGATTCAGGAGGGCCATAGCACCTGCAGCGACCGAGTTTTGCTCGGTCGAGAAAAGGCCCAGCATCCCCTGGAAGGGAATGCCGGGCACAGGAACGTGCGCACCGATGCGGTACACGACGAGCATAGCTATGGTAAAAAGAATCTTTTCGCGCAGTTCTTTGATGCGGAAAGCATTCTTAAGACCATTTAGCACGGCAGCTCGACCTTTCCGCCGGCGGCCTCGATCTTGGCCTGCGCGGAAGCGCTGACCTTGTCGACCTTGACCGTGAACTTCTTGGTGAGCTCACCATTGCCGAGCACCTTGACGGGCTCGAACTCGCTCTTGGTGATGCGAGCGGCCTTAAGAGCGGCACCGTCGATCACAGCGCCGTCCTCGAATTTGCGCTCGAGACGCTCAACGTTAACAGCGGTGTACTCGATACGACGGGGGTTGCGGAAGCCCGGAAGCTTGGGCAGGCGCATAGCCAGCGGAGTCTGGCCACCCTCGAAGCCGGCACCCTTGGTGCCGCCAGAGCGAGAACCCTGGCCCTTCTGACCGCGGCCAGAAGTGGTACCGTGACCCGAAGAATTGCCACGGCCAACGCGCTTGCGGTTCTTGGTGGAACCGGGCGCGGGAGTAAGATCGTGAAGCTGCATTTGCTACTCCTCTACAATCTCGACAAGGTGCTTGACCTTGAAGATCATGCCGCGGACGGACTCGTTGTCAGCAATCTCGCGAACCTCGCGGATCCTGTGGAGACCGAGGGCACGGACAGTACGGACCTGGTCCTGCTTGCAACCGTTGGTGCTGCGGACCTGCTTGATCTTGATGGTGTCAGCCATGCTTAGTTCTCCTTACCGACGAACATCTCGGAGACCGTCAGGCCACGGCGAGCCGCGACGTCCTCAGGGCTAGAGAGCTCCTTGAGGCCCTCGACGGCAGCCTTGATGATGTTGAGGCCGTTGTCGGTACCGAGGGACTTGGACAGGACGTTCTTGATGCCAGCAAGCTCAAAGAGGGGACGCACAGCGCCGCCGGCGATAACGCCGGTACCCTCGACAGCGGGCTTGATGATGATGCGGCCGGCACCAAAGTGACCGAGAACCTCGTGCGGAATGGTGCCCTCTTCGGTCACCGGCACGTGGAACATGTTCTTCTTGGCATCGAGAGACGCCTTGGAGATGGCCATGGGCACCTCAGCGGACTTGCCCATGCCAACGCCAACGTTGCCCTTACCGTCGCCAACGACGACGAGAGCGACGAGGCTCATGCGACGGCCGCCCTTGACGGTCTTCGACACGCGGTTGATGTAAACGACGCGCTCCTCGAACTCGGAGGCCTCGCGCTGCTGCTTCTGATTACGAGCCATGTGCTACATACCTCCTAGAACTCGAGACCGGCGGCACGAGCACCGTCGGCGAGGGCCTTGACGCGGCCATGGTAGATACGGCCACCACGATCGAAAGCGACCTTGGTGATGCCGGCCTCGATGGCACGCTTGCCAACGAGCTGACCGACCTTCTCCGCAGCCTCCTTGTTCGAGGTGTGGGTGCCCTTGAACTCGGCCTCGAGGGTCGAGGCAGAGACGAGCGTCAGGCTGGAGCCCTTGCTGTCGTCGATGATCTGGGCATAGATGTTGGCGTTGGTACGGGTCACGCGAAGACGCGGACGCTCGGCAGTACCCGAGACCTTACCGCGAACACGACGCTGACGACGCTTGAGGCCTTCCAGCTTCGCCTTATGCTTGTTCATACGTAAACTCCTAAAAAGGTTGATCTTGCCAGCACCTAACGGGGTGCTGGTCTTATGCGAGTAAGTCGATTACGACTACTTGGCGGCCTTACCCAGCTTGCGGCGGATGTGCTCGCCAACATAGTGGATACCCTTGCCCTTGTAAGGCTCGGGAGGACGATGGCCGCGAATCTCAGCGGCGATCTGGCCGACCTGCTGCTTGTTGATACCCTTGACGTTCACGTGGGTGTTGTCGGGAACCTCGAAGGTGATGCCCTCGGGAGCCTCGACGATCACGGGGTGCGAGAAGCCCAGGGAGAACTCGAGGTTCTTGCCCTTCTGCTGCACGCGGTAACCGACGCCGGCGAGCTCGAGCTTCTTCTCGAAGCCCTCGGAAACGCCAACAACCATGTTGTGGATGAGGGCGCGGGTGAGGCCGTGGCGGGCACGGGTCTCACGCTCGTCGTCGGGACGGGAAACGGTGAGGACGTTGTCCTCGACGTTGATAGCGAGCTTCTCATAGACATCGAGCTCGAGCTGGCCCTTGGGGCCCTTGACGACAACGTTGTTGCCGTTGACTGCCACTTCGACTCCGGCGGGAATCTGGACAGGCTTATTACCGATACGAGACACGGTGATCTCCTTTCCTTCTACCTACCGACCGAATTACCAGACGTAAGCGATGATCTCGCCGCCGACGTTGTGCTTGCGAGCATCGCGGTCGGTCATGACGCCATGGCTGGTGGAAATAATGGCGGTACCAAGGCCACCGCGGACGCGGGGCATGTCGGCAACGCCGGTGTACTTACGCAGGCCCGGCTTGGAAATGCGGCGGATGCCGTTGATGACCTTAGCCTTCTTGGGACCATACTTAAGCGTGATGTGCAGAGTCTTCTGGGGAACGGTGTCCTCGACATCGTAGCCCTCGATGTAGCCCTCCTCGTGCAGAACACGAGCGATCTCGACGAGCTTCTTGCTGCTCGGCATGGAGACCGTGGCCTTGTTCACAGAGTTAGCGTTACGGATGCGCGTAAGCATATCTGCGATCGGGTCTGTAAGGTTCATACAGATTCTCCTTCGTTCTTGATGAACACGTGCTCTTGGTTCTTCGCCGCCCTTAACGGCAAAGCCTAACTAGCGCGTTTTCCCTGTTCCAAACGGATGCTTGAAACGCTGGTAGTGACTTACCAGCTGGCCTTCTTAACGCCGGGAAGCTCGCCCTTGAGTGCAAGCTCACGGAAGCAGACACGGCACAGGCCGAACTTGCGGTACACAGAGTGCGGACGGCCGCAGCGCTGGCAGCGCGTGTACTCACGAGTAGAGAACTTCTGCTTGCGATTGCACTTGACGATCATCGATGTCTTAGCCACTTATATCCTCCTCACATAGAGTATTGTTCGCCCCAAGCGCCGCCCCCTTGTGGGAACGGCGCTTATAGGGCAGGTGAACCTATTTCTTGAACGGGAAACCGAAGGCGTCCAGAAGGGCCTTGGCCTCCTCATCGGTGTTGGCGGTGGTCACGAAAGTGATGTCCATACCACGCTGGTGATCGACGGAGTCAAAGTCGATCTCGGGGAAGATGAGCTGCTCGGTAACG
Source organism: uncultured Collinsella sp. (assembly GCA_902465105.1). Taxonomy (GTDB): domain Bacteria; phylum Actinomycetota; class Coriobacteriia; order Coriobacteriales; family Coriobacteriaceae; genus Collinsella. The sequence goes on from CABQLM010000053.1 coordinate 12,221, forward strand.
CCCATGGAGAAGTTACCACGGCCGTCGAAGCTCTTGGCGGAGATGCCGCGGAAGTCGCGGATACGGGGGATCGCAACGGAGGTCAGACGATCAAAGAACTCCCACATACGGTCGCCACGCAGGGTAACCTTGCAGCCGATCGGCATACCGGCGCGCAGGCGGAAGGTAGCGATGGACTTGCGGGCACGGGTAATCATCGGCTGCTGGCCGGTGATGGCGCGCAGGTCGCGCACGGCACCGTCGATGGCCTTGGAATCGGTAGCGGCCTCGCCGACACCCATGTTCACGACGATCTTCTCAAACTTGGGGATCATCATGACGTTCTCGTACTGGAACTTTTCCTGAAGCTGCTGCTTGACCTCGTTGTTGTACTTGGTCTTCAGACGCGGCACATACTTCTCTTCTGCCATTGTTCACTCCTTCTTGGGGTTTTAAGCACGGGGCGTGGCCACGATGGGTTGTCCTCGTGCCTCCTGGCTGCATCCGCGCCGCTCATGGCATTTCGCGGTTTGGACTCGACACAGCAGGAGCCGACAAAACAATCGGTACTATACGCGCATTGGGAGCGTATTTCCAGAAAAACCTCGTCTGCCTGCACAACTCCACAACTCCCCCGCACAAACTGATCCCAAAAAGCAGTTGCGGTGAAATAGTTCCTGGCTGACCGCCCGTCAGGCTTATCTAGGAACTATTTCACCGCAACTCATATATGGGGATGCGATTAGCGCTTGCGGGGGACGAGCTTGGTGCGGCGCAGGTGAATCATCTCTGCGGCGATGGAGATGGCGATCTCCTCGGGATCCTCTGCCTCGATGGCAACGCCGATCGGCAGGTGCAGCGTATTAATCTGCTCCTGCGTAAAGCCCTCTTGCTCCAAGCGGGCCCGCACAAAGGCCGTCTTGCGGCGCGAACCCAGACAGCCCAGGTAGGCAGGCTTGGCGCGCATCGCCTGAATCACCACGTCGATATCGGACTTGTGGCCCGCTGTGGCCACGACCACCAGGTCGCGCGGACCGATGGGACACAGCTCGCTCAGGTTCTTGTAATCGACCAGGCGACGATCGTAGACACCGGGCACCCATTCTGGCGTCAGCGTGCCGGGGCGGTCATCGCACGCCACAACGGCAAAGCCCGCCGCCGTGAGCACGCGCGCCGTCGCGGCGCCCACGTGCCCGCAGCCAAAGATGTAGGTCAGGCCCTCGGGGCAGAGCGTCTCGATGTGCGCCGGGGGAATCTCGGAGGCGGCGTTGGTGTAGGTGACCTTACTCCCCTCCTCCACCAGCGAAAGCTCGGGGCAGCCGGCAATGGTATGGCGCGATGCCTCGCCATGGTACTCGGCCACATCGCCCTCGAGCGCATTTGCGATAAACGGCTCAAAATCGATGGTGAAGTCGCCGATACGGCGATACACCAGCACATCGGCAATCTCCCGGAACAACGGCGCCCGTGCCGCGTCAAGGTGCAGATAGCACAGGCAGATGGCTCCGCCGCAGATCATGCCGGTATCGGAGTTCTCGCCGCCCATGGTGTAGCGGACCAGGCGCGACTGCCCTGCGGCCAGCAACTCGCGAGCCTCGTCCAGCGCAAAGAGCTCAATCTTGCCGCCGCCGATGGTGCCAGCCTGACTGCCATCGGCAAACACGGCCATCCAGGCGCCCACGCCGCGCGGCGACGAA
>CABQLM010000054.1 GCA_902465105.1 uncultured Collinsella sp.
CCATGCAGTCCACGGCCGAGGAGATGCCCGCCGTAACGACGGAGGACGCCTCTCAGCCCCACAGCACGCCCGCGCCCGCGCACTTCGCGGCACCCGAGCCCGCAGCCGTCGCCCCGCAAGACGAAGAGTCTGCCGACCACACAACCGAAGTGCCCGCCACGTCCAAAGTCAACGACCCAAGCAACGAGGCCAACGCCGTCTCGCCCGGCGACACGGCCGAGATTGATGTTGCCGCCGTGGAGGCCAAGCTCAAGGACCCTGGTTCGACCATGAGTTTTGAGCCGCTGACCGACGAGCGCATCGAGACCGATTCGACCTACGATGCCGGCACCACCACGCAACTCATGTGGGGCGCCCGCTCCGATGTTGGCTGCGTGCGTCCGCACAACGAGGACTCCTACCTGGTGCAGTCGCCGCTCTTTTGCGTGTGCGACGGCATGGGTGGTCACGCCGCCGGCGAGGTAGCCTCCTCCATTGCGGTCGAGACCATTGCCAAGACGGCGCCACAGGCTGCCGACGCCGCGCGCCTGGCCGCAGCCGTCGAAGCTGCCAACGCCGCCGTCATCGAGGCCGCACTCAACGGCCTGGGCAAGCCCGGCATGGGTTGCACGGCGACCTGCGCCTATATCGAAAACGACACCATCGCCATCGCCCACGTGGGCGATTCGCGCGCCTATCTGCTTCACGAGGGCACGCTCATCCGCGTGACCCGCGACCACTCCTATGTGGAGGAGCTCGTGGACGCCGGTGAAATTACGGCCGACGAGGCGCGCGTCCACCCCAACCGCTCGGTTATCACGCGTGCGCTGGGTTCGGACCCCGCCATGTATGCCGACCACTTTACCCTGCACATCGATGAGGGCGACCGCCTGATCCTGTGCTCGGACGGCCTTTCAAGCATGATTCCCGACAGCGATATCGAGAACATTGCCACGCAGTCCTCGACCGCGCAGATTTGCGTCGACAACTTGGTGGACGCCGCGCTCGCTGCCGGCGGCCACGACAACGTGACGGTCGTCGTTGTGGACCTGGTCGACGACGGCGTTATGCGCGAGGCAAAGCGTGTTCGCCGCCGTAACATCACCATTGCCGCCGTCCTGGGCATCGCTTTTATGCTGGCGGCAGCCATCTGGGCATACACAGGCGTCACTGGCTCGTACTACCTGGGCACTTACAAAGACACCGTCGCAGTCTACCGGGGCATACCCGGCAAGCCGCTCGGCCTTAAGCTGCACTGGCTCGAGAGCACGACCACCATAAAACTGTCCGACCTGCCCGAAGACACACAGAATCGCCTGAAAGCAGGCATTCCGCAAACGAGTGTCGATGACGCGCAGGACACCATCTCCAAGTACCGTCATCAAATCGATGAGGAACAGACCCGTCAGGTGATCGACGCGCAAACGATCCGCGACAACACCGACCAGGGATCGACTTCCAAATCGAATTCCGAAAAAACCGCCGAACAGTCCGCCGAGGCAGAAGCCTCCGATAAGAATTAGAAAGGGAGTGCCGCTTATGAGTCGCCGCAACACCGAAATGCTCTTGCTCATCGCCTCGGCGTTCCCCGTCATCCTGCTGTATGCGATGTACGTGCTCACCGCAGGCGCCTCCATTTCGTTTGAAACGCTCGCCGTACCGATCGGCCTCTTTGCTGCCTTCGCCGCGGCGCATATCGCCGTGCGCATCCTGGCACCTGGCGCCGATCCAGCCATCCTGCCCATCGTCTTTGTGCTTTCGGGCATCGGCATCACGTTCGTAACGCGCTTGGCGCCCTCACTCGCCATCTCGCAGCTCGTCATCCTGTTTATCTCGGTGGTGCTGATGGTAGGAACGCTTGCGCTGGTCAAAAACCTCGACGTGGTCATGCGCTACAAGTACACCTTTGGCGCCATCGGCATTGTCCTGCTGATGCTTCCCATCTTTATCGGCACCACGATTTCGGGCTCCAAGCTGTGGATTCGTATCGCCGGCTTTACCATTCAGCCCGGTGAGTTCGCCAAAATCTTTATCGTGCTGTTCCTGGCAGGCTACCTGGCCGAGAACCGCGAGCTGCTCTCTATCTCCAACCGCAAGATCTTGGGTCTTAAGATTCCGCGCCTGCGCCTGCTGCTGCCGCTGTTTGCAGTCTGGGGCGTATGTCTGCTCGTCGTCGTCTTCGAACGTGACCTAGGCTCGGCCGTGCTGTTCTACACCATCTTCTTACTGATGCTCTATGTTGCCACGGGTCGCTTCTCGTATGTCATCATCGGCCTTGCACTCCTGGCCGTGGGGGCTGTGGGCGCCTACAAGTTTCTGTCGCACGTCCAGGTGCGTTTCCAGATCTGGGCCGATCCCTTTAAGGACGCCCAGGGCCAGGGCTACCAGATTGTCCAGTCCCTCTTCTCGCTGGCAGACGGCGGCCTTGTCGGCGTCGGCATCGGCAACGGCATGGCCAATAACATCCCCGTCGTCGAGTCCGACTTTATCTTCTCTGCCATCGGCGAGGAAATGGGGCTTTTGGGCGGCGGCGCCGTTCTCATTCTGTTTATGCTCTTTGCCGTGCGCGGCCTGACCACGGCAGCCCGTGCTAAGTCCGACCTTGCCGCATTTAGCGCCACGGGTCTCACGGCAGCCATCAGCTTCCAGGCGTTCCTGATCGTCGGCGGCGTTACCCGCCTGATTCCGCTGACCGGCGTAACCCTGCCGTTTATGAGTCAGGGCGGCTCTTCACTGCTGGCAAGCTTCATCATCGTCGCGCTGCTGTTGCGCGCCGGCGACGAGGCAACCGGTCGCGAGGCCGAGCTCACCGGCACCGGCACCATGGCCGCCATCACCGACGAGCAACTCGTATCCGCCGCGGCACCGACCGGAACGAGATTCGCTACGCCTTCATCCTACAATCGCGGTGGCCACTCCACCGGATCCCGCATGCGCCGTCGTCTACTCGATACGCCCGAATCCGGCGTGCTCGGTCGCGTAGCGCTCGCCAACCGTCTGACACGCGCCGTTTTTGCCTTTACGGCCCTGTTCGCTATCCTTATCGGCAACCTCACCTATGTCCAGGTCATCAAGGCCAAGGACTATCAGGACATGCCGACCAACAACCACACCATCGCACGCTCCAAGTACATCCAGCGCGGTTCCATCATCACGTCCGACGGCGTGACGCTAGCCGAATCGCTGCAGCAGGAGGACGGCACCTACGTGCGTTCCTACCCCAACGGCAACCTGGCAGCCCATGTGGTTGGCTATGTGAGCCAGCAGTTCGGCACCGCAGGTATCGAAAGCGTCATGAACGACACGCTCACCGGCTCCAAGGATTACTCCAGCTGGAACAACGCCATCGCGTCGCTCGCGGGCCAGAACCAACCGGGCAACACCGCCAAACTCACCATCGACTCCCGCATCCAGACGGCTGCCGAACAGGCTCTCAAGGGCTTTAAGGGCGCCGTTGTGGTCATGGATCCGCGCACCGGCGCGGTACTCGCATGCGCCAGCTCGCCCACCTACGACAACACCAACATCGATGCCCTGCTGCAGTCGGGCGTCGGTGAGGACGGTTCTATGTACGACCGCGCCATGGACGCCCTCTATACTCCGGGCTCCACGTTTAAGGTCGTCACGCTTTCCGCAGCGCTCGAGACTGGCACTGCGAACCTCTCGAGCACCTACGAAGCTCCTGGTTCCATGGACATCGGCAACGCCCCTGTCACTAATTACGACGACGAGAGCTACGGAACCATCAGCTTGCAGCAAGCGTTTGCCGTGTCGTCCAACGTCGTCTTTGGCCAGGTAGCCAATGAGGTCGGAGCGAGCACGCTCGTGCAGTTTGCCAACGCCTTTGGCTACGGGCAAAAACTCGGCCAAGACCTGACCGCCACCGCTTCCATCATGGCCGATCCCGCACAGATGACCGAGTGGGAGACCGCTTGGGCCGGCGCCGGCCAGCCCGTCGGCATGGACCATACGCCTGGCCCGCAGACCACTGTCATGCAGAACGCCGTTATCGCGGCGGCCATCGCCAACAGCGGTGTCGCCATGGATCCATTCTTCGTGGCACAAGTCCTTGCGCCCGACGGGACCGTGGTTAAGACCACTCAGTCCCGCTCGCTGGGCCAGGCCGTTAGCGCAACCACAGCTGAGCAAGTCAAAAAGGCCATGCTCGACGTCGTTCAGTCCGGCACCGGCACCGATGCACAAATTCCGGGCGTCAAGGTTGCCGGCAAGACCGGTTCGGCCGAAACCGGCGGCACCAACGTCAATTCGATGTTTGTCGGCTTTGCGCCCTACGACTCACCCACAGTCGCCATCTCGGTGGCGCTGGAGGATTTTGACCAGCATGATGTCAAGGCGGCAAAGATCGCCAGTATCGTCCTGACCGCGGCCCTTGCCGCCCAGGGGGCGTGATGCCCATGATTGAGACGCAAACACCGGGCGCACCGCAGCCGATAAGTTAGCGGCACCGCGCCCTTAGGCCTCGACGGCCATATGTATTTGGTACTACACATATCGTTTGAGCGAATAGTTACGTTAGGAGCAGGAATGGAACAGAGGGTCCTCGGGGGAAGATACCTCCTCAAGGATAAGGTGGGGACAGGCGGCATGGCCACCGTATTCCGCGCGCAGGATCAGGTCCTCGACCGCACGGTAGCCGTAAAAATCATGCTGCCGCAATACGCTGGCGATGCTACTTTTGCCGCCCGCTTTAAGCAGGAGGCGCAGGCAGCAGCCGGGCTCTCGTCCCCCTATATCGTCGGAGTCTACGATTGGGGCAAGGACGGCGACACCTATTACATCGTTATGGAGTACCTGCGCGGTACCGATCTTAAGAGCGGCATCAAGAGCCATGGAGCCCTTGACCCCAAAAAGGTCGCCCAGATCGGCTCACAGATAAGCTCGGCGCTCTCGGTCGCCCACAGGCACGAGATCATCCACCGCGATATCAAGCCGCAGAACATCATGGTGCTGCCCGACGGCAACATCAAAGTCATGGATTTTGGCATTGCGCGCGCCAAGAACAGCCATCTCACGCAGGACAACAACGTACTCGGCACGGCTCACTACGTCAGCCCCGAGCAGACACGCGGTCAGGACCTCGGACCCACATCGGATATCTACTCGCTGGGCGTCGTCATGTACGAGTGCGCTACCGGTCGCGTGCCCTTTGACGGCGATGACGCGATTTCGGTCGCCCTCAAACAGGTTAACGAACTACCCGTACCCCCGAGCCAGATTAACTCCGGGGTCGACGCCGATCTTGAGCGCATCATTCTCAAATGCATGGAAAAGGATCCTGCCAACCGTTTCCAATCCGCAGACGAGCTGCGTCAGGTACTCAACAATTACCTGTCTGGTCGAGCTGTCAACGTATCGGAGCCCACACGCGTCATCGGCGCTGCCGGCGATATGGGCGCCACCAAGACTCGCGAGCTGTCCGACCAGACGCGCGCTATGGTGCGCCCCGTCTCGGGCATAAGCGGGCAGAATAGCCCCCGTAGCTCTATCTCGGGTTCCACCGGCTCATATGAGGTTGACCAGCCCAAATCAAACAAGAACAAGATTATCGCAGCCGCAGTTGCCGCCATAGCACTTATCGGCGTCATCGTCGCCTTTGCCACGGGTCTCTTTAGCGGAGAGCAGGTTCCGGTCCCCGATGTCCTGGGCAAGGACCAGGAAACCGCCATCCAGCTTATCAAGGAAGCCGGTTTCGAGGTCGGCACCATCGACCAAAGCTATAACGATGACGTCGAAGAGGGCAAAGTTGCCGAGCAGACCCCCAACGGCAACACAAAAAAGCCCAAGGGCACGAAAGTGAACCTTGTTATCTCCAAGGGCGCCAAACCCTCAGAAAAGGTTGAGGTTCCGCAGCTTGTCGGCTTAACCAAAGACCAGGCCGAAGCGTCTCTGGCAAGCGTTGGGCTCAAGGGCAATGCCACCGAAGAGGCCAACGAGGCAGAAAAGGGCGAAGTCTTTGAGCAGGGAACTGATGCCGGCAAGGAAGTCGAGAAAGGTACGACCATTTCGTATAAGGTCTCGAGCGGCCCTGACACCACCTCTGTCCCCGACTTGACCGATATGACCGAATCGCAGGCGCGCAACGCCCTCGACATGGCCGGTTTCGGCGTCGATGTGACCTACCAGGAGAACGACTCGGTTGCCGAGGGCACCGTGATAAGCTGGAATCCCAGCGGCAAGCAAAAGCCGGGCGCCACGATTACGGTCGTTGTCGCTAAGAAGTCCGGCAAAGCCAATGTCCCGAGCAACCTATACGGTAAGAGCATCTCTGCCGCCGTTACCGCGCTCAACAATGCCGGTTTCTACAACATTGCCTTCTGCGATCAGAGCGGCAACCCGGTGAGCGGCGACGAGAACGCCACCGTCACGGGCGTCTCCCCCACCGGAAAGCAATCCACCGACAGCACCATCACGTTGACGATCTCGGTGCCCAGCTCCGGAGAAGACTCCGATTCGAGCAGCAACTAACTAGCAACGCGCGGCAAGAAACGTCCGCGGACACATTCGCTCAAAGGCACCCGTTTGCTCCCCCGGCAAGCGGGTGCCTTCTTGTGACTAAGGGAAATATGAGCAATGCACACAAGAATGCCCCCGTCTCTCAAACTCAAGAAGAGGGGGGCAAAACAGTATCGATAAATAGGTGCGGCCACAGTCTCTGTGCCCAACATAACGCGACTACAGCGTCATGTTGGGATCGGCGTCGACGTCAAACATCGAGATTTCTCCCCGGTCGAATTTACGACGAGCGACCTCTGCAATCATGGCGGCATTGTCGGTACACGCCGAGAGAGGCGGTACCGTCACGCGAATACCCTGACGGCCGAGCTTTCTAATCATCATCTCGCGCAGATGGGGATTGGCCGAAACACCTCCACCGATACAGTACTCCTTGCAACCAGTGGCGTGCAGGGCATTTTTAGCCTTCTTGTACTGCACGTCAAAGACCGCTGCCTCAAACGAGGCTGCCAGGTCGGGCAGATGAATCGTGCGCCCGGCCTTGGTCTCCTGCTCGATGTAGAGTGTCACTGCCGTCTTGAGGCCCGAAAGCGAGAAGCGGTAGTCCCCCCTACTGTTAAGCGCGCGGGGAAAATCGATTGCCTTGGGATTACCCGTCTCGGCAAGCTTGGAGATGATGGGGCCACCGGGGTAGCCCAGGCCCAGCGCCTTGGCAACCTTGTCGAAGGCCTCGCCCACGGCGTCATCGAGTGTCTCGCCAAGTACCTCGTAGTCGCCCCATGCCTTTACGTGCACGAGCATGGTGTGCCCGCCCGAGACAAGCGTAAAGATAAACGGCGGCTTGAGGTCGGGCTGCGCCAACAGGTTGGCAAACAGGTGCCCTTCCAGATGGTTGACGCACACGAGCGGCTTGCCGGCAGCATAGGCGAAGCCCTTGGCGAAGGCGACACCCACCACCAGAGCGCCCACCAGGCCCGGACCCTGCGTCACGCCCACGGCGGCAAGCTCTTTCGGCGTGATCGCTCCACCCGTCAAGCCAAGCGACGCCGCGGCATCTTCAAGCGCCGCATCCACGACGCCCACAATCACCTCGACGTGCTTGCGCGAGGCGATCTCGGGTACCACGCCGCCAAAGCGGGCATGAAAATCAATCTGTGTCGACACCTGGTTGGCCAGTATATTGCCGTCCGCATCGATAATCGCCACGGCCGTCTCGTCACAGGAGCTCTCGATGGCAAGCACCAGGCGACGGCGCTCGATTTCGGCACGTTCCTCGGCAGTGCGCTCAGGTACGGGCAGTGGCCATACGCGCTGCTCGGCCGCCGTCGGCTCGGGCGAGGCGTTGTCGACCGGAAGCACTAGGGGCAGCGGTGCCGTCATGACGATGGCGTCTTTGCCGGCGCCGTAGTAGCCGCGGCGGCGACCTGCCTCGGTAAAGCCCAGAGCGACATAGAGCGCAATCGCTCCCTCGTTACCGTCCTCAACCTCGAGTGAGGCCGTGGTGCAGCCGAGCATCTGGGCGTCGTAGCTCACGTGCGACAGCAGCTTGCGGGCGATACCCTCGCGGCGATGAGCCGAATCGACGGCGACGTCCAGAATCTGCACATCACCGTCTACAACCATGCCGCCGGCGAGGCCCAACAACCTGCCATCGTCGTGTGCCACCCACCAACTACGCGGAGCCGCAACGCCCTCGCCCAGCTCGGACAGGAACATGCCCGGCGTCCATGCCTCGTGTCCGGCGCCTTCAAAGCAGGCGGTCTCCAGCGCGCTCGCGCCCTCGGCATCCGCCGCGCCCATGGGGCGGAATTGCAGATGACGTCCGGCGAGCTCGTCGGCAACACCTGTCACCTCGCTCTGCGCGCTCTCGGCAAGGCCCAGGCGCTTGCGCTCGTTTTCCTCGGCGTCCGAAAGGCGCGTATAGATCGGCAAGACGCGAGCCGGATCGCCATCGCCTGCGGCGTGCGCCATCAGCAGGCCCTCGCCCGAGGGCCACCACAGGTCTCGCTCCACGCAGCGCGCCGTCTCGTCCTCACCCAGCAGCTTGCCATAACGCACGAGACCGTCACCAGTCAGCTGAACCTGATCCCAGTCCGCGGCCTGGCGCCACTCATCAAGCGCCACGGCGGCCTTGACAACACGCTCGCGCTCAAACAGATGCTCGGGGCCTTCGTCCCCCAACACATACAGCGCCGGGTACACCTCGCCGCGCATGGCGTCGGCAAGGACACCAAGCTTGCCGCGCACGCCGGCCTTCCATGCCGTCCAGGCGCAAGCATCAAGCGTCGACACGCCCAGCAACGGCACGTTGGCACCGCGCGCCAGACCCTTTGCGGTGGAGATGCCGATACGCACGCCCGTAAACGAGCCGGGACCGCGACCGACCACATAACAGCCGACATCGCTGCGGTCCAGGCCGGCCTGCGCCAACACGCCATCGACGGTATTCACGAGCTCCACGTTGGCATGGCGGCGACACAGATGGTCGCCACTCACCAGCTTCGCCTCGCCTGCCTGCACATCAATCCAGCTTACCGCGCAGGCAAGCATGTCAGTCGAAGTATCGAGCGCCACCACCGGCGCGTTGTCCCTATGCAAGCTCATCTTGTACAGCCCTATCAATCAAATCGGAAAGCTCCGTCGCGCGCTCGCCGTGAGCCTCAAGCGTGATCGTTCGCACGTCGCTGTTGTCCTCGTCACGCTTAAGCGTCACCGAAAGATACTCGTCGGTCAGCTCATCCTGGAACTGCTCACCCCACTCCAGCAGGCAAGCTCCCTCATAGCCCAGCACGTCAAAAATGCCCGTATCCTCGAGCTCGTAGGCATGCTCCAGGCGGTACAGATCAAAATGGAACAGCGGAATACGCCCTTGGTCATGAACGGCCAGAAGTGCAAACGTAGGGCTCGCGACCATATGCTCATCGCCCAGAGCACGCGAGACACCCTTGGTAAAGTGGGTCTTTCCCACACCCAAGCCGCCGGTCAGAATCAGCACATCACCATCTTCTAGACACGGTGCGACCAGCTCGCCAAAATGCTCCGTATCGGCAGCACTAGCGGTTCTGTAGATACCTACCCCCAGGCGTTCCAGGGACATATACGCTCCTTATTATTCCGAGGCGATCTCTGGTGCGGGATGTCGCTCCAGATAGTCGCCCAGCATCTTAAAGTCTTCCTCCAGCAGCTCCTGCCACGCCGGGTTACGCAAGGCAGCCGCCGGGTGGAACGTGGGCATCACCACGAAATGCCCCATCTGATGGAACCTGCCGCGCAGCTTGGTGATGCCTATCTCGGTCTTAAGCACAAAGTGCGTCGCGGGATTGCCGAGCGTCACGATGATATCGGGCCAGATACTGCGAATCTGCTCACGCAAAAACGGCGAGCATGCCAATACCTCCTCGGGGCGCGGATTGCGGTTTCCCGGCGGGCGACACTTGAGCACGTTGGCGATATACACATCTTCACGTTTAAGGCCCGCCAGCGACAGAATGCCGTTGAGGTCCTCACCCGCCGCCCCCACAAAGGGTTCGCCCTGCAAATCCTCATTGCGACCCGGCGCCTCGCCAATAAACATCACGCGAGCGCGGGGGTTTCCCACGCCAAACACGATATTGTGACGCGACTGATAGAGCTGACAGAGGTGACAATCGCCCAGAACGGCCTCAATTTCCTCGAGTGCGACCTCGCGTGGCGCTTGATGGGAATGGCCGGGGATGTGCATGACGCCCATGGCGACTCCTACACGTAGACCTTGTCGAGGCGCATGCCAAAGCCGCAGGCGACCTCGTAGTTAATCGTGCCACGCAGTCGCGCCATCTCGTCCATGGTGATCTCGACATCGCCGTCGCGGCCGACAATAATCATCTCGTCACCATACTCGGCCTCGGGAGTCTCATGCGCCGGGTTGGACTGAATGGCGACCATGAACTGATCCATGCAGATATTGCCCACCTGACGCACGCGCTCACCGCGGTACAGAACGTCCATACGATTAGAAAGCGTGCGCGAAAGGCCGTCAGCATATCCAATCGGAAGGGTGCAGATCTGAACACGCGTGCGCGGTACGCGATAGGTAAAGCCATAGCCTACGCCCTCGCCCATCGCAGGATGCGCCACGCGCGTCACGCGCGCGTGGACACTCATCACGGGATCGAGCTGCATCACGCGACCACTCAGCTCACACGGCTGCATGCCGTACAAGCCCACACCGGCACGGATCATGTCAAAATGCATCGAGGGATCGAGCATCGAGGACGGCGTATTGGCGCAGTGCACGATACCGCACTCAAAACCTGCGTCCTTAATGGCTTGAACAGCCTCGGTAAAGCGCTGGCACTGCAGCTTGTAGTCCCAGCCCGAAGGCTCATCGGCCGTGGCGAAATGTGTAAATACACCGTCGCACTGAATACCACGATGGAAATTAATGCCGCGGACAAAGTCGAGTACTTGCGTGTAGTGAACACCGATGCGGTTCATACCCGTCTCGATGGCAAGATGATACTTGCCAACCTTGCCCGCCGCGACAGCGCACTCGCCATACGCAAGGGCAAAATCGGACATATAGACCGAGGGCATGATATCAAACTCGAGCAACGTGGGAATAGCCTCGATAGGCGGCTCGCTCAGAATCAAAATGGGCTTGGTAATCCCGCCCTGACGGAGTTCAACGCCCTCGTTGACCGTCGCCACGGCAAACATGTCGGCGCCGGCCGAATACATGATCTTGGCGCACTCGACGGCTCCATGACCATAGGCATCGGCTTTAACCACGCAGCACAGGCGCTGACGCGGATCTAGCAAGTTCTTATAGGCCCTCGTATTGCGGCGGAGTGCCCCGCGGTCGATCTCGACCCAGGACCAACGCGTCAAATCGGCTTTATTCATACTTAGTCATCCGACCCTTCGTCTGTAATTCCCAGATATTCGAGTGCATCCTTTGACGCCAGCTCCATAGCAGGACCGATGAGATCAATCAAATCAGTCGCGATAACGCTTTTGTCGCCAAACTCCGCCGCCGCAGCAAAACCGGCGTAGCTATGAAGCGCAACGGCATATGAATACAACAACTCCCAGCGATCCATGTCGTCACGCATGGTAGCCAACGTTCCGGCTAGGATGCCCGCGAGGACATCACCCGAACCAGCAGTTGCCAGCGACGCAGGACCCGAAAGCGGCAGCAGCACGCGCTCAACACCGCAAATAGCCGTTGTCGGCCCCTTGGCAATTACCACGAGATTGTCCGAACCAGCGGCCCATACGACCTTTTGGGCCGCGGCAATCGCGGTTCCAAGATCGTTGACCTCCTCGCCGGCCACCAAACGCGATAGCTCGCGATAATGAGGCGTCATGACCAGCGGCTGCTCACGGCGATACATTTCGGGGTTGCTATCGATACCGTCAATTGCAATTTTGGCAAGACAATTAAGCGCGTCGGCGTCCAGGATCAAAGGCACCTCGAGCTCAAGCAAGCCCGAAACCACCTGCATAGCGCCGGCGGATGTCGTCATGCCCGGTCCGCACAAAACGCAGCTGTACTTCTTAGCAATCTCGCATACCGTCATGCGCGCTGCGGCGCCAAATGAACCGCGGGAATCCGACGGTATGGCAAAGACGGGAATAGAGGGCAACGCCATACGAATGAGGTTGGCACAGGCATCAGGTGTCGCAACCGCCACATAGCCGGCACCAGCACGAGCCGCAGACTTCGCGGCCATAATAGCTGCACCGGGATACTGTGCCGAACCAGCCACGATGAGCACCGAGCCGCGAGAATACTTATCGATATTGCTCGGCAGCGGTGCAAAATAGTCAACGAGGTCGCCCGGCTCTACAATCTCGGCAGCATGGTCAACGTCATTGATCACCTCATCTAGGCGCTCATACAGTCCCCCGCAGACTATATCACCTGCAAATTCAGGACCATCGGCACTATAGAGCCCAATCTTAGGGGCAATCATCGTTACCGTACGCTCGGCGCGAATGCAATCGTCATCAACGACACCGGTTTCTGCATTTAATCCCGAGGGAACATCAATGGCTACGACACAATTGGCGCAGTCGTTAACCGTAGGAATCCAAATCGAAAAGGGGGCGCGCAAGCCACCATGAAAACCAGTGCCAAAAATAGCATCGACTACGACATCGGCCTTGCCAATCAACACTTCCAGTTCGTCACGCGACGGACCGACGCAAACATGCACATCGCGACCAGCGGTGCGACGTGCAACATGGCGTGCCAGGGCTGCAGGAATCTCATCGGGGTCGACGGGAGATACGATATCCACATCAACGCCCTTATGAGCCAGAATATCGGCAGCAACCCAACCATCACCGCCGTTATTGCCAAAACCGACTAACACAAGAACGCGATTGGGATTGAGCTTTAAAATCTCGTTAGCGACAAATTCGCCCGCCAACTCCATGAGCTCGGCCTTCGAGGTACCCTCACGCTCGATGATGTCCTCAAGACGGACGACTTCCTCGGTACTTAAAACCGGTTTCATCTATGCTCCTAGCGTATCTTGCGGATCATCAACCAGATGCTCCGACAAAGCAGATTGTTGCAGCTGTTCGAGCTCATCCAAAACAGAACGAGCCTCTTTAAATGTCTGAGCAACGCGCTCCTTCGTGCTCACCTTTTCTTCCTTAGGTTTAGGTCGAGCATCCTCGGTAATCGCAATAGCGTTAGCGACAGCCAAATCACCCGTCAACGTAATGGAAAGAGCGACCTCGATGACACCCAAATCTTGAGCAATTTCGAGAGCACGCCCCGAAAGTAGAGCTTTTGGTTTGCCGAGCTTATCGCGCGTTACCGAAACGTCTTTGCGGCCAACGCCCTGGCTAAAGCCCGTTCCAAGCGCCTTAAGCACCGCCTCACGAGAAGCAAAACGGCTGGCATAATGAGCGGCAGGACGGGAAGTAGAATCGCAATAAGCGCATTCCTCTTCGGTAAACACGCGCCGAGCAAACGACGGCGTCTTTTCTAAGATTGATTTCATCCGAGATATCTCAACGATATCAACGCCAATACGGGCTTCGGCCATATTCACCTCCATGCTGCACAGACTAAGTTATTGTATCCCGTTCACAGAAGATGCGACAAACGAGGGTTAAAAACACAGCGACAATGGAGCAATAGGACTCAAAACGCAAAAAAGGGGGAGGCCGCGAGGCCTCCCCCTTCTAGGTTCGATGACGGCTCGGTGCCGTCCACCGGTCAGCGGCGCCCTGGCCTCCCACGGG
>CABQLM010000055.1 GCA_902465105.1 uncultured Collinsella sp.
ATCGTCTGCATGATCGTCGCCGCCGTTATCGCCGCCGGCATTCCGCTGCCCAAGCCGCTGCGCAAGTAGTACGGTGGCGCACGCCGGGGACATACCGTTTGCCACGGATTTGCGGGAAGGGGCGGCGATCGTGCCCTTCGTGGATTGAGGCTCGCGTGGTTACAGATCGCGTGCTCGATAGACCTTGGTGCTGACGGTGCAGCTGATTGCACATAGTGCGAGCGCCAGTACGGCAATTCCTGCACACAGACAGCCAAGGACGGCGGGATCGGGATTCGCCCCAGCAATCGACATGAGCCAGTTGCTAATGGGGTTGGAGGAGCTCAGCATTGCCATGGCAAGGCATCCGAGCAGGGCAAACAGGCCAACGGATAGGCGCAGCGCCTCCATGTGTCCAAATCGAAAGAACAGCGGCTGTGCCAAAAACACCATCATGAGGGAGATGAGCATCGATGCGGCGGAGGCTATTGTGATTTCAAAGACAGCCTGCCCCGTCGAAGGGACGCCCACGCTGTTGAAGAGCGGGATGACGACGATGCTCAAAAGCGCGGCGACGCACGCCATGACGGCCGAAAATGCGACAATGCTCAGGTAGCGTGCGCAGATAATGTCTTTGCGCGAGATGGGCAGCGTTGCCCGATAGCGCTCCCATCCGTTTTGATTGTCGAAGCCTGCCAGTGAGCTCATGACCATGATGGGCGACATG
Organism: uncultured Collinsella sp.; assembly: GCA_902465105.1. Classification (GTDB taxonomy): domain Bacteria; phylum Actinomycetota; class Coriobacteriia; order Coriobacteriales; family Coriobacteriaceae; genus Collinsella. The sequence continues at coordinate 707 of CABQLM010000055.1, forward strand.
GCGCTGACGGCGCAGGCGCCGGCGCTCATGCCGGAATCGCCGTCTGTCGCGTTGGCGAGGGTCAGCACGACGAATATGAACAGGCCGACGCCCGCGATGCTCGGGACGAGCGTGCGAACGATGGCGAGCTCGGACATAAAGGCGCGTTTCATTTCGAAGCCCCTTTCAGCGTGAGGCGCAGGTAGTCGTCAATGGTTGCCCGATCGCAAGGAATCTCGGGGAAGGCCTCGAGCGTTTCGCGACGGTTGGGCACGAGCACATCCACGCTATAGGCGCGGTGGGCGGCACGGGCGCCTTCGACGCAAGCCATAAGCTCGGCGGCCTGCGCTTGGGTGCAGTGGGCGATGCCGGCGCGGTCGGTAATATCCTCGCGCGGTAGGTCAAACATAATCGAGCCAGCGTCGATGCAGATGACGCGGTCGGCGGTGCGATCGAGGTCGGATGTAATGTGGCTCGAGAGCAGCACACTGTGTTGGCCGTCAGCGACAAAGGCGAGCAGCTCGTCGAGCAGCTCGTCGCGCGCCATGGGATCAAGGCCTGCGGTAGCTTCGTCCAAAACGAGCAGTTTGGCATTGTGGCTGAGCGCACAGGCAAGCTGCAACTTCATGCCCATGCCGCGAGAGAGGTCCTTGACCTTTGCCTTGGGATCGAGGCCAAATCGGTTGATGAGTCCGCTGAACGTTTCGCGATTCCACATGGGGTACGCCGGGCCTACGAGTGCCTCAACTTCGGCCACCTTGAGTGTGGAAGGGAAGGGGCATGTGTCCAGCACGAGGCCGACACGAGTGCGCAGACAACGCTGCGCTTCATCGGGCGCGTCGGCGCCACAGCGCTGCCCAAACAGGTGCACCTCGCCGGCATCGAGCTTTATAAGCCCGAGCGCGGCTCGAATCGTCGTGGTTTTGCCGGCGCCGTTGGCACCCACAAAGCCGACAATCTGGCCGGGCTCCACAGCGAGTGTGACATCACGCAGCGAAAAACGGTCGCTCACACGGCGTGAGATACCTTTGAGTTCTAAAAGGTTTTGCATGGTATAGCCTTTCTTGCAGATGGCTACTGCATGGTTTCGGGGGCCACGAGGTCGAGCATTTCGTGTAGCTTGTCGCGCGTGACGCCCAAGGCTTCGGCTTGGCTTGCCGCTTTCGCAAGTAACTCTTCGCTATGGCAGAGCTGGTTTTCACGCAAGAGTTCTTGGTTGCCCTCGGCGACAAAGCAGCCCTTGCCCTGCACGGTGCAGATAAAGCCGAGCTGCTCCAGGTCGGCGTAGGCGCGCTTGGTGGTGATGACGCTCACGCCCAGGTCGCTCGCGAGTGCACGGATGCTGGGGAGTTTGGCTCCCGCGGCGAGCGTGCCCGATAAGATCTGAGCTTTGATCTGCGAGGATATCTGTTCGTAGATGGGCTTATCGCTCGAATTGGATAGGATGATGTCCACAGCGGCTCCTTAGCTGATGGGCTACACGTGTATATAACCGGTAAGCACAGTATATACACTATGCACAGTTCTGCAAGAGGCAAATGTGGAGTAAGCCCGCCGGCGCCGTGCTTACTCCAAAAAAATCTCAATCTGTAACACCTAGGTTCGTTTTGGGTCGCTTGCTGTTACAGATTGAGGTGTTATTTGCCCGCTTACCTATTCGTCTTGATCTGTAACAGGTAGAGACCAAAACCCGTCTCCCTGTTACAGATTGAGACAATTTGCCGCAGAACACCGTAAACAGTCATTCGTCCAGGCCCCAACTGATGAATTTGTCCTGATAGGTGCCCTAGAGCGAGATTTCGCGGCTACAATAGTGCGGTTACAACGACGTAATGCACTCAATGCAAGAAAGGATCCGCATGGCAAGCCTGTCGGATGAAATCTCGTCGCGCCGCACATTCGCGATCATCAGCCACCCGGACGCCGGTAAGACCACGCTTACCGAGAAACTGCTGCTCTATACCGGTAGCATTCAGACCGCCGGCTCGGTCAAGGGCAAGAGCTCGGCCAAGCATGCCGTCTCGGACTGGATGGACATCGAGAAGGAGCGCGGTATCTCCGTTACCTCCTCGGTGCTGCAGTTCACCTACAACGGTGCCTGCGTCAACATCCTCGATACCCCCGGCCACCAGGACTTCTCGGAGGATACCTACCGTACCCTTATGGCCGCCGACGCCGCGGTCATGGTCATCGACGGCGCTAAGGGCGTCGAGGCCCAGACCAAAAAGCTCTTTAAGGTCTGTACGCTGCGCCACATCCCCATCTTTACCTTTGTGAACAAGCTCGACCACGAGGCTCGCGATCCGTTTGAGCTCATGGAAGAGATCGAGAACGTCCTGGGTATCAATACGTATCCCATGAACTGGCCGATCGGCAGTGGCCGCAACTTCCGCGGCGTGTTCGACCGTCAGACCCGTCGCGTCATTGCCTTTGAGGGCGACGGTCATGCCAACGCCACCAAGAAGGTCGCCGAGGTCGAGGCCGAGCTGGGCGATCCTTCCATGGATGAGCTCATCGGCGAGGAAAACCATAAGAACCTGATGGACGACATCGAGCTGCTCGACGGCGCCGGCGACGAGCTCGACTTGGATGCCGTGGCCTGCGGCAAGCTGAGCCCGGCGTTCTTTGGCTCGGCACTTACCAACTTTGGCGTGGAGCCCTTCCTCAAGGAGTTCCTGCGTCTGGCCCCGACGCCGCGCGCCTATACCGATACGCTTACCAGCGAACCGGTCGATCCCTGCCGCGACGACTTTAGCGGCTTTGTGTTTAAGATCCAGGCCAACATGGACAAGAACCACCGCGACCGCATCGCTTTTGTGCGCATTTGCTCGGGCAAATTCGAGCGCGGCATGGATGCCTTCCACATGCAGGGCAACCGCAAACTCAAGCTTGCCACGGGTACCTCGATGATGGCCGATGATCGCGCCATCGTGGACGAGGCGTACGCGGGCGATATCGTAGGCCTGTTCGACCCGGGTATCTTTAGCATCGGCGACACCGTGTGCTCCGGCAAGCGCCACGTGCAGTATCCGCAGATCCCGACGTTTGCCCCCGAGATGTTCGCTCGCATTACGCAGGTCGACACACTCAAGCGCAAGCAGTTCGTCAAGGGTATGGAGGAGCTTGCCCAGGAGGGCGCCATCCAGATCTTCCGCGAGCTGGGTGCCGGCATGGAGAGCGTCATTGTGGGCGTGGTTGGCGTGCTACAGTTTGAGGTGCTCGAGCGCCGCCTCAAGGCCGAGTACCGTGTTGAGGTTCGTCGCCAGCCGCTGCCCTATACGGACATCCGCTGGATCCAGAACGATCCCGATACCATCGATATCCCGGCTCTTTCGCTCACGCGCGACACCCTGCGCGTCGAGGACATGCGCGGCGGTAAGTTGCTGCTGTTTACGAGCCCGTGGAACGTGGATTGGGCAACCGACCACAATCCCGACCTTATCCTGTCGGAGTTTGGCAACGTAGCCTTTTAACGCACCAGTGCGGTGGCCCTGCGGGGCCGCCGCGCCGATTGCTTGCCTGATGCCGCGTGAGCGGCTATCATACCCACCGTCGTCTCAAGACCGAGACGTTCGAGCAGTTCGGGTCCGATATCCTGCTCGTTAAACCTAAAACCAAAGGAGTACATAATGATCAAGAAGGTCATGGAGGACTACAAGGTCCTGTTGCGGAGCATTCCCGCGGCAACGGTTTCGCTGTTTTTCGTGAGCGTTATCATGATGAACCTGCTGGCTAACAAAGAGCTTATCAGCCTGCCGTATCTGGCACTCGACTGCGGCTTTGTGGTGAGCTGGGTTTCGTTTTTGTGCCAGGACATGATCTGCAAGCGCTTTGGCGCCAAGGCATCCATCAAAATCTCTATCCTCGCGCTGCTGGTCAACCTGGCCGTGAGCCTGTGCTTTTGGGCATGCTCGCTCACGCCCGGCATGTGGGGCGCCTACTACGACACGGGCATGATCGAGGTCAACACTGCCCTTAACGCCACCATTGGCGGCACCTGGTACGTGGTGCTGGGCTCTTCGCTGGCAATGCTCGTTTCTGCTGTGGTTAATTCCACACTCAACCAGTCGCTTGGTCGTATGCTCAAAAAGAATAATTTTGCGAGCTTCGCCTTCCGCTCCTATGTGTCTACGGGTGTTGGCCAGTTTATCGACAACCTGGTCTTTGCCATTGTGGTGAGCCACACGTTCTTTGGTTGGACCTGGGTGCAGGTCCTTATGTGCTCGCTGACGGGTGCCATCGCCGAGCTGATGTGTGAGGTCTTCCTAAGCCCCGTTGGCTACAAGGTCGTGCGCGGCTGGGAGCGCGAGAATGTGGGCTCCGAGTACCTCGAGCGCCACGCAACCGCCTAAGGAGCAAGTATGCGGGTTTTGATCACGGGTGCTTCGGGCGGTATCGGAGCCGCATGCGTGCAGCGCTTTTTGGACGAGGGCCACGAGGTCGTGGGCTTTGATCTGCTGCCGGCGGCGATCGAACACGAGCGCTACCGCCATCTGATTGTTGATGTCCGCGAGCCGGGCTCGTTTCCAGGCGACCTTGAACCCCAAGTGATCGTGAACGTTGCCGGCACGCAGGATTCGGCCGATGACATTGCCGCCAACCTGTGTGGCACCATCAACGTGACCGAGCGCTACGCCTTTGTGGGGGAGGGGCTTGCCGCCAAGCCGGCGCCGGCTATCAAATCCGTGGTCAATGTGGGGTCGGCGAGCGGCCATACGGGTTCGGAGTTTCCCGTCTATGCCGCCAGCAAAGGCGGCGTTATCGCCTACACCAAGAACCTTGCAAACCGCCTGGCACCTCGGGCCATCGCCAACAGTGTGGACCCGGGCGGCGTTATCACGCCGCTCAACCGTTGCGTGATGGAAGACGAACACCTGTGGAGCCAGATTATGGAGCTCACGCCGCTTAAACGCTGGGCCACTGCCCAAGAGATCGCCGAGTGGATTTACTTTGTGGGCGTGACCAACCGGTTTATGACCGGACAGAGTCTGCTCATTGACGGTGGCGAGGCCGGCCGCACACAATTTATATGGCCCGAATAGAAAACGCGCCCGGCGGAAAGCCATCGGGCGCGTTTTTTGATGTATCGATTTTTAGCCGAGGCAAGTCCAGTTGACGGGGGTCGAGCAGTGCTGTTCGAGTAGTCGATTGGCGGCGGAGAAGGGGTGCGACCCCATAAAGGCGGGGAGTTCTGCCGTGGCACGGTTGGCCGAAAGCGGCGAGGGGTGCGTGGAGGCCAGGCAGAACTTGCCGGTTGCCTTGCCCGCGCCGGTAGTGGCGAGCTTGCCTTCGACCATCTGCTGGGCAAAGCGGCCCCATGCCAAAAAGACTACCGGCTGGGGCAGCTGGCAGCAGCGTTCGATAACGTAGTCGGTGAGCGTGCTCCAGCCCAGCTTGGCGTGCGAGTTGGCGGCATGCTCGCGCACGGTGAGCGTGGTGTTGAGAAGCAGGACGCCCTGTTGTGCCCATGGTGTTAGATCTCCCGTGGCGGGAATGGGGCAACCCAGATCGGCTTTGAGTTCCTTGTAGATGTTGCGCAGGCTTGGCGGCAACTTGGTTTGCGTCGTGGGGACCGAAAACGACAGCCCCATGGCCTGGTTGGGCCCGTGATAGGGGTCTTGACCCAAGATGACAACCTTGACCTGGTCGGCCGGCGTGTAGGCGAGGGCATTGAGGATGTCGTCTTGTGCCGGGTAGATGGTTTGCTCGGCACGCAAAAGGGCGATGCGCTCGAGCAGCTGGTTCGTAGCGTCACGTACCGGTTGCGGCGCATCGTCCAACCAAGTTGCTATGTTGCGGTCGCGAGTTGCGGTGTCCATGGGGCTCCTTTATGGCAGATGCTCTGTTGGCATCTATTGTAAAGGCGTCCGGAGACCTTAGTGTCGTGGCTACAAAAGGTGAGGCGCTTACGAGGCCCGCTCGGGCGTTCCTGCCATGCGGGTATGGTCGTGAGTATGCGCATGAAGTCGCGGGAGCTGCACGGTTGCCACCATGACGCCGGTGAGGATGAGAGCGGCGCCAAAGAAGGCGATGGGGCTTAGGACCTCGCCGACCAGGAAGAAGGAGAAGACGGCAGAGCAGACCGGCTCGAGTGAGAAAGCGAAGCCGGTGGTCTCGGCGGGCACGTGGGGCTGCACGAGCGTCTGGGTGATAAAGCCGTAGGCAGAGCAGATGAGTGCGAGCGCGACGACAACGACGATCTCGTTAGGCGTGCCGGGAAGCGTGAAGCCGCCAAAGGTGAATGCGGCGATGCCAGAGAACAGGCCGCCAAAGCCCAGCTGCCAAACACCCAGAGCAAGCGGATTGACATCTTCGACAAAGCGCTTTGCCACAATGATATGGCCGGCATAGACAAAAGCGGAGAGCAGCATGATGATCGCGCCGGGATTCAGGCTGGTAAAGTCGGCGCCCGAGAGCAGCGGCATGCCGCAGGTGACGATGGCGGTGCCGACAAGCACTTTGCGTTCGGGGGCGCGGCGCAGCAGGGCGGCGTTGGCAAACGGCACGATCACGACCGTCAGGCTCTGCAAAAAGCCGGCAGTGGAGGCGGAGGTGAGGCTGGAGCCCAGGCACATGCAGGTGAGCTCGGTTGCCATAATGGCGCCGATGATGGCGGCGCGGACCATAAGGTCGCGGTTGATACGGAACGCGCGCTTGTGGAAGAGCAGCAGGCAGGCCACAAAGGCGATGATGCAGCGTAGCGCGACGATACTCGTGGCATTCATGCTGTCCATACCGATCTTCATGAGGGGATACGAAAAGCCCCATGCGACGGGAACGGAAAATGAGAGCGCGATTGCTTTTTTGCGATCCATGGGACTCCTTTTGTTACAGAACGGTTTCGCACAAAGGATTCTGCTCCCAGATTTGGATGTAGTAAAGCGAATGTATCTTCAGTATGATTAAGAAATGCTAAAGCGGGTGCGAAAAGCCCTGGCAAAACGTTTTACGGCTACATCGATGTGGAGGCACGATGGCATCGCGGTATCAGATTGTATGTATGGTGGTCGATTGCGGCAGTCTGAAACGTGCGGCGGACGAGCTGGGCTATACGCAAAGTGCGGTGAGCCAGGCCGTCAAGGCGCTCGAGCGCGAGCTGGGTACCACGCTTATCGAGCGCGGTAAGCAGGGCGTTTCGCTTACGCGCGACGGTAAACAATATCTGCCGTACCTGCGCCAGATTGTGACTGCCGAGGCCGAGCTCGAGGGCAAACGCCAGGAGCTGCTGGGGCTTTCGTCGACCGATATTCGCATTGCGACGTTTACCAACGTGAGTCGAACCGTGTTGCCGCGCGTGATCCGCGACTTTGGTGCGCTGCACCCGGGCGTACGCTTCACCCTCAAGCAGGGCGATTACACGCGCAACGCTCAATGGGTGCACGATGGCGTGGTTGATTTTTGTTTTACGGCACGCGGATTTACCGCTGGGCTCGAGAAGCGCGTCGTCTATCACGACGAGTTGGTGGCATTGTTGCCGGCCGCGCATCCGCTGACGGTAAAGGAAAAGGTGACACTCGCCGACCTGGCGTCTGAGCCGTTTGTGTTGCTGGATGAGGGCGAACAGAGTCTGGTGCTCGATGCATTCGCAACGCATGGGCTGTCGCCGCACGTGACGAGTGAGGTGACCGACGACTATACCATCATGGCGATGGTGGAGGAAGGTCTAGGCGTGAGCATGCTGTATCGCCGTACCGTTGAGGGCATGCGGGCCGATATTCGCGTGCGGCCCATCGTGCACGCTCCTTCGCGCGACGTGGTGGCCGCCTGGCGCAGCTGGGACACCATGCCCATCGCCACGAGGCGCTTTATCGACTATATGAGCTCACATATTGTCAATTAATGACTGGCGTGGCGTTGAGTGCGGTGTTTAGCGGGCTGTCGCTTTGGCTTGGGTGGCACGATAGGTGCGTGCGGGGTGGCAGAGCAATACCGCCACGACCATAAAGAACGCCGTGGTGCCCAGGCTGATGGGGTAGACCATCATGATGTTCGCAAAGGTGCGGAAGTGCGGGAACACGCAAAACACCCAATAGAAGCGGATGCCGCAGACGCAGATCATGGTGATGAGGGCGGGCGTGAGCGAGATACCAAAGCCGCGCAGGTAGCCTGACATGTTTTCGTAGAACATGCTAAAGGCGTACGCAGGGAAGATCGAGCACACGCGGATATAGCCGATCGAGACGATGTTGGGATCGCTGTTGAACAGCGACAAGATCTCGCGCCCCAGGCCGACAATAACGATAATCGTGGTGAGTGCAACGATACCGCCTTCGACCAGGCAGACCTTGAGTGTTTTGGTGCAGCGGTCGATCTGGCGGGCACCGTGGTTTTGTCCCACAAAGGTGGTACAAGCCTGGCTAAAGCTGTTGAGCAGGTTGTAGCACACGTACTCCAGGCTCATGGCGGCGCTCGATGCCGCCATGACCTCGGTGCCCAGGCTGTTGATGGCAGACTGGATGATGATGTTGGCGACGGCAAAGACGGCGCTCTGGATGCCGGCGGGCAGACCGATCTTGACGATGCGCTTGAGGGCGACGGGGTCGATAGCCAGGTCGCGTGGGGTGACGCGGACGACGGAGTCGGTCTTGAGCAGGCGGATAAAGAGCGTAGCGGCACTGACGGTGTAGGCGATAGCGGTGGCGATGGCGACGCCCGCGACGCCCCAGTGGAGTACGGGGACAAAGATGAGGTCCAAGCCAATGTTGAGGACGGTGGACACGGCAAGCGCCTGCAGCGGCATGCGGGTGATGCCGACGGAGCGGAAGATGGCGGCCTCAAAGTTGTAAAGCAAAATCGAGGGCATGCTCAGTAAAAAGACGCGCAGGTAGAGCGAAGCGAGCGGCATGGTCTCGGCGGGAACGTTGAGCGCGGCGAGCATGGGCTCGGCAAAGATCTCGCCCAGCGCGATGACGACAAAGCCTACGAGCGCCATTAAAATCGAGGTATGGACGGCGCGTTTGACCATGTTCTGATCGTTGCGGCCGATGGCGTTGGCGATGACCACGTTGGAGCCAAGCGACATGCCAATAAACAGGTTGAGCATAAGACTGGTAAGCGGAACATTGGAGCCGACCGCCGCCATGGCGAGGGTTCCCTGGTCGCCCGAGAAGTTACCGATGATGACCGTGGCGATGAGGTTCGACAGCTGCTCCAAGATGCTCGTGGCGGCCACGGGGAAGGCGAACAGGGGAATATTGCGCCACAGCGAGCCGGTGGTCATGTCAATGTGCTTAGATGCAGTGTCAGCCATGCGCTCTCAATCTCTAACATGCGTTTCAATACTCATTTGCGCAGTCGATGATACTCCTAATTACCTAGTCATTGGGGACGTTCTTAAATGACTAGGCGGGGGAGGCGTGAGACAATGGTGGGCGTTGTGTTGTTCGCGCTAAGGAGTTGCCATGTTGTTGTGTCCCGTTTGCCATGAGCCGCTGGTGGATGACGAACGCGGTGCTGCATGCGCGGGCGGACACCGGTTTGACCGCGCTCGTGAGGGCTATCTATATCTACTGTGCTCGTCCAAGAGCGGTGACTCCATGGGCGATCCCAAGTCGCAGGCACGCAGCCGTCGTGACTTCCTGAATCGCGGTTACTATGCGCCGTTGCGCGATGCGATGGTCGAGCTAGTGCGCGAACGAGCTCAGCGGTGCGCGGCTACGTCGGACAAGCCGCTGGCCTTGCTCGATATTTGCTGCGGCGAGGGCTATTACACGAGTGCCATGGGCGCGGTGCCGGGTGTGGGCGCTTACGGCTTTGACCTGGGCAAAGAGATGGTGCGCCTGGCCGCCAAGCGCGGCGACGCGACCTACTTTGTGGCCAACATGAAGGATATCCCCGTGGCAGACGGCGCCTTCGATATGGTGACCGAGCTCTTTGCTCCCTTTAACGAGCGCGAGTTTGCCCGCGTGCTGGCGCCCGAGGGCTCGCTTTACACCGTGGTGCCAGGTGCCCGCCATCTCTTTGGGCTCAAGGAGGTGCTCTACGACACGCCGTACTTCAACGACGAAAAGCTTCCGAAGACGACAGAGCTTAAGCTGGTCGGCACGCAGCGGGTGTCCGCGAACATTACGCTGGCGACGCAGACCGACATCGAGGCGGTGTTCCAGATGACGCCGTACTACTACCGCACACGCCCTGCCGATAAAGAGCGTCTGACAAACCTCGAAACCCTCCAAACCGATATCGACTTCATCATTGCCGAGTACCGCCACTAACCTACCAAAAAGGGACAGGTTTATTTTGGTAGGTTTTATCTGGGTAAACGTAAAGGGCCGACCGCGTTGCTGCGCGATCGGCCCTTTTTATTGGCGTATATACCAGAGTCACTGAGCGATTGACAAGGATGCGGCTTAGCTCAAACGGTCCATGCCCTCTTTTTTGACGCGGTTGGCAAGTACAAAGTAGATAATGCTGACAATCAGGCCGGTAAAATCGGGGGTGCTTGAGCCGGTCCCACCCAAGAGGGGCAGGGAGAGAAGCAGGCTGATGACCGAACATGCTAGGCAGACGATGGACCAAATCCAGACAACGCCAGCCTTGGCGGGATTGTTTGCCGCGCGGATGCCAAAGACGGCGGTCACAATTTCGACGACGCCCAATACGATGACGACGATGCAAGAAACGATCATGGCACCCGTGATATCGCCTGCCGCGCTGCCCGCAAAGAGCGCTGTAGCACCCATGCCTGCGCTTAGAATGCCGACGACAAAGAAGAAGAACGATAGGATTTTGAGTAATTTACAGGCGTTGCTCATGGCTGGTCCTTTCGATACGAGTACGCCAACCTGGCGCACCCCATGTGCTGCACATATGGTGAAGCACATTGTAGTTCAACGCGGCGATGCATGCGCCTGAAAGCGCTTTGAGCCCACGCAGCCCAATCCGACCTTTCAAAAAGGAAAGCTGGACGTAAGCCAAATCGATGGCAGCTCATGTGCGGCGCTGAGATGATGAGGCCGTAACAAGGAGCTGTTCTTAAGGAGGAGCCATGATGTACGGAGCAGGGCAAGTGCGTGAGCCGCGGTCGTTGGGAAGGCGTATGAGTGATTCTGTGATTGCCGTCGTGTGCACGGGATTGATGGCGGTGCTTTGCATTGGGATGCTGTGGACCATGTCGCATGTGGGACAATAGCGGACGGTTGGGTGCTGGCATTAACGGCGCTCGCGTATTCGTTTTGCTTGTTAAGGAGTGCCCATGGGCGTCGTCGATCCCTTTTCTGTTGCTCGGGCCGCGGGGCTTGAGCTGACCGGGAAGTCCGAGGGCCTCACGCTCACCGACGGCACGATGGAGTTGCGTGCCGATTTTACTCGCATGCTGCCACGGCTCAAACAGGGCCGCCTGCAGCAAGAGCTGCTGGTAAAGGCTGCCCGCGCGAAAGGCGTCGAGCAACCATGGGCAATTGACGCCACGGCAGGCTTTGGCGAGGACTCGCTGTTGCTGGCGGCTGCGGGCTTTACCGTCGATCTCTATGAACAGGATTGCGTGATCGCGGCACTCCTCAAGGATGCCTTAGATCGCGCGGCAGATGATCCGGCGCTTGCGGCAGCCGTGGCGCGCATGCGCTTACATGCGGGCGAGGATAGCGTTGCCGGCCTTCGCCATACAGCCGAGCTGATCGGGCAGGGCGAGCTCGTGGCTCCCAACGTGGTGTATCTGGACCCCATGTTTCCCGAGCGCACCAAGAGCGCGGCGGTTAAAAAGAAGTTCCAGCTCTTGCATCATCTGGAACAGCCGTGTGCCGATGAGGAGACGCTGGTCGAAGCTGCGCTTGCGGTGCACCCGCGTAAGGTCGTTATCAAGCGGCCGGTGAAGGGACCGTTGCTTGCCGGTATGAAGCCGAGCTATCAGCTCGCGGGCAAGGCCGTGCGCTACGACGTTCTGGTGTCGCCGCGTCCGTAACACGTTCATGATGGCTCGCGCTGCGTCAGCACCGCGCCGATGCGACGCTTACTTCCAGGGATGCGACGTCAAATGCCACCCGCCACAGTATTCGCATTTGTAGCAGGCAAGCCCGCGCCTGCCGCGGTTTTCGCAGTCGGCCATAACGGCCTCGGCCTCGGCACGCGTGTCGTAACGGTTTTTGCGCTCGCACGACTTGTAGCGCCAGGCTTCATCGCGCTCGGCGTCCAGAGCGTCGCGGCGCTCGTCCTCGCGCGCAAACAGGTCGCTCATATCGCCGCCGGTGGCAGCGCCCAAAAACTCGCTTTTGGCCTTTGACCAGGCGGCTCGCTTTTTGCTTCCCATCTGCTTCGCGCCCCTCTTCAAACGCTGGTATCATTGCTCAATCAAAGTGATACCAATAAACGTGAGGTCGCCGCGTGATGATCAGAAAAACCCTCGATACCGACATTCCCGTCGTCATGGCTATCTATGACGCCGCCCACGCCTTTATGCGCGCGCACGGTAATGCCACGCAGTGGCCGGTGGGTACGCCCTCGGCGGAGCAGCTGGCTGCCGATATCGCCGCCGGTGGCAGCTATGTGTGCGAAGTCGACGGCCGCGTGGTGGCGACGTTCGCCTTTTTGCCGGGCCCGGACGAGTGCTACGACGTAATTGAGGACGGCCAATGGCGCAGTGACGCCCCGTACGCCGTGCTACACCGTGTGGCGTCCGACGGCACCGCGCACGGTATCGCGGCTGCGATGTTTGCCTTTGCCAAGGAGCATGCCGACCACCTGCGCATCGATACGCATCGGGACAACCTACCCATGCAGGGTGCGAGCATCAAGGCGGGGTTTGAGCGCGCTGGCATCGTGTATGTGTCCGACGGTACCCCGCGCGTGGCGTTTGACTGGCTGCGTGAGGCATAAGAGCGGGGACGCGCACCAACACTCCGCGTAAGCGAAGATGGCCCCGGGTGGGGCCATTTTTGATTACGGGCTTTAGCCTGTGCGGGGCGCGCAGCGCGCCGCATCAGAAACCA
>CABQLM010000056.1 GCA_902465105.1 uncultured Collinsella sp.
GCAAGCACGATGCCCAAGTTACCCGAAAGCTGTGCGAGCTGCTCGGCAACCGGCGTTCCCGTATCACCCGGCAACGCAGTGATGCCCGCAGACAGCGCCACGCACGAGGTCGTGAGCGCCAGTACGTTACCTTTCTTTTGATCGATGACCTCGATGGTTGAGTCCCAAGTTTTGGTATCGGCGAAATGCGGACGAGCTACAAAGCCCGACAGCAGCGCCAGTACCACGAGCGCAACGATAAAGCCAATCTGCAGCTTTTTGTTTGCGCACACGACATCGGACAGGCTGGGCTGCAGCTCGGTTACCGTCGTGTGCTCGGTTATCTGGACAGGACGCCCATGAGCCATCTCGTTCGCGTCTCTTTTTTGTATTGACCCGTTATCCGGCATTTGGATACCTCCTCAGTCCGGCCTGTATTGCGGATGGAAGTATACCCACCCAGTAAAAAACCGAACGGGAGGACGAACGGAAGCCCCAAGACTGTCCCCAACGACAAGTCGTTTAAGAACGTCCCCAATGACTATCTCGGGATGAGTTGCGGTGGAATAGGGATTGTTTTGCGCCCGCCGGCCCCTATTCAGTCCCTATTTCACCGCAACTTGGAGGAGGACAGAAAAAGCCCTGCTGCGGGTAGCGGCAGGGCTTTTGGAAGGGTACTTGGTTGTGAAGGCTCGTTAGGCGAGCTTGGCCTCGAGCTCGGCGATGCGCTTGTAGGCATCGATGGTAAAGCGGGCCTGCTTCTCCAAGATCATAGTGGTCATGAGGGTGTCCTGAGCGTGAGCCATGATGAAGGTCATCTCCATCTCGCCGCCGCCGGCCTCCTGCGAAAGCAGCTTGGTCTGCGTGTCGTGGGCGCCGATAAGTGCATCGCTGGCATCCTTGTGCAGCTGTTCGGCCTTCTCAAAGTCACCCTCGCGAGCAGCATCGAGCGCTGCAAGCAGATCGGTCTGGGCGTCACCTGCGTATGCGACAATCTCGAATCCAACCATCGAGATTTCTTCTTTGGTTGCCATATTGCGTTCCTTTCACATATGAACCAATGGAGAGCATCGCGTCCGGGCATACGCGCTGCGTTCTGTATGACAGAAACATTAACATTCAAACAAAAAAGAACAGCTCAAAACGTAATTTCGAACTATGAACGGTCACTTTTCGCCCGTGAACGGTTTTTAAACCAATCTGAACAATATCGAACACAGTTAGCGGCAACCCAAACAGGACCGCACCCTAACGCAAATCGCGCACCGTATCGCCCTCTACGAGCACACCGGGGATCAGCATATGCTCCACGCCAGACGCACCCCCATCGGCGCCGGCAATCTTGTCGACCGCCCACATGCCGACGCGCTTGTTGTCAAAGCGCACCGTGGTCAGACGACGGTCGGGCACGATATCGCCCAGGCTGTCGTCAACACCCGCCACGCTCACGTCCTCGGGCACGCGCTTTCCGCGCGACTCGAGTCCGCGAATGCAGCCGTAGGCCATGGCGTCGTTGGAAGCATAAATGGCCGTACAGGTCGGATCGTCCGCCAGAGCCTGACCGGCAGCATACCCGCTCTGTGCCGTCCAATCGCCACGAACGAGTCGCGGTGGCTCAATACCATGCGCGCGCAATGTCTCGCGCCAGCCTTCCTCGCGCCGCATGCCCGAAAGCGAGCGCTCGGGACACGAGATAAAGTGCACGGTTTTGTGCCCCCGCCCCAGCAAGTACTCGACCACCTGACGCGAACAATCGAACTGGTCGTTATCGACCGTTGAACAGAGCGGGTGCTCCAACATCGTAACGAGCACCGTCTGCATGCCGGGCAGCGGCTCGAAGGTGCCAAAGTCCGCCGGCATGCGATTCATGATCACGACCATGCCGTCTACCGGCAGCGCGCTCATACGCGATGATGCGCTCTCGAGGGTATACGGATGCCCGTCTACTTTAGTGAGGGTGATGGCATAGCCATGTTTGTCGGCCGCGGCGGCAAAGCCCTCCATACGGTCGAGGTTGCCGGTACCGGTAATGTTGAACATGGCGACGCCAACGGTCTTAAACTTGCCACGGCGCAACGATCGACCGGCAAAATTGGGGCGATACCCCAACTCGCGCATGGCGGCACGCACGCGCTCCTTGGTCTCGAGGCGCACGCTGGGCGAATCGTGCACGGTGCGCGAGACCGTCTGCTCCGAGACGCCCGCGAGGCGCGCCACGTCTTTGACGGATACCGATTTTTTAACAGCGGCCATAGGTCGATCTTTCTATGTCAACGATGCCATTGGTGGCACCCTACGCAGTCAAATGAAACGTCTTCAAGTATATCTAACGCCTCCCCCACCATACGCTCACCACCCAAAACCTACCGTTCACCGACATTTTTGCTTCCCCGAACGGCTTTTGTCGCCAAAATGTTAACGTTGCCATTGTGCAAACACAGAGCCACCGGGCGGCTCAAACGTTTACGCGTAAGGAATCGACGGTTCGCGTCTTTTTTTGTGTCACAAAATGGCAACGTCAACATTTTGGCAACCGAACGTCAAAAGCTACCATCGTTGCTAACCCACCGACTCTTAGGAGCATTGCATGGAGCAACTCATCGCCACTATCGAAAAGGGCCAGCCCTTTTTCAACGCGATCGCCCGCAACAAGTACCTCAAGGCGATCCGCGACGGCTTTATCTCCGTCATCCCCATCATCATCTTCTCGTCCATCTTCTGCCTGGTAGCCTCGGTCCCCAACATCTGGGGTTTCTACTGGCCCGATGACATCAACAACGCTCTGTGGAAGTGCTACAACTACTCCATGGGCATCCTGGCCATCGCCTGCGCCGCCACCACCGCCAAGCACTTCGCCGACGCTCAGAACCGCGACCTGCCCAAGAACAACCAGATCAACTTTATCTCATGCATGTGCGCGGCCATCATCGGCTTCTTGCTCCTTTCGAGCGACACGATCGCCACGGACGCCGCCAGCGGTTTCAACACCACCTACCTTGGTTCCAAGGGCCTGCTGACCGCCTTCATCGCTGCGTTTGTGACCGGCATCATCTACAAGTTCTTTATCAAGCGCAACATCACCGTCAAGATGCCCGAGCAGGTTCCGCCCAACATCTCGCAGACCTTTAAGGACATCATCCCCTTCTCCGTCTGCATCACCGTCTTTTGGGTCTTTGACATCGTCTTCCGCGCTGCTTTTGGCTTCTGCTTTGCCCAGGGCGTCATCCAGGTGTTCCAGCCCCTGTTCACCGCTGCCGACGGCTATATCGGCCTCGCTGTGATTTACGGCGCCATGAGCCTCTTCTGGTTCGTCGGCGTCCACGGCCCCTCGATCGTCGAGCCCGCCATCGCCGCCGCTCTCGTTGCCAACATGACCGACAACCTGGCTGCGTTCCAGGCTGGCCAGCACGCTTCCGCTGTCCTGACCCAGGGTGCCCAGTACTTCGTCGTCTGCATGGGCGGCACCGGCGCCACGCTCGTCCTGGTCTTTATGTTCTGCTTCCTGGCTAAGTCCCAGGAGATGCGCGCCGTCGGTAAGGCCGCCATCGTCCCTGTCTGCTTTGCCGTCAACGAGCCGCTGCTGTTCGCTGCGCCCATCGTGCTCAACCCCGTCTTCTTTGTCCCGTTTGTCTTTGCCCCGATCGCCAACATCTGGATCCTCAAGATCTTTATCGACTTCTTGGGCATGAACGGCTTTATGTACACGCTGCCTTGGACCGTCCCCGGCCCCATCGGCACCATCATGGGCCTGGGCTTCCAGCCGCTCGCCTTTGTGATGCTCGCCCTTATCCTGGTCGTCGACTTTGTGCTGTACTATCCGTTCTTCCGCGCCTATGACGCCCAGAAGTGCGCCGAGGAGGCCGAGATTTCCGAGGAGGAGCTCGCCGCCAAGAACGCCGAGAAGGCCGCCAAGCTCAACGACGCTTTCCAGGGCAAGGCCGATGCCAAGAGCGTTGCCGCCGGCGCCGCTGCCGAGGCCGTGAAGGCCGACGCCCCCGCCGCTGTCCCCACTGAGGCAACGACCGCCAGCGACCTCAACGGCAAGCGCGTGCTCGTGCTCTGCCAGGGTGGCGGAACCTCGGGCCTGCTCGCCAACGCGCTGGCCAAGGCCGCCAAGGAGCGCGGCATCGATCTTGAGACCGCTGCCGAGGCATATGGTAACCACGTCGACATGCTCCCCGACTTTGACCTGGTCGTCCTAGCCCCGCAGGCTGCCAGCTACTTGGCCGACCTGCAGAAGGACTGCGAGCGCGTGGGCAACAAGTGCGTCGCCTGTCGCGGTAAGCAGTACATCGAGCTCTCCCAGAACGGCGATAAGTCTCTCGCCTTCGTAAGCGAGCAACTTTCGAAGTAAGTAACGCCCAAGGCCAGCCGACCATCCACAGCCGGCTGGCCCTTCGATTTAGACGATTGGATCATCATGTCCGTTAACCCTGCTAGTGTCACCAACCCGCCTGCGCAGTTTCCCGAGGACTTTGTCTTTGGCGGCGCTACCGCTGCTTACCAGGTAGAGGGCGAGACCCGCACCCACGGTAAGGGCAAAGTCGCCTGGGACGACTTCTTGGAGGCCCAGGGGCGCTTTTCCCCCGATCCCGCTTCGGACTTCTACAACCAGTACCCCGTCGACCTGGGGCTGTGCGAGGAGTTCGGCATCAACGGCATTCGCCTCTCCATTGCCTGGAGCCGCATCTTCCCCAACGGCACCGGCGAGATCAACCCCGAGGGCGTGCAGTTCTACCACGATCTCTTCGCCGAGTGCCATAAGCACCACGTTGAGCCGTTCGTCACGCTGCATCACTTTGACACGCCGCTTGCCCTCTTTGAGAAGGGCGACTTCCTCAACCGCGAGACCATCGATGCCTTTGTGGACTTTGCCACCTTCTGCTTTAAGGAGTACGCCGACCAGGTGACCTACTGGTTCACCTTTAACGAGATCTGGGCCGACGCCTCCAACACCTACATCGAGGGCACCTTCCCCGGTGGCGTCAAGGCGCATCTTGCCGAGGCCTTCCAGTGCGAGCACAACATGATGCTCGCCCACGCCAAGGCAGTACTGGCCTTCCACAACGGCGGTTTTAAGGGCAAGATCGGCGTCATTCAGTCGTTGGAGTTTAAGTACCCGCTCAACGAGAACGACCCCGCCGACATCAAAGCCGCCAACAACGAGCACGTGCTGCAGAACCAGTTTCTGCTCGACGCCACCTTCCGCGGCGATTATGCCCCCGACACCCTCGAGTGCGCCAACCGCCTGGCTGCCGTCTCGGGCGGCACCATCGAGATCCTGGACGAGGATCTGGAAATCATGCGCGAGGCCGCGCTCTACAACGACTACCTGGGCGTTAACAACTACCAGTGCCGCTTCCTCAAGGCTTACGATGGCGAGAACGACCTGCACCACAACGGTACGGGCGAGAAGGGCACCGGCCGCTGGCGCGTCAAGGGCATTGGCGAGCACGTAAACAAGCCTGGTATCCCCACCACCGACTGGGACTGGATCATCTATCCCGAGGGCCTGTTCGATCTGCTCGTCTACATTAAGCAGCGCTATCCCAACTACAAGCAGATCTTCATTACCGAAAACGGCATGGGCTACAAGGACCCCTACAAGGACGGTTTTGTGGACGACCAGCCGCGCATCGACTATATCGAGCAGCACCTGCGCTGGTTGCTCAAGGCCATGGAGGTAGGCGTCAACGTGGGCGGCTACTTCCTGTGGAGCCTGCAGGATCAGTTCTCCTGGACCAATGGCTACAACAAGCGCTATGGCTTCTTCTACGTAGATTTTGAAACCCAGAAGCGCACGCCCAAGGCAAGCGCCTACTGGTACAAGCACGTGGCGCAGACCCGTCGTCTGGACTAGCGGCTGACGGGGTCGCCTGCCCACATAACCTGTCCCCATTTCTCAGCCGGGGGCGGCACGTCACACAGCGCGCCGCCCCCGGCCTTTTTGAGCGGACAGTGCCGCACGTTTGTCTCGATCTGTAACATCTAGCCGAGTTTTTTGGTCCTAGCTGTTACAAATCAAGACAAACAGAATAGGCCGGGCCAAAAATCTCGATCTGTAACATCTAGCTGGTTATTTCACCCTTAACTGTTACAGATCGAGACAAATGGAATAGGCGGGGCCGAATTGTCTAAATCTGTAACATCTAGCTGAGATTTTCGGCCCTACCTGTTACAGATTGAGACAAACAGGCCGAGCACGTCTACGCCCGCAGGTCCTTTACGCTGGAACGCTCGACCAGCACGCCCGAGACAAGCGTACGGCTTCTGGAGCTCGGGGCTTCCAGCCCCGCAACGACCTCGTTGAGCGCACGGATGCCCAGCTCGCGGTGGCGAAACTTCACCGATGTCAGAATCGAGTTGGGAATCGTCTTGTAGAGCTCATCGTCGAAGCCGATCACGGACACATCATCGGGCACACTGAGCCCTTTGTCACGTAGAGCCACCATCACGCCGTTTGCCATGCAGTCGTTAGCAGCGAGGACCGCCGTGCAATCGGGTTTATCGGCAAGCACAAGGCCCGCGGCATAACCACTGTCCGCATTCCAATCGCCTTGCAGAGGCTCGGGCGGCTCAATGCCACGCGCCTCGAGCGCCGCACGCCAACCTTTCATACGGCACTGGCTCGACAGCGACTCTTTCTTACCCGAAACGAAATACACGTTCTTGTGCCCGTGATTCAAGAAGTACTCGCACGCTATGCGCGCGCCGCCCTCTTGGTCGTCACTGACGGTGGAGCAGGTAGGATGCTCCATCGGCGTGATAATCACCGTCTTGAGGTCTTTCGGAGCCTCAAAGGTATCAAAGTCATCGACCATCTGACGCAGGTTGAAGATCATGCCATCAACAGGCAGCTGCGACATTCTGCGCGCCGCATCGGCAAGGGTCATCTTCTCCCCTGCGCACTTCTTAATCATCGTGAGCGCAAAGCCGCGTTCTTCGGCGGCATCGGCGATGCCGTCAATCATATCCACGGCACCGCCTGACAAGTGAAACAGCACGACGCCAATGCACCCGTAACGGCCCAACTTGAGTGAACGCGCGGCAAAGTTGGTTCGAAACCCGAGCGCCTCCATGGCAGCATGGACCCTATCGCGCGTCGACTCGCGCACGCTATCGGGCTCGTTGATCACGCGCGACACCGTCTTGAGAGAAACGCCCGCGGCAACTGCCACATCGTTCATTGAGACATTTTTCTTGTCCATCGTTGCCACTACTTCTCCAGTCGGTTTTGCATCGCTTGTTTTTTGCGTTCTAGCATACACTACCTGCCCGACTGACAAATCAGCCGTTTACCGGACAATATCGACCACTCACCCGTAAATCCTTGTTGCTCTTCCAGAAATGTCTTACGTTGTCATTAACGAAATGTCTTACGTTGTCATTTCGCAATGCCTTCCTTAAGCAGGAAGGTTTCCGGGCAGTCCTGACCATCCATCGACGACCAGTTCCATCCACGTGCATCACGCATCAAGCAGCAAAGGAGCTCTATGGACGCCATCGTAAAGATGCTCGAAAAGCATCAACCGTTCTTTGAGAAGATCTCGAGGAACATCTACCTCCAGGCCATCAAAGACGGATTCCTTGGGTGCATGCCAATCGTCCTCACCTCTTCGATCTTCCTGTTGATCGCCACCCTTCCCGGCGTAGTCGGCATCACGCTGCCCCAGCCGCTCATCGACTGGTGCAACAAGCTGTACAACTTCACCATGGGCGTCATGGGCATCATGGTCGCCGGCACCACTGCCAAGAACTTTACGGCTTCTATGAACCGTCGCATGCCCGCCGGCAAAGTGCTCAACGACGGTTCCACCATGGTGGCCGCCCAGTGCAGCATGCTGCTGCTCGCTGTTACGCAGTTCACCACCAAGTTCAACGGCTCCGAGCTTTCGGTCTTCGATTGCACCAGCATGGGTACGCGCGGCCTGTTCTCGGCCTATATCGCCGCGTTCATTACCGTGTGGGTCTATAAGTTCTGCGTCTCGCGCGATCTGACCATTAAGCTGCCCAAGGAGGTCCCGGGCGCCATCGCTCAGAACTTCCGTGACATCATCCCCTTTGGCGGCGCCGTCATCATCTGCGGCATCATCGATGTCGTCGTGCGCAACCTCATAGGCGTTCCGTTCTCCGAGCTGCTTATCAAACTGCTCTCCCCGCTCTTTACCGCTGCAGAAACCTATCCTGGCCTTATCCTTATCCAGGCAGCCACCGCGTTCTTCTGGTTCATCGGCGTCCACGGCCCCTCGATTGTCCAGCCGGGCATCGACCCCATCCGTCTTGCCAACCAGGCCGAGAACCTGCAGGTTCTGCTGGCCGGTGGTCACCCCGCCCATTCCCTCACCTTTAACATGTCGCTCGTGGGTGAGTTCGGCGGCACCGGCGCCACGTTCATCGTGCCGCTTCTGCTGATTCTCTTTATGAAGTCCAAGCAGCTCAAAGCTGTCGGTAAGGCCTCGATTGTTCCTGTTGCCTTCGCCGTCAACGAACCGCTGCTCTTTGGCGCGCCGATGATTCTTAACCCCTACATGCTCATCCCCTTTGTTGCCGCCGGCTGCGTCAACGTAAGCGTTGCCAAGTTCTTTATCGACAATGTGGGCATGAACGGCTTCTCCTTCGTGGTGCCTTGGGCCACCCCCGCCCCCATCGGCATTTTCATCACCACGAACTTCCAGCTTATTGCCCTGGTGTTTGTCGCGATCATCATCTTGCTGGACGCCATCATCTACCTGCCGTTCTTGAAGGCATACGATAAGCTGCTCTGCGACCAGGAGGCCGAGCGCGCCGCCGAGCTGGGTCTTGAATCCGATGGTGCTGCCACCATCGCCGCCAGCACCCCTGCGCCCGCTGTCGAGCAGGCTACCGCTTCCGTCGAGACGACTGTTGCCGCCGCCGACAGCAAGCCTGTCGCCGACCAGCCCGAGCCCGCCGCCGACGCATCCGCCAAGAAGGATGTCGACGGCCTGAAGGTCCTCGTCCTGTGCGCCGGCGCCGGCACCTCTGCCATGCTCGCCAACGCCATCAAGGAAGGTGCTGCGCAGACCGGAGAGAATATTGCTTCCTCCGCAGGCGCCTATGGCCAGCACACTGCCATCATGGATCAGTACGACGTTATCGTGCTTGCCCCGCAAGTCCGTAGCTACTACAACGACATGAAGGCCGACACCGATCGCCTGGGCATTAAGCTGCTCGCCCCGCGCGGTAAGGAATATATCGACCTTACTCGCGACCCCGCTGGCGCCATTAAGTGGCTCCGCGAGAACCTCGACTAGTTTCCTCCCTCTGTTGGTGCCCGGATCCCCTGTTCGGGCACCTCTCCCTATTCGATTCCCACAGAAAGGATGACTCATGACCAACCCCATGCAGTTCCCCGACGGCTTTGTGTTTGGCGGCGCCACTGCTGCTTACCAGGTTGAGGGCGAGACCCGTACGCACGGCAAGGGCAAAGTGCCCTGGGACGATTTCCTGGCAGCCCAGGGTCGCTTCTCCCCCGACCCCGCAAGCGATTTCTACAACAAGTACCCGGTCGATATCGACCTGTGCCAGCGCTTCGGAATCAACGGTATCCGCGTCTCCATCGCTTGGAGCCGCATCTTCCCCAACGGCACTGGCGAGATCAACCCCGAGGGTGTCGCCTTCTATCACGAGCTCTTTGCCACCTGCAATAAAGCCGGCGTTATCCCCTATGTCACGCTCGATCACTTTGATACGCCCGAGGCCTTTTACCAGAACGGCGGCGAGGGCTTCCTGACGCGCACGACGATCGACGCCTTTGTCGAGTACGCCAAGTTCTGCTTTGCCGAGTTCACCGAGGTCAAGCACTGGTTTACCTTTAACGAGATTCCCGCGACCGCCGAGGGCAGCTTTATCGTCGGCAACTGGCCGCACGGCGAGAAGTATCGCCTGGACAAGGCCTTCCAGCTCATGCACAACATGATGGTGGCCCATGCCAAGGCTGTCGTCGCCTTCCATGAGGGCGGCTTTGAGGGCGAGATCGGCATTGTCCAGAACCTGGAGCCCAAGTATCCCCTCGACCCCAACAGCGCTGCCGACTGCGAGGCAGCTCGCATGGCCGACGTCATCAACAACCGCTGGGTACTCGACGCTACCTTCCGCGGCCACTATGCAGCCGACACCATGGAGGCTGCGACCAAGCTGGCCCATATCGCCGGCGGCAAGCTCGACGTCCGCGACGAGGACATCGCCGCGCTGACCGCCGCGCTCCCCTACAACGATTGTCTGGGCGTCAACACCTACAAGTGCCAGTTCCTGCGTGCCGCCGAGGGCGAAAACGACATCAACCACAATGGCACCGGCGACAAGGGCTCCTCGCGCTGGTTCCTCAAGGGCGTTGGTGAGGCATGCGTGCGCGAAGGCGTACCCACCACCGATTGGGACTGGATTATCTATCCCGAGGGCCTCTACGACCTGCTGCTGCGCATTAAGAACGATTACCCCAACTACAAGAAGATTTACATCACCGAGAACGGCATGGGCTATAAGGACGACTTTGAGGACGGCTTTATCGACGACGCCCCTCGCATCGACTACATGCGCCAGCATCTCGCGTGGATCCTCAAGGCAATCGACGGCGGCGTGAACGTCGACGGTTACTTTGTGTGGTCGCTGCAGGACCAGTTCTCCTGGACCAACGGCTACAACAAGCGCTATGGCCTGTTCTACATCGACTTTGAGACCCAGAAGCGCTATCCCAAGGCGAGCGCGTACTGGTACAAGAACGTCGCGGAGACCGGCCTGCTTATGGCCTAGTTTCGCCGCATACCCCCTTGTCGGCCGCATACGAATCCCTCCACGGGTTCGCATGCGGCCTTTTTGTTTTGGCTCGGCCCGTGCAGGTCGTTTGTCTCGATTCGTAACATGTAGCCGAGTATTTCGGCCCTAGCTGTTACAGATCGAGACAAACAGAACGCCCGAGCAGAAACATCTCAATCTGTAACATGTAGACCACTTTTGACCGTCTAGTTGTTACAGATCAAGACAAACGGAATAAGCCAGACCGAATTGTCTAAATCTGTAACATTAAAACCGGTTTTGGATGTCTGGTTGTTACAGATTGAGATAAACGCACAGGACAATCCTCTTAATCTCGATCTGTAACATCTGGCTGATGATTTCGCCCCTACTTGTTACAGGTTGAGACAATTTGATAGCGGAGTCCCCATTTACGTGTCATATTGCGTAGCACTGACGCGCCGATTCCCCACAACGACAGAGGGCAAAAGTCCTCCCGCAGCGCCTGTTAGCAATCCCGTAGCGCTAGTTAACAAATGATCTGCGTGTGCTCCTCGATGGCGGCGCGGTCCTCGGCAGCGATACCCGGTTCGCACACCACGGCGTCCAAGCTGTCCAGGCGGCAGAAGGTGTAGAAGTCGCGCTTGCCGATTTTGCTGGAATCGGCGATCAGGTAGCGCGAGTCTGCCTTGCTAAAGGCGAGCTGCTGGATACGGCCCTCGTCCATGTTGGACGTAGATACGTCACCGTCCAAGATGCCGTTGGCACCGATAAACGCCGCATCGATGCCCAGCGCACGCAGGGTATCCTCGGCCGTTGGTCCCACAAAAGCGGCGGTGCGGCGACGGTACATACCGCCCACGAGGCACAGGTCGCAGTCTTCGCGCGCCTCAAGCAGGTTAAACACCGAAAGCGAATTGGTCACAATGCGCAGGCGAAACGCCGGCAGCATCGAGGCCATCTGCTCCACCGTAGTACCCGTGCCCAAAAAGATGGTCGAGCCTTCCTCGATAAGCTCCACAGCATGGCGCGCAATCTGCAGCTTTTCCTCGGCATGCTTAGTGCGCTTTTCGCTGTGCGAATACTCGCGGCGCAACATAGCGTGGGGACGGCCCTGTGCGCTACGGGCTCCTCCGTGCACGCGTTCAATCTCGCCCAGGCTCGCAAGTTCTTCGAGGTCGCGGCGAATCGTCATGTCCGAAACGCCCAGCGCATCCGAAATCTCCTTAACCGAGACCGTACCCTGCTCTTCGAGCAGCTGACGAACCTTATCCTGTCGCTCTGCCTTAATCACGATGAATCCTCGCCGTTCTTTGCGCGCATATCATTCAAACAGTAACGAACAAATTGTATCAGACTCGTACGCGTCAAAAATGAACGCCCGCACAGTTCCAATCATCACTTTTTTGAGAAAAATACCCCTGCTTTAGTGGGGTGTAGTGATAATCTCGCCTGTTCGCGCTACAGTTTGTCCGAAATACCTCGATGTTAGGAACCAAATGATCACTTCCGAGCTTTTCGGCACCGCGCCGTGCGGCACTCCCGTTCATCGTTACACCCTCAACGGGCCCGAGATCTGCGTTCGCATTATGGACTATGGCGCCACCGTGCTTGGCATCGATGTGCCCGACATCCCTGGCAACGTGTGCGATGTGGTGCTGGGCTTCGATAGGCTCGAGGATTACTTTGACAACCCCGCCTGCTTTGGCGCGACCATCGGCCCTGTGGCCAACCGCACTGCGGGTGCCACGATCACCATTGACGGCACGGACTGGCATATGCCAGCCAACGAAGGCGTCAACAACCTGCACAGCGATCTTGAGCACGGCCTGCACAAGCGCGTGTGGGACGTTGAACTCGACGAGTTCCACAACGCCGTGCGCATGACCACCTCGCTTGAGGATGGCGAACTGGGCCTGCCCGGCAACCGTACGTTTACGGCCGTGTTTACCGTTACGCGCACCGGCGTCTTTCGCATCGAGTATGGCTGCGAGAGCGACCGCGCCACCTACGTGTCCATGACCAACCACACGTACTTTAACCTTGCCGGTCATAACGCCGGCATGGACTGCGAACATTTCTTTGTTGCCAACGCCGCTCACTACCTGCCCATTAACGAGCAGAACATTCCCACCGGCGAAATCGCTCCGGTCGAGGGCACGCCGTTTGACTTCCGTGAGCTGCGCCCCGTCGCACCCGGCATGGAGGCAGACGACCCGCAGATTAAGCAGGCCCGTGGCTACGATCACTGTCTGTGCATCGATGGCTATCAGTACGGCCGCAACCTGCGCCGCGCGCTGCACGTCGAGGAGATGTGGACCGGTCGTGAGCTGGACTACTACACCACCGCCCCGGGCGTGCAGCTCTACACCGGCAACTGGCTTAGCGACGAGCACGCCAAGGACGATGCCAACTACGACTGGGGCGCCGGCTTTGCTCTCGAGGCCGAGATGTATCCCGATACGCCGCACCACCCGCTGTTCCCGCAGGGCATTGTGGGCCCGGGTCACCCCTACGGCAATGTGATTGAATATCACTTTATGAGGCACTAAGGCCACATTGCAGTCGCAAACAGGAGTGCCCGCCGGCGACGTTGCCGGCGGGCACTTTTCCATCTAGCCGCGGTGACGATCTTGGACAGCTCGCCATTCAAGAATGTCACCACAACTCGATACATCTCGTCTTGGATGATTAGTGTCTTTAAAATGAGAAAAGCCGCTGGAACACTTGCACTGACTCACAATGTCCCGTATCATAGACAGCCGTTGACGCACGAATTGCATCAACTCATGGTCGCCAGCGTAGCTCAGTTGGTAGAGCACCGCTC
>CABQLM010000057.1 GCA_902465105.1 uncultured Collinsella sp.
AATCCAAGGGTTATACCCTAAGAGCAAACCACCCCTTTTAGGGGTGGTTTTGATTGCTGCGTTGTTTGGCAAGGTAGCGGATGCTGCGCGCTGTCGGCTCTAAGGCAGCTACGCCCGGGGCAGCTCGCTTCCGCAGTGGCAACACTTGGTCGCGCCTTCGTGCACCTCTTCCAAGCAATACGGGCAGACGGGCGCCGGTGCGGCTTCCTCGGCGGTGGCGCCGGCGAGCTTGTCTCCAATTTCCTGCGCTTTGTTGAAAGCCTTGACGATGGCAAAGACAATCGCCGCCACAATCAAAAAGTTGATGCACGCGCCGATAAACGCACCAAAGTCGATATTGGTGCCCGGCACCACCAACCCCGAGATCTCGGTGGCGCTGCCGCCGGCAATCACGGAGATAAGCGGGTTGATGATGTTATCGGTAAGCGAGGTCACGATGGCGGTGAATGCGCCGCCGATAATCACGCCGACGGCCATGTCTATCACGTTGCCGCGATTGATGAATTCCTTGAACTCGTTGAGCAATGCCTTCATGGTGGTTCCTCGCTGTTGTGGGAATCGCGTCGTTGCCGACCCAGATGAGCCCGGGCAGACAAAAAGGGGAGGTACCGGCTTTCGCAAGGCGCGAACCTACGAAAATCGCCGCGCGGCAACGCGGGGCGATGAGCTCGGTCGGGGGATAGGGCCCGCTTCGCCCGCCGGCCCGTAAATTGTATCATCCAGTGTGGAACGAGGACGCCCGTTGCCGCGTGCGATGGGCTTGTAATAAGAGGAGAGCCATGTCGAAGCAAGCGGTCGTCGGAATCTTGGCGCATGTCGATGCCGGCAAGACCACGTTGGCCGAGGCCATGCTGTTCAACGCGGGTCGCATTCGCAAGCGCGGCCGCGTGGACGATGGCGATTCGCATTTGGACACTAACGCGATCGAGCGCGAGCGTGGCATTACGATTTTCTCGTCGCAGGCCGTGCTCGATCATGGCGACACCCACGTCATGCTCGTGGATGCACCGGGGCATGTCGATTTTTCTGCCGAGGCGGAGCGCACATTGCGCGCGCTCGACTACGCGATTTTGGTTGTGGGCGCCAACGATGGCGTGCAGGGGCATACCGAAACCCTGTGGCGTCTTCTTGCGCGCTATGACATCCCAACGTTCATCTTTATCAACAAGATCGATTTGGAGAATCCCGGCCACGATGTTTTGCTGGCACAGCTTGGGCAGCGTCTTTCTGAGGGCTGCCTGGATGCTAACGAACTGTTGGCGGGCGGTGCCGTTCAGGAGGACGCTGCTGCGTTGGACGAAGCGGCGCTCGAGGAGTTTCTTGAAGTGGGTGGGCTTTCCGTCGCAACGCTGTCACGCATGGTTGCCGAGCGTAAATTGTTTCCCTGCTTTGCTGGCTCGGCGCTCAGGGACCAGGGCGTGGACGAGCTACTGGACGGCATGTGTACGCTGATGCGTGAACAGGCGTGGCTCCCGGAGTTTGCCGCACGCGTCTACCGCGTGAGCCGTGGGGATCGCGGTGAGCGCTTGGCTTGGGTTAAAGTGACCGGCGGCACGCTGCGCGCAAAACAGACGATTAACGGACGTTCCGGCGCCGAGGCATGGGAGCAGAAGGTCGATCAGGTGCGCATCTATAACGGCGAGAAGTATGAGCTTGCCCAAGAAGTTGCCGCTGGCGGTATTTGTGCCGTGACGGGTCTTGCGCACGTTCGCCCGGGGGACGCCCTGGGCGCGGAGCCTGCGGGCGATGCACCTGTCATTGCGCCGGTCCTCACCTATACGGTGCTTCCGGGCGAACACGATGTCCATGCGGTGTTCAAAGCGCTGACTGAGTTGGCGGACGAAGATCCCATGCTCGGCGTAAGCTGGAACACGCATCTTGAACAAATACATCTGCAGCTCATGGGAGCGGTGCAGCTCGAGGTCGTGCAGCGCGTGCTGGCCGATCGTTTTGGCCTTGCGGTCGAGTTTGAGCCCGGCGGCATCCTCTATAAGGAGACGATTTCGCAGCCGGTCGAGGGCGTGGGCCACTTTGAGCCACTGCGCCATTATGCCGAGGTGCATCTGAGCCTGGAGCCGTTGCCAGCGGGTTCGGGCGTGCAGTTTGGCACCGTGACCTCGACCGACGAGCTCGATCTTAACTGGCAGCGTCTGGCACTTACTAACGCCATGGAGCACGATCACCTGGGCGTGCTGACCGGCTCGCCCATCACCGATGTACGCATTACGCTCACAGGTGGCCGTGCGCATGCCAAACACACCGAGGGCGGCGACTTTCGCCAGGCCACGTACCGCGCGATTCGCCAGGGTTTGATGCAGGCGCGTGAGGCCGGCGCGGCGGTGCTGCTGGAGCCGTGGTATCGCTTTGAGCTCGAGGTGCCGGGGGAGTGCGTGGGCCGGGCGCTTTCAGATGCCACGCGCATGGGTGCCGAGTACGAGCCGCCGACGATGGCGGGGGACCGGGCGAAGCTTGTGGGTCGCGTGCCGGCATCCGAGGTGCAGGACTATGCCCTGGAGGTAGCTGCCTACACAAGCGGCCGCGGTCATCTGTACCTGGAGTTCGCCGGTTATGCGGCTTGCCATGATGCCGAGCGCGTAATCGAGACGGCCGCCTATGAGCCCGAGGCCGATCTGCCCAACACGCCTGATTCGGTCTTTTGCTCTCACGGTGCCGGTTACACGGTCAAATGGTACGACGTACCCGCCGCGGCGCACGTAAAGGTCGATCCCTCCACCTTCCGCCCCTGGCGAGCAGCAGATGCCGAGTTTTTCGGCCACATGTGCCATTAGGGGACGGGGTAGAAATGGTAGGTTTTCTGGTTCTCTAGTCCTTGACAAATTGGTTTTGGTGTCAGCGTGACAAATTGTCAGTCCCTTTGTCAGATTAAGTTGGTATAACTCGGTACAAGTTGGTATAACTATTGCCAGGGTTTGCCAATCCGAGGAGTCCGACATGAATCCAAATCCCTTTAAGCCCACTGCCGGCAAGCGGCCCCCGATACTCATCGGCCGCGAGTCGGTCATCGAAGATTTTGAGGAAGGACTCGACAACGGCGCTGGAGCGCCGGGCAGGCTCATGCTCATTACGGGAAACCGCGGCTGTGGCAAAACGGTTCTCTTGCGGGAGCTGCAGCGTTTAGCTAGCGAGCGCGGATGGGCGGTTGTCTCCGATTCCGCGTCGCTTGGCTTATGCGACCGCTTGGCCGATGCGCTTCGCTCGAATAAACCCGTTGTGACGTCAATGGAGTTCGGTCCGTCGTTTGGTCGGATGTCGGTCGAGGCGGCGCGAGCAAAGGGCGAGACGTTGCGAGGGCTGGTCAACGAGCGCCTCAAGAGGCTCGGTCCAGGCAAGGGCATACTGTTTGCGATTGACGAGGCACAATCGGCGTCTATCGAGGAACTGGCGGCTCTTGCCGTTCTCTATCAGCAGGTGCTCGGAGACCAGGATGCCACGGGCTTGCCCGATAGCGACCAGCGTGGTCTTGCGCTGGTGTTTGCCGGCTTACCTAGTATGGTTGACGATCTGCTCGAAGAGCCGAGCGTGACGTTTTTGCGGCGTGCCCAGCAGCGTACGCTGGGGGCGATTTCTTT
This sequence comes from uncultured Collinsella sp., assembly GCA_902465105.1. Lineage (GTDB taxonomy): Bacteria > Actinomycetota > Coriobacteriia > Coriobacteriales > Coriobacteriaceae > Collinsella. The sequence goes on from CABQLM010000057.1 coordinate 3,591, forward strand.
GCCCGAGGTGCGCGATTCATATATCCAGACGGTCAAAAACGCTGGTCTTTACGTTGACGCGGGGACGGCGGACCTTGCGGCACACAAGAGCATGGGGCATCCCTATATGGTTCAGCTGGTGGGATATTACATGTGGCGGTCTGCCGTTCGGCGTGACTCGCAGGTCATTGAAGTGTGCGATGTCGAGGCTGGCTACGCCGATGCCGTCTCCGAGTTCTATGAAGCGGTCGACGCGCCCCTGTATTACGGGTTGCGCAGTCCGCAACGCCTCTTTATCGAGGCCATGGCTGCTGACGAGGGTAAGCCGACGCGCATGGCGGATATCATTGAGCGTTGCGATCGCACCCAGAGCTGGGCGAGTAAATATCGCGCAAGCTTGATTCGCGAGCGAGTCATCGAGGCTGCCGGATACGGCCTCGTCCGGTTTACCGTGCCCATGCTGGGCGCGTACATTCGAGATCGCATTTTATGGCATGAGTAGGGTGATAAAGGTGATGGAACAGAAGATGAGCCCGCGGGCTATCGAGGTGCGTGGCGCGCGTGTACATAACCTCAAGGACATCGATATCGATATTCCGCTGGGAAAGCTCGTGGGTATTGCCGGCGTGTCGGGTTCGGGCAAGAGTTCGCTGGCGCTGGGGGTTCTTTATGCCGAGGGCTCGCGTCGCTACCTGGAGGCGCTAAGCACCTATACCCGCCGTCGTCTAACGCAGGCCGAACATGCCCAGGTGGACGAGGTGCTGCACGTGCCAGCGGCGCTCGCATTGCATCAGCGCCCCAGCGTGCCGGGCGTGCGTTCTACCTTTGGCACCATGACCGAGCTCAACAATAGCCTGCGTCTGCTCTTTAGCCGTTGCGCCCATCACGTATGCCCGCATTGCGGGGCGCGTTTGGAGCCGAGCCTTAACGTGGCCGCAGGCCTGTCGCTCACGTGTCCGACGTGCGGCCGCGAGTTCTACGCGCCGAGTGCCGAGGATTTGGCTTTCAATAGCGGTGGTGCGTGCCCTACCTGCGGCGGCACCGGTGTCATGCGCGAGGTGGACGAGGCGAGCCTGGTGCCCGACGAGTCAAAGACCATCAACGAGGGCGCAGTGCTTCCCTGGGGTACGCTCATGTGGGATCTGATGAAGCAAGTGGCCGGCGAGATGGGCGTGCGTACCGACGTGCCGTTTAACCAGCTCACGCCTCAAGAGCGCGACATCGTGTTCCACGGCCCGGCGGTTAAGAAGCACATTCTTTACGTTCCCAAAAACGGCGAGGGTGCCACGCCGCTCGACTTCACCTATTACAACGCCGTCTATACCGTCGAGAATGCGCTCGCCAAGGTCAAGGACGATAAGGGCTTAAAACGCGTTGCGCGCTTTTTGCGCGAGGGCCCATGCCGTGATTGCGACGGTACGCGTCTCTCCGAGGCTGCGCGCCAGCCCCAGGTGCGCGGTATCAATCTGTCACAGGCGGCGGCCATGACGCTTGGTGATGCGATTGAGTGGGTGCGCGGGGTGCCCGCATCCTTGCCGCCCGAGATGCGGCCCATGGCAGCGGATATCTGCGATTCGTTTTTGGGCACGGCTCGTCGTCTGGTCGACCTGGGTCTCGATTACCTTTCGCTCGATCGCGCCGGTGCCACGCTCTCCACGGGTGAGCGTCAGCGCGTGCAGCTCGCCCGCGTGGTGCGCAACCGATCGACGGGTGTGCTTTATGTACTGGACGAGCCCTCAATTGGCCTGCACCCTGCCAATGTCGACGGCTTGGTGGGTGTGATGCGCGACCTAGTGGGCGACGGCAACACCGTGGTTGTTGTCGACCACGATACGCGCGTGTTGGCGGAGGCTGATTATCTGGTTGAGATGGGCCCCGTTGCCGGAGCAGGCGGCGGCAATGTGATCGCCGCTGGTACGGTTGACGAGGTCGAACAATCGCAGGGCAGCCGCATCGCACCGTTTTTGCGCGCAGACCCCAAGCGTTTGCGCCCGCGGGTGGCTGACGACGAAATGTTCGATCAAGGCCATATCCGCATGGCGACCGATGCCATCCATACCGTCAAACCGCTCGAAGTCGATATACCGCGCGGTCGCCTTGTCACGGTGACGGGCGTTTCGGGTTCGGGCAAGACAACCCTGGTGCTCGAGACGCTCATCCCTGCACTCAAGGCTCAGGCAACTGGCGCGCGCCTGCCAAGCCATGTGCGCTGGGTCGACGCCGAGGGCATCGCACGCGCCAACCTGATTGACGCCACGCCCATCGGCGCCAACGTGCGCTCGACGGTGGCGACTTATGCCGACATCCATGACGAGCTGCGCCGCGCCTTCGCCCGTACGTCTGAGGCTAAGGCAGCCGGCTACAAGGCAGGCGCCTTTAGCTACAACACCGGCGCCTTGCGCTGCCCTACGTGCGACGGCACGGGCTCGATATCACTCGACGTGCAGTTTTTGCCCGATGTCGAGATCGTCTGCCCGGCATGTCGCGGCTCACGTTATGCAGACGCGGCTTCGCATATCCATCGCGAGGGCAAGGACGGGAGCTTGCTTACGTTGCCGCAGCTCATGGATATGAGTGTGGATGAGGCCATCGACGCCACACTGGGACTCAAGAAGGTTCAGACGCGCTTGCAGACCTTGCACGACCTGGGCTTGGGTTATCTCACGCTCGGTGAACCCACGCCGGCGCTTTCGGGCGGCGAGGCACAGCGTCTTAAGCTTGCGAGCGAGATGGGCCGCGTGCAGGACGATGCCGTATTCGTATTCGACGAGCCCACGATCGGCCTACATCCGCTCGATGTTCAGGTGTTGCTGAGTGTGTTCGACGGCCTCGTTGCCAAGGGCGCCACGGTTATCGTGATTGAACACGATCTCGACCTTATCCGTAACGCCGATTACGTGATTGACATGGGCCCGGGCGGTGGCGATGCGGGCGGGCAAATCGTCTGTGCCGGCACGCCGGGGGACATCGCGGCCTGCTCCAAGAGCATTACCGGACGTTATCTATAACCGAATGCGACAAAGGGACAGTCCCTTTGTCGCATTGATACCTATTTCACGCATTGAGCTGCGAGATAGTCGCGGAAGAATGGCAATTCAAATGCGACGAGCCCTCGTCCTCGCTCCCCGATGATGCCGGCGTCTATCATGCGGCGTCGGTAGCGGGAGACCTGCTGCGGCGAACGCTTAAGGCGCTCGACAAGGTCAGCGGTGGTGGACTCTTCCTCGTCATCGAGCATGGCGATGAGGAATCGCTTGTCCTCTGCCGTGAGTTCCCGATAGGTTGCCGCGAGGATTCGATCGTCCATCTCGTCGCGCGCGATTTTGATTCCCAGGTCAAAGTCGCGTGACGAGATTTCCTTCGAATCGCTTGTGAGGTCCCAGGCACGGTAGCCTACGAGTTGTAATAGGAAGGGAAAACCAGAGATCGAGCGAACGGCTCGATCGATTCCCTCAGCATCTGCCAGGCGATCGTTTTCCTGGATTGTGCGAATCAAGGCCTCGCGCACGTCATAGTCGGCAATGCGGCCCAGATGATATTGTTGGGCGCGGCGAAGGAACGAGACCGTCTTGTGGTTCAGTAGCGTCGATACGTTGTTGGGAAGTCCCGCCATGAGCAGAGCGACGCGTTTCCCATCGGTCACAAAGTGCTGATACGTCGCTGCGAGCTGAATCATCTCGTTGAGTGTCGGGTCCACCTCGTCAACCGTGACGAGCAGACCGGTGCCCGCCTCGTTGAGCTGGTCGATGATGTCGCTCATGCGATAACGCCAGGTTGAGGCATCGTGAACGCGACTGACCTCGATGCTGCCGAGCGGTGCAATTCCGAGACCGGTGACTTCGAAGTGGTTGGACGGGTCGATAAGATGGCCGGCAGCACGTTTCGCCCCGAGCTCGATTTCCTCAAGCATTCCCGGGAGCGCGGTCGTCTTTACGGCAATCCAGCCGTGGGATTCCGCCCTTGTCGCGAGTGACGACATGAGAGCGGTTTTACCGGTTCCACGCGCGCCTGAGAAGATCGAGGTCAATTCTGGGCGCCTGCGCTGGCTCAAGAAGGCACGGTCCAAATCCCGAATAATCTGTTGTCTGCCAGCGAGATGGGCAGGAACTTCGCCAAAGCTAGGGGTAAACGGGTTTTCGAGATATTCCACAATGCCCTCCTTTAGCGTCTCGGGTTAATTTCATTTTATTCTAGTTAATCTCAATTAAAAACGATTAATTTCATTTCAAAGCATAAGGTTGGCGTCGTGTGTTATCGAAGCGGTGCTTGAATAGCTTACGTTGGAGCTCGAAAATGGGTTCAACCCATTCGCGAAATTTGCACGCCCTATTGTGAGTGGGCTCTCAGATGAGCTGAAGCTGCCATCGTGCGGCTGATAGGGGCAATCATGAAAAACAGAATCTATGGGTATGCTCGAGTTTCGTCAGCAGATCAGAACCTGGATCGCCAACTGGATGCGCTGGAGCGGTTTCCGGTCCAAACGAATTTGATCTATGCTGACAAAGCGAGTGGAAAGGACTTCAGGCGTCCTCAGTACCGGCGTCTTCTTCGTCGTCTGCGCGAAGGGGACGTTCTGGTGATTAAGAGTATCGATCGATTGGGTCGCGACTACCGTGAAGTTCTCGATGAATGGCGTCGCCTAACGACGGACAAACACGTTGCCATCGTGGTGCTCGATATGCCATTGCTTGATACACGCGAACAACCCAATGGAATTACGGGGACTTTTATTGCCGATCTAGTGCTTCAGGTTTTGAGCTACGTGGCTCAGGTGGAGCGCGAAAACATAAAGCAGCGCCAGGCGGAGGGTATCGCGTCGGCGCGTCTGCGGGGTGTGAGATTTGGGAGACCGACGCTCGAACGTCCGGATAACTACCGCGATGTCATCAAATCATTCGAAGGAGGTGAGGTTACGAGGCAAGAGGCCGCAATGCTTTTGAACGTTAGCGCATCGACGTTTGATCGTTGGAGACGGGCGGACGCGAACGGATATGACCGTTCGCCGTCTGCCCGTCCTCTTTAGCTAGACATTTTGACGAGGGGAGTTTATTGCACAGGGCCCACTCCTTCCCTCGATGTTTATCCAGTTCACGCCCTTGAATCAAATAGTGCCACCGCGTCGCCAATTCGTCTGCTATTTGACGAGGGGGGGGTAAACGACTACCAAAGGATATGTAATGAAGAAAAAGTTATTTACGGCAGTTCTGGCTTTTAGCGCGGCGGCGCTAATCGGCATTTCTCTACCACTCGGAATTACGGGTCGCGGCTGGAGTCCGACATGCGCATTTGCAGCGACTAAGAAAAGTGGAAAGAAGCCAAAGCCAGGTAAGAAGGATTCAGTAAAAATCGATCAACTAAACTGGAGCGTCTCAGAAGGCGTTGTTGATGGCGTCGAGATGATGACATTTGAATATGACAATAAATCGAGCTTCGATATTGCTCAGTTCACTATTCAGTTTGAGCCGAAAGGGGAGTTGACTGACGAACAGAAACTTCTGTTTACTGACGTTTTTGATGAGGAAGAGGCTGCGCACGATTATTCAACGCTGAAAATGACGGCGGATAGCCAGCGAATCGTCGAGAAGCGAGAATCGGTTGATAGCGTTCCGTGCATTACCCATGGTGACTATGTCGCCAATGCCCAGCAGAATCAATATGACCTGATGGAGCCTTCAGTGGCGACTATTGCCTATCTAGGCGGCGATGGAAAGATATATCTCGAGTACTATAGTTTCAAGTCGAAAACCTATACGACTTCATCAAAGGGCGGTGTCAAGGCGTATGACTGGCCAACAAAAGCCCTTGCAAAATCCTTGCCGAAGCCTGACTGCCCTATCGTTTATACGTCGTTAGACGAAAAAGACTGCCTTTCGTTTGTCGCATTTGGCATCGATCGTGATGGGTACGACAAATACATCAAAGCTTGCAAGAAAAAGGGATACAAGGACATCGAATATTCGTATGACAGCAGTTTTTGCGCAAAGGATAAAAAGGGACGGGAACTGATGATCGGATATAGCGACCGAGATCAGCGGATGGACGTCAGCGTTTCAGTTGATTAACGTGGGCATATGATCGAATGATCAACGCGTTATGATGCCTATGTATGGATTGGGGTGCCGGCCTATGGTCTGTGTCCCAATCTTTCTAAAGTTACGTGCAGCAGAATAGGTATTAAATTAACGTATGAATGTGTATTTATATTATGTTGGATTTAAGTCCTTCCTTTCTGAATTGGTTGACATCAAAACCCAATATAAATGAATTGAGTCCGTAATTACCCTGAGGACAACTGGAGGACAAGGGCTAAATGAGCGTTTCCAATCCGTTTAAAACAATTGGCCAGAAGATAATTGTCGCCCTATTGGCGTTAGGCTTGATTGCGGCTTGCGGCGGCTGCGTGTACCTGTGGTTGACGCGCGATCAGACCGTTATAAGCGATGATTCGATTCGGGAAGAAATTAAGCCGGTAACGAAGTTGCTTACCTACGAATACGATTTTACTCAGGTTCTATATATTGACGATGCAGGGAATCCGTTTGGTTTTAACAACCCATTTACTACTAAGCGATATGTAGCGACCATCGATGGCAAGGCGGATATCGGCCTGAACGTAGACGATGAGAACCTGAAGGTCAAAGTCCATCGTTCGAAAAACAACGAGTCGGTAATAAAATCTGTTAATGTTACGCTTCCGCATTCCGAGATCGTGACGTTGTCAACGGATCCGAACTCGCTTAAAAAGTACGTTGAGGACAATGGTTTTCTTAATTGGAATCAGGTCAGTACGGACGATTTAAATAAATTGCTTCAGCAGGCTGATAAGGACCAGAGGCAAAAGGTTCAAGAAAGTGGCATGCTGGAAAAATCTGATGAACGTGCAGTAAAACTGGTGAAAAAGCAGGTGTCGACGTTCTGTGGTCCAGACGTAAGGGTCAATGTCGAATTCGAAGATTAATATCTACCTTTGAAATCAAATTACTGATTCAGCTGAATGCCCGCTATCGCGATGCCTTACGTTGCGATAGCGGGCATCTCTGATTTCGTTTGAAGGGTGTCAATGTGACAATTGTCCGATATGACAACGAGACTGTCCCTTTGTCACATTCCCGGAAAGCCTGTTTGGCGCAGGGCTTCGTAGAGGACGATGGCGGCGCTGTTGGAGAGGTTGAGTGCGCTGATGCGGTAGTCGTCCGGATTGACGAAGTTGCCGCAAATATCCTGCTGAAGGATGGCCTCGTGGCTGTTCTCGGTATGCCCCAGCGATTCCTCGCGGGCTTCCCAGGCCTCGGCGTTATCGAGTGAGTCGCAATCGCGCAGCATCGGGATACGCTCACAGCGCTCAGGCGCCGCGGCAAGCAGTGGCTCGGGAATCCCTGAGCTCTCGCTGCCAAAGACCAAGTAGTCGCCATTGCGGTAGGTACTCTGCGCATAGGTGCGGCGTGCCTTTTTGGTCAGCAGATGCAGGCGCTCGTCGGCGGGGGAGAGGCCGTTGCGGGCAAGGAAATCCTCCCAGCCGGCATAGGTCGTCACGTCCAAGTTTTGCCAGTAGCCCAGGCCGGCGCGACGCACCGTCTTGTCATCGAGCGAAAAGCCCAGCGGCTCCACCAGATGCAGGCGGGCGCCGGTAACCACGCAGGTGCGGCCGATATTGCCCGTATTGGCCGGAATCTCGGGCGCATACAGCACAATGTTGAACATGAATCTCCTTGGCTCAGAACGAAAAACCACCACGAAGGGACAGGCACCTTCGTGGTGGTTGGCGACTACTTTGCGGACAAATGCCCGCTTGGATAAACCTAGGCGCGGTGCCAGTCGGTCAGGCAGGCATCGAGGGAGGCGATGAGCGCATCCTTGTCCATGTGACGGCCGATGATGCACAGGCTCGTCATGCGGTCGCCCGTCTCGTCGTCCCAAATCTGCATAATCTCGGGGTTCTCGTCGATGATCTTCTGCTTCTCGCCCTCGGGCGCCGAGTCGACAAACAGGCCGTTCTCCATCAGACGCATCTGGTGTCCGGCCTGCTCAAACATGTAGCACATGTCCGGATCGCCGGTCTGCCACAGCGGACCCTTGACGCGAATGACCTCGTCGGGCCACTCCTGCTCAACAAAATCGGTGAACTTCTGCAGGTCAAACGGCTTGCGGCGCGAGTATACAAAGGTCTCGATGTCGTACTCGAGCACCTCGGGGTCGTCGTGCTCCTCGGGATGCTCCATGGCCTCGATCCAGGCGGCGGAGTTGTAGGCGCGCATAAAGTCGAAGCGATCGGTGTCGAGCAACTCCTCCATGGGGACCTCGCCGTTTTGGGCCTCGACGATCACGGCGTCTTTCTGCAGGCTGCGCACGATGGCCTTGAGCTCGGCGATCTGCTCGGGGCTCACGGTATCGGTCTTGTTGAGGATGAGCGTGGAGCAGAACTCGATCTGCTGGATGAGCAGGCTCTCGATGTCATCCTCGTCGATATCCTCTGCCAGCAGGTCGCGGCCGCCGTTGAACTCGTCGTACATGCGAGCGCAATCGACCACGGCCACGATGTTGTCGAGCGCGAGCTTGGGCTCGCCGCCCACCTTGGCCTCGTCGCAGAAGCTCGAGATGGTGTAGGCGATGGGGATGGGCTCGCAAATGCCCGAGGCCTCGATGATGATGTAATCAAAGTCGCCCGAATCGGCGATGCCCTGCAGCTGGTTGGCCAGGTCATCCGAAAGCGTGCAGCAGATGCAGCCGTTGGTGAGCGGGATGAGGTCGTCGGTCTCGGAAAGGCCGCCGTCGGCGATAAGGCTGGCGTCGACGTTGATCTCGCCGATGTCGTTGACGATCACGGCGGCGCGGATGCCGCCGTCGTTAGCGAGGATGTGGTTGAGCAGCGTGGTCTTGCCGGCACCGAGGTATCCGGTAAGCATGATGATCTTCACGGGTTTGTTGGGCATATGCCCTCCTTTGTTAGACATGGCTTACAGTTGAATCTTATGCCAAACGCCTGCTCTTATACCCACGCGCCGGCAAATAACACAAGCTACTCCCAGGCTCCCCATACATCGGGGCAATAACCGACGGTGGCCTTTTTGCCGTTGCGCACGATGGGCTCGGCTAGAACCTGCTGGTTCTCGAGCAGCTTGTCGAAGCGCTGGCTAGGGGTGAGGTGCTGGATGAGCGCGAGCGTCTCCTCGTCCTTGGCCTTGGGGTTGAGCAGCTTATCGATGCCGCCGACCGCCTGCATGACGCTTGTGAGCTCGCCCTTGCTCATCTCCTTTTCCTTAAGGTCGATAAACTGCACCTTAATGCGGCGCTCTTTAAAGAAGCGCTGGGCTTTCTTGGTATCGAACGACTTCTTAGTCCCGAAGATTTGAATATTCATACTATGTTCCGCCGTTCTAGCGAACGGCGGTCACCTTGACGCTGCAAAGCCATCTGATGGGCAATCTGCCTTTCAATCGTCGGGC
>CABQLM010000058.1 GCA_902465105.1 uncultured Collinsella sp.
CAACAAGAGCCACAAACGCCGCGGTGCTGCCCGCGGGAGCGGCATGGGAGCCCGAAACAGCGCGTGCGGCAGCGGCGATGTCCTCGCGGTTGTAGGAGCCCGTCTTGCCACCATTGGTAAGCTCATCGATTGCGACCTGGTAAACGTCGCGCGAACGGGCGGGGTCGCAGCTCACCGGCGAATCATCATCGAGCATGCTATCGATCATGGCCCAGGCATCGGCCTCGTCCATGGCATTGGCAGCACGGGAGATCGTCGGCACGCCGGCATCGACGTGGCGGCGCTGGAATGCACCGGTCAAACCGGAAAAAAGCGTGGAGGCAGGCTGGGGCGAGCTGGCTGCGCCAGCCGCATCTGCAGTCTGGCAAGCGGCATCCTGGCCCTGTTGCGAAGGCATGGAAGCTGTCTTGAACTCACTGTGGGTACGTTCTGCCTGTGTGGCATCGTCCTTGGCAGTCGCGTGGGATGGCAGATGCTCGCATTCTGCACGATATTCGGATATACCCAGCGAGGCGGCATAGATTCCCACCCCCGCAACGGCACCCACGGCAAAGGGGACTGAGCCCGCAACCACCGTCTCGTTAATAGATGAAAACGGCAGCGTCGCGGCATACGCAACCACGGGAGCGGCAAGACCGATCCCGCAAGAAAGTCCGGCAAGGACAGCACGTTGTGTTGCATCAGAAGAAGCCATGAGCTCTCCTCATCTTCCAGCACCCAAATCGCATCATTTAGTTGGCTGCGCGAGAGAAGATGAAGCGGGGCCTAAGCCCCTAAGCAACGGTATAAGGTTCGTTTCATCTGCGTTTTCCGTCGCGAAGCTTATACGTTATTATGCGAAACCCCCTTGGGGATTGCAAGAGACGATGCCCATTTGAATTAGGAAAAGCGCTGGTCGGCAGTCATAAGGGCAGATAGTCAATCAAAGATACATGGCAAAAGGGTCGGGACGCAAATCCCGACCCTTTGATTCTCTTTTGATAGGCAGCTAGAGCGGCAACAAAACTAGTACGTTTGCTCGTAGTCGCTATGCTTTTTGGCCGAACGAACCAAGAACTCCTGGTTGGTGTTAGTGCCCTTGAGACCCTTGATAAACGACGCGGCTGCGCGCTCAGTATTGTTCATGCCGGCAAGAATGCGGCGCAGGCCAAAGACAAACGGGCGCATCTGCTCGTCGACCAGCAGGTCCTCGTTACGCGTACCGGAGGCAACGGGATCGATGGCCGGGAAGATGCGGCGATCGGCCAGATCGCGATCGAGCTTGAGCTCCATGTTGCCGGTGCCCTTGAACTCCTCAAAGATGACCTCGTCCATCTTGGAGCCGGTGTCGATGAGGGCAGAGGCGAGGATAGTGAGCGAGCCGCCGTTTTCGATATTGCGGGCTGCACCCAGGAAACGCTTGGGCGGGTAGAGGGCCGCCGAATCAACGCCGCCCGAAAGGATACGACCCGAGGCGGGTGCCGCCAAGTTGTAGGCGCGGGCAAGACGTGTGATGGAGTCGAGCACCACCACGACATCGCCGCCCAGCTCCACGATGCGCTTGGCGCGCTCGATGACGAGCTCTGCCACGCGGGTGTGGTTGTCGGCAGGCATATCGAAGGTCGAGGCCACGACCTCGCCCTTAATGGAGCGCTGCATATCGGTGACCTCTTCAGGACGCTCGTCGACGAGCAGGCAGATGAGGTGCACCTCGGGATTGTTGATCGAGATGGACTGGCAGATCTTCTTAAGGATCGTTGTCTTGCCGGCCTTGGGCGGCGACACGATCAGGCCACGCTGGCCCTTGCCGATCGGCGACACGATATCGATGGCGCGACCGGTAATGGAATCCTTGCCGTGCTCCATACGCAGCGGCTCGTTGGGATAGACCGGGGTAAGGTCGCCGAACTTGGGGCGGTTGCGGATCTGCTCGGGATCCATGCCGTTAACGGTCGTGATCTTAGCGAGGCCGGCGCGCTTGTCGCCGCCGCGCGAGGGGCGCAGCGAGCCCTCGATGACATCGCCCGTGCGCAGGCGCGCAGAGCGGATGAGATAGGCGGGGACGTATGCGTCATCATTGGATTTCATATAGCCATGGGCATGGATGATGCCAGAATTGTCCGGGCGAATCTGCAGGATGCCCTTGATGTCGCGGAAGCCCTCGGCCTTCGCGGCAGTGGTGTAGATCTCCTCGACGAGCTCGGCCTTTTTCTTACCGGTCGTCTCAATCTCGAATTCCTTGGCCTTCTCACGCAGCTCAGCGACCTTCATGGCCGAAAGCTCCTCGCGGGAAAGCGTAGGCTCAGTAGGGGCGGCGTTGCGCTCCTTGTTGCGCTGCTTGCGATCGCGCTGGCGGCCGCGACGGTCGTTGTTACGGTCGTCCTTGCGCCCGCTGCGCTCATCGTTGTGCTTATGCTGACGACGGTTGGGACGGGCACCTTCCTCGACCTCGGACGATTCGGCAGCGGGAGCCTCGGCGCCCTCGGTATTGATCTGAGCCCCGTCATCAGCTTTTGAATCGGAATCGGTCTCGACATTCCTCTGCTGCTCGGCAGCCTTAGCCTTACCGGATTTCTTGCGCGGGACGCGCTTGGACTTCTCGGCCGTCGGCTGTTCGGCGTCCTGGGACTCCAACGCTGGGTCGGCTCCCGCCGTCGTTTCTACGGCATCTTGGGATGCAGATTCAGCATCTTCCCTGGCCTTAGTCTTGGCCGAACGCTTGGCAGTGGTACGACGGCTGCGCCCGGGACGGACATCGGCCGCCTCGGCGGTATCAACATCTTGCGCAGGGGCATCCAAAGCAGAGGAAGCCTCGGAGGGAACCAAGGCATCATTGCCGTCGGAACCTGCGGGCGCGGCGGCCTTCTCGGCCTCCACCTGTGCCTTGGACTTGCGACCGCGACGCTGCGGGCGAGTGGTCGGTTCGGCATTGATAGGCTCATTCGCATCGGCGGGCGCAGTCGCCTCGGCAGAAGCTACGCCATTCCCCGCCCCAGAACGCGGCAAAGACTCAGAAGCGCCCTGGTCCTCTTCCTGTTGGGGCTTAGTGGCCGCACGGCGACGCGTGCGGGGGGCAGGCTTTTCGACCGGCTGCGCGGTGGCGTCGGCACCGGTCGCCACGGGCTTCCCGACTGCCTCGGCCTTGGCGGGAGCCGTGGCTTCGACCAACGCCGCGGCGTCGCGCTCTGCCGCGCGACGGCGGGCACGCACAACCTGGGCTTCGCTGATCTGCGCCAGCGCACGGGCCTGCGCGACCTCGTCGGACAGGGGCGCCGAGGCATCGGCGGCAACGGGCCGCTTTGTGCGCGTGGTGCGCGTCGTGCGACGTTTGGGCTTTGCGGCCTCATCGCCGTCCACGGCAGACTTGGCCACACGGCGCGTGCGCTTGGGTTTGGTGGGTGCAGTCTCCTCGCTGGCTACGGGCGCGGTGGACGCAACGGCATTAGGCGCCTCAGGAGCCGCAGCCTGCGCCGATGCCGACGCCATGGCCTGGCCCAACGCAACCGGTGCAGCGGGAGCGGCTTGCGCCATCGTTATTTCGTTTTCTTGTGGTTGATCAGACACAGTGTATGCTCAACTTTCTTTTCAAGCCCTGCGATCACATGCTCCCTGCATATACCTTCAGGGCGTCTAAACAGTCTTGCTCCGTCAAAATAGCGACGGACATCATTGATCTGTATCGAGTTGATTGCGCCAAATACGCAGCGTTAGTGTAGCACAACCGCTACCACCTGCAACTTAGCCATAAACCAGTCATTAAGAACGTTCTTAAACAGCTCATCATCAAAAACGTTCCTCCACCTCAAGCTATAAGATACGGTGAAATAATCCCCGAATATGACCGCTAAATCTCAAACAGAAACTATTCCACTGCAACTTCCTATGTGATGGAGCCCCTCCCCGAGGAAATGATCCGTTTTCCTCCGTCCCCAAGGAATCAGCTGCAACGACAAAGCCGTGCGCAAAAAGCCCGACCTCCGAGATGGAGATCGGGCTATTGAAGCTCAGCTAGATTTGCCTATGCAGTCGTGCGACTGGCAACTACATCTGCTCGGGCGCAGAAACGCCAACAAGGGTGAGCACCAGGGCGAGCGTCACGCGGACGGCGTCGCAAGCGGCCAGACGGGCGCGCGAAAGCTCGGGGTCGACGGGACGGCCCTCGCTCGGCAGGACCTGGCAGGCAGCGTAGAAGCTGTGGAAGTCGCCGGCGAGTTCCTCGGCAAAGTGCGTCAGACGGAACGGGGCGCGGTCACGAGCGCAGCTAGCGATGAGATCGGTGAGCTCGTTGAGCTTACGCGAAAGGGCGAGCTCGGTCGGGTCGGTCAGCAGCGAGTAATCGACGTTCTCACCGATGGCCTTGGCGGCGACGGCCTTCATGCCCATCTCGTCAGCCTGCTCGGGCGTAACGTCAGCGGCACGGCGCAGGATGGAGCACACGCGAGCGTGAGCGTACTGCACGTAGTACACCGGGTTGGAGTTATCACGCTTCTTAACGGCCTCGATATCGAAGTCGACCATCTGGTTGGAGCTCTTGGAGATGAGCGTGTAACGAGCGGCGTCGGAGCCGACCTCGTCGACGAGCTCCTGCAGGGTCACCATGGTACCCTTGCGCTTGGACATACGGACGGGCTTGCCGTTGCGCAGCAGGTTGACGAGCTGGCCCAGCAGAACCTCGAACTTGCCGGGGTAACCCAAGGCATCGCAGACGCAGCGGACGCGCTCGATGTAGCCGTGGTGATCGGCGCCCCAGATGTCGATGACGTGGTCGACGCGCTGGAACTTGTCCCAGTGATAGGCAACGTCGGAGGCGAAGTAGGTGTACTCGCCATCGGACTTGATCAGAACGCGGTCTTTGTCGTCGCCCAGATCGGTGGAACGGAACCACAGAGCGCCGTCCTTGGTGTAGAGGTAGCCCATCTTGTCGAGCTTCTCAAAGGCGCGGTCGACGGCGGAGGTGCCGGCGGTCTCGCCCTCGGTGTCCTTCACATACAGCGAGCGCTCGGAGAACCAACGATCGAAGTCGCAGTTGACGGCGTGGCAGAGGTCGCGCATGTTGTCGACCATCTTCACGTAGCCGCGCTCGCGGAAGCTCTCCATGCGCTCCTGCGGATCGGCGTCGACCCACTTGTCGCCGTCGGTGCGCCAGAACTCGGCAGCCTCATCGATGATGTAGTCGCCGCCGTAGGAGTCCTTGCCCAGGGTCTCGGCAAAGTTGTCCTGGTACGGATGGGTCTCAGGATGCTCGTCGTTCTCGTCGGCAACGAAGGCGTCGCGATCGGCGATCAGCAGCTTGTGAGCCTCGTCGATATCCACGCCCTGCTTGGCGATGATGTCGGCAAGCTGCATATAGCGCGTGCTGATGGAGTTGCCGAAGGTGTTCATCTGAGAGCCGTGGTCGTTGATGTAGAACTCACGCTGGATGTCGTAACCGGCGTGGTCCATAACGCGGCAGAGGGAGTCGCCCAGAGCGGCCCAGCGGCCATGGCCGATGTGCATGGGGCCGACGGGGTTGGCGGAGACGAACTCGACCTGGGTCTTCAGGCCGCCGCCGACGTTGGACTTAGCGAAGTCCATGCCCTTCTCGCGGGCCTCGCCAAAGATGGCGTTCTTGACGGCGACGGAGAGGTAGAAGTTGATGAAGCCAGGACCGGCGATCTCGACTTTCTCGATCGCGGGGTCCTCGGGCATATGGGCAACGATGGCCTCGGCGATCTTGCGCGGGGCGCAGTGAGCCAGCTTGGCGGACTTCAGGGCCATGGTGGAGGTCCACTCGCCATGAGAAGTATCAGCCGGTCGCTCGATAGCGCAATCGTCAAGTTCAAATGCGGAAAGGTCGCCGGCCTCCTGGGCCGCAGCAAGCGCAGCGCGTACCAGCTCTTCAATCTTCTCGGGCATAGATCCTCCTTGTGTTAAAGCCCCCGAGCTCTTGGTCACTCGTAGGGCAAAAGCCAGAGTTTGTAGCACTCTATCACAAGCGGTAGCTACTGTCGCAGGGTAAAGTTGATTGATATTGCATATGCACAAAATTGACTACAGTTCGCGCGAAGCCGCTCAAAGATGGCGGTCTGCCTGCTGATTATGCATTCGTTGAAAATGCATAAATATGTGCATGAGCCGCTCCGAGTATCGAATACTCTTACCTATCGGAGTTGTGTGCTTTTCCTGCATAAAGTAATGGTTTGCGCACGTCAGCGTGGTATTCTTAACATACGTAAATTCGTATAAGTTGGAGGTAGCATGTTCTCAATCGGTCAACACGTCATTCATCCGGGCCAGGGAGTCTGCACCGTCGTCGGTTTTAGGGACGACACGCCGCAGCCCATGCTGTTGCTCGAGACCAAGCAGGGACATGCGCAGACGATTCTCATGTACCCCGTGGCGCAGGCCGACCGTCTGCATGCCGCCATCTCTCAGCAAGATGCCGAGCACCTGCTGAGCCACTACGACGAGCTCGAGTGCGACACCTTTACCGAGCGCAACAGCTCGCTGGAGGAGACGCACTTTAAGCAGCAGCTCAAGTTGGGTGCGCCCGAGACGGTCCGCGTGGCAAAAACCATGATGCACCGTATTCGCCAGGCCGAGGAAGCAGACAAAAAGCCCAGCTCCTACTATATGCGCGTACTCAAGGAAGCAAAGCGCCGCTCCATCGAGGAGTTCGCCGTGGCCCTAGGCGTCACCGAAGAGGCCGCCGAAGCCCGCCTAGCCCAAGCCGCCCTCAACTAACCTGCCAAAAAGGGACAGGTTTATTTTGGCAGGTTTTATCTGGCCAAACGTCAACAAACAATCAGTAAATGGCCGGGTGCTCCGTTTTGTTTGTGAGCGCCCGGCCATTTTTCTATATCCGTAGAATGCGTGAAGCCCATTTGCGATGACATCACGCGGGGGCCGTCCAGATCGACGCAACCAACGGCCGCATCCACAACAAGCGCGCCCGTCTTGCTCAATTACCATTAAAAAGCATCAATTTGAAAACGCAATAACATTTCGGCAGGTAGCAGCTATAGTCGGTGAACTGAATCTCGACAACCGAAGCCTCCGAATGAGGTATCTTCAGCCCATCCAAGCTAAAGGAGGGGCCATGCCGAGAAAACCTCGTTCAAAGTCACCAACCGGTTATTTCCACATCACGTTGCGTGGAAACGGAGGGCAATTGCTGTTTGACGATGCCGAGGACCGAATCGCCATGCTTCAGATCCTCGATGCGATCCTCCCCAAACACAATATCGAGCTTATCGCTTGGCGCCTTATGGGAAACCACATTCATCTGCTCATCGACGATCCGGACGACCGCAAGAGCGACGCGATGCACGCGGTAGCAGTATCGTATGCGGGCAGGTACAATGCGCGGACGGGGCATATCGGCCACGTGTTTCAGGAGCGGTTTTGGGATTCGCCCATTAAGTCAGAAGTATATTTACTCGAGGCAATTCGATACATTCATCTGAATCCACAAAAAGCGGGACTGGCGGCATACGACGAATATCCCTGGAGCAGCCATCGCGAGTATCTAATGAGTGCCAGGTCACGGCCGCATGTTACCGGCAGCGTTGTCGGTGTTTTATTCCCAACACCTCGCTCATACCTTCGGCTCATGGAAAGTACGCCGTCGCTTCCCTATCGCCCCAGCGCAACAGCCAAGGTTCGCGAGGAAGATCTATGCGAATTTGGCACGGCAATCGTGCAGAGTGTCGCAGGATGTGCTCCGACGGAACTCAAATCCGTCTCCAAGTCACTTCGCAATGAGGCGATTCTCGCGCTTCGAAAACAAGGGCTAACGGTTAAGCAGGTTCAGCTGCTGACCGGACTGGGAGCATGGATTATCAAGAACGCGTCGTAGCGTCGCGTTTGCCGAGTTACGGATACGGCGAAGCGCAGCTGTCTGCCGCGAGGCGCCGCCATTCGCCAGCGTCACCATGTCAAACAGAAAACGCTTCCGCTGAATAACATCCAACGGAAGCGTTTTCCCAGATAAAACATACCAAAATAAACCTGTCCCTTTTTGGCAGGTTAGGCCTGGAAGGTGTCGCGGTCGGGCGCGAAGGACTGCATGGCCGCGATGGTGCGGTCGAAGAGCTCGGGAAGCTCCCAGCCCAACATCTCGGCGCCCTGCGAAATCACGTCGCGCGAGCAGCCGGCGGCAAAGCGCTTGTCCTTGAACTTTTTCTTGAGCGACTTAGTCGTAAAGTCCATGACGCTCTTGCTCGGACGCATGATCACGGCAGCACCGATCAGGCCGGTGAGCTCGTCGCAAGCAAACAGGATCTTCTCCATCTGAAGCTCGGGCTTGGGCAGCGAGGCGTTGAAATCGGACGTGTGCGTCTGAATAGCGCGAATGAGTTCGGGCGATGCGCCCTCGCCCTCGAGGATTTCGGCCGCATAGATAGTGTGGTTCACGGGGTCGTCCTCATGCTCCTCCCAATCCAAGTCGTGCAGCAGGCCGACGATGCCCCAAAACTCCTCGTTCTCGGGGTCGAACTCGCGCGCAAAGTAGCGCATGGTGCCCTCGACCGTCTCGCCGTGGGTGATGTGGAACGGGTCTTTATTGTGCTCGTTAAGCAGTTCGAACGCACGGTCGCGGGTGATTCCGGCGGAAAGCATCTGGGACATGGCAATACCTCCAGGTGAGTCGGTGCTAGGACACGGTGTCATTATCGTATATCGCCGTGGCTCAAGCCGAAAGGCAGAAAAGGTATACGGAGAAAAAAGCCGGGCAAACGTGTCGCCCGGCAAAACCGCAGATAAAACCTGCCAAAATAAACCTGTCCCTTTTTGGTAGGTTTAGGGGCGGACCTGGCCGGTGCCGCGGAGCTTGTATTTGTAGGTGGTGAGGGCCTCGGCGGCAAAGGGTCCGCGGGCGTGGAGCTTTTGGGTCGAGATGCCGATCTCCGCGCCCAGGCCAAACTCGCCGCCGTCGGTGAAGCGCGTGCTGGCGTTGGCATACACGGCCGAGGCATCAATCTCATCCAGGAAGCGCTCGCAGGCGTCCGTATCATCGGCAACGATGGCCTCAGAGTGCATGGTGCCGTAGCGATTGATGTGCGCGATGGCCTCGTCCCTGTTCGCCACGACCTTCACGCTCATCTCGAGCGCCAGGTACTCGCGGCCCCAGTCTTCCTCGGTCGCGGCAACGTAGTCGTCGCCCTCGGCAAGACCGGCGTCGGCGCACGCGGCGCACGTGGCCTCGTCGCCGTGAATGAGCACGCCATGGTCATGCAGTACGGCAACGACCGCGGGCAAGAACGTATCGGCCACGGCGCGATCGACCAGCAGCGACTCGGCGGCATTGCACACGCCCACGCGCTGCGTCTTCGCATTGACGATAATGTTGAGCGCTTTATCGAAGTCGGCGGATTCATGCACGTAGATGTGGCAGTTTCCCGTGCCCGTCTCGATCACCGGTACGAGCGACTCGCGCACGCAGCGCTGGATCAGGCCCGCGCCGCCGCGCGGAATGAGCACATCGACAACACCGCGGAGCTTCATGAGCTCGCCGGTGGCCTCGCGGTCGGTAGACTCGATCATCGAGACGGCCTCGCGCGGGAAGCCTTGCGCCTCCAGAGCATCGGCCAGCAGTTCGGCAATCATGGCGCACGAGTGATAGGCCAGCGAACCGCCGCGCAGGATGCAGGCGTTACCGGTGCGGATGCAGATGCCCGCTGCGTCGGCCGTCACGTTGGGGCGCGCCTCGTAGACCATGGCAACCAGACCTAGCGGCACACTCACGCGGGTCAGGTCCACGCCGCTCGCAAGCACGCGATGGTCAAGCACGCGGCCCACGGGATCGGGCAGCTCAGCGAGCTTCTCCAGGCCGGCGGCCATGCCCTCGACGCGCTCGGGCGTCAGGAGCAGACGGTCGAGAAGTCCTGCCGAAGTGCCCCCATCGCGCGCGGCAGACATATCGAGCTCGTTGGCGGCAATGATGGAATCGGAGCCATCGCGCAGCGCCGCGGCCATGGCACGCACGGCCTCCTGGCGCTGGGCATCGCTCGCCGTGGCGAGCGCGCCCGAAGCAGCCTTGGCCTCAACGGCAAGATCGTGAACGTACGTGGCTATATCGACCGACATGGACGGCCCTTTCTCTTAGATGTTTGCCAACCATGGTAGCCGATTTATGCGCATCCTCGCCGACGGCGGTAGAATTGGTCAACCCGAAACACCGCAACGAATGGAAGCATCAGATGGCGCTCATCACTTCGTACCACGTCCCTGGCCTGTATGTCGAGGACCACAGCATCGATGTCCCTCTCGACTGGCGCGGCCTTGAGCCAATGCTTTTGGCCGTCGGCAGCACTATGCGCCGCGGTGCCATGCCGGCGCCCATCGCCGGCGCACCCGAGAGCATCAAACTCTTCTACCGCGTGGTTTGCGCGCCCGACCGCATCAACGACGATTTGCCGCTCCTCCTCTTTTTGCAGGGCGGCCCCGGCGGCGAGAGCCCGCGTCCGCTGTCGCCCACAAGCGATGGCTGGATCGAGGAAGCCGTCAAACACTTCCGCGTCGTCCTGCCCGACCAGCGCGGAACGGGGCGCAGCAGCTGCGTGGACGGACACACAATCGCGGCGCTGGGTAATCGCGCGACGGCAGCCGGCGCCGATGCGCCCCGCTCGCAGGCAGACTTCCTCAAACGCCACCTCGCCAGCTCCATCGTGCGCGATTTTGAGTACCTGCGCCTGGTGGGCTTTGGCGGCAAGCCCTGGGTCACACTCGGGCAGAGCTACGGCGGCTTTTTGACGTTGAGCTATCTGTCGCTCTTCCCCGAGGGCGTGGCGGCAAGCTTTACCTGCGGCGGTATTCCACACGTGCCGGCGAGCGCCAGCGAGGTCTACGCGCACACGTTCCCGCGCATGGCAGCCAAGACACAGCAGTACTACGACCGCTACCCCGCCGATGTCGAGCGAGTGGCGGCACTGGCCGATGCGATCGAGGAGCAAAAGCCCGCACTGCCCGACGGCTCGCCGATGACGGTCGAGCGCCTGCAGCTCATGGGCAGCGACTTTGGCATGAAGCCGAGCTTTGAGCGCATGCACTGGATTATCGACCATGCTTTTGTTGACGGCGACGGCACGCTGAGCTGCGGAACCTCGGTATCAGACAGCTTTTTGATGCGCGCCTTCGAGCGCACGAACACGCGCACAGACCCGCTGTACTGGACGCTGCAGGAGTTCATCTACGCCGACGGCGACACCATGCCCATTCGCTGGGCCGCGGCAGAAGAGAAGGCACACCGTGCCGAGTTCGACACCCTCGCGCGCCCGCTCATGTTTACCGGCGAGGCCATGTTCCCATGGATGTTTGAGCAGATGCCCGAGCTCAAGCCCTTCAAGCCCGCCATGGACCTGCTGATGGAAGACACCAGCTGGGACAAGATCTACGACCTACAGCGCCTGGCATGCAACGAGGTGCCGCTTCAGGCCGCGGTGTATTTCGACGACATGTACGTGGATTCGGGCCTGCAGCTCGACACGCTCAGCCGCGTGGGCAGCTCACATGCCTGGGTGACCAACGAGTTTGAGCACGACGGCCTGCACGGCAGCGTGGTGTTCAAGCACCTCTTTGACGCAGCCCTCAACCGCGGAGACCTGCGCCAGATCTTCTAGCAAAGGAATGTCCCCCACCTGCCGGCACAAAAGGAACGTCCCCAAGTGCCAGGTTAATGAAGTCATTGCAGAAAGAGGACGGAAAGCGAAAACGCCCCTAAACGAGCAAGGTGACGTGAAAGAGGAAGGCATTGACCTTTTGGTCATGCCCGACGATTGAACGTCAGATTGCCGCTTAGGGGCGTTTGCAGCGTCAATTGGTTAGGCGAAGACGATCAGATTATCTCGATGAATCGCGGGCTTCTCGGCCAGGTTTGCGAGCAGTCGGTTGCTGGCGATCTGGTCCTGGCGGCGGCCGGCAGCAAGCTCCAACACGTCCGAATCAGCCTCGGCGATACCGCGCGCGACAACCATGCCGCTCGGGTCGCACACGTCGAGCACATCGCCCTCGGCAAACGCGCCATCGACCTCGCGAATACCCACCGCGAGCAGAGAAGAACCACGGCTGACCAGCGCCTTCGCGGCACAGTCATCGACCGTCACCGAGCCATGCGCCTTGTCGCCCAGCGCAATCCACAGTTTGCGGGGCGCAATATCCAGGCGCTCCGCCGGCGGGTCGAACAGTGTACCCACGCTCTCGCCGCGGGCCAGACGCACGAGCGCATCGGGCTCCTCGCCCGAGCAAATCACGCTCTGAATGCCCGCCGTCATCAGGATGCGGCTCGCGCGGATCTTGGTAATCATGCCGCCCGTGCCCACCGATGTGGAAGAATCGCCCGCCGAGGCAATAATCTTGGCATCGATCTTATGCACGACAGGAACAAACTCGGCCGTGGGGTCCTCATGCGGATTGGCAGTATAGAGACCATCGATGTCGGACAGCGTCACGCACAGGTCGGCGGAAACAAGACAGCTCACGAGCGCCGCCAGCGTGTCGTTGTCGCCGAACTTGATCTCGTCGACGGTAACGGTGTCGTTCTCGTTGACGACCGGCACCACGCCCAGCTCCACCAGACGCAGCAGGGCGTCGCGCGCGTGCAGATAGGACGTGCGACGCGCCGTGTCGTGACGCGTGAGCAGCACGAGCGAGGTGAGCAGGTCCCGCGCATGAAACTCCTCATCGTAGGCCGACGAGATGATGCACTGACCGGCCGAGGCGCAGGCCTGCAGGCTCGGCAGG
>CABQLM010000059.1 GCA_902465105.1 uncultured Collinsella sp.
TCCTCACCCCCGCGGTCACGGTTACCACGGCCATCGAGGGCTTGCGCACCATCGAGTGGGGCCATGCGCTTTTGGGTGACGGCCAGACCAACGTCATCATCATCACCATCATCATTATCTGCGGCCTGTTTGCCATGCAGCGCGCCGGCACCTCGTCAATCGGCAAGCTGTTCGGCCCGCTCATGACGCTGTGGTTCCTGTTCCTGGCAGGCGCCGGTCTGTTCAACATGCTCGGCAACCCGTCCATCTTGCGCGCGCTCAACCCCATCCGCGGCATCATGTTCCTGTTCTCGCCCATCAACCACTCGGGCATCATGGTGCTCGGCTTTGTCTTCCTGTCGACAACCGGTGCCGAGGCGCTCTACTCGGACATGGGTCATGTGGGCAAGGCCAACATCTATGCATCCTGGCCGTTTGTTAAGGCGGCCCTTATCCTCAACTATCTGGGTCAAGGCGCTTGGCTGCTCGCCAATAACTCCAACCCCCAGATGCTCGCGATGGATATCGTCAACCCGTTCTATATGATGCTTCCCGAGCCCCTGCGCCCCTTTGCCATCGTGCTTTCGGCCGTGGCGGCCATCATCGCCTCGCAGGCGCTCATCACCGGCTCGTTCTCGCTGGTATCCGAGGCAACGCGCCTCAACCTTATGCCGCACCTGCGCATCCACTACCCTAGCGACACCAAGGGTCAGCTCTATATCCCACTCGTCAACAACATCATGTGGGTCGGCTGTATCTTCATCGTGCTGCTGTTCCAGAACTCCGAGCGCATGGAGAGCGCCTATGGCCTCGCCATTACCGTGACCATGCTTATGACCACCACGCTGCTGACGAGCTATATCGCCGGCATTCTCAAGCACAAGCTGGGCGCCTGTGTCTTCGCCCTGCTCTTCGGCGCCATTGAGCTATGCTTCTTCGCCTCGTGCCTCACCATGTTCTTTGACGGCGGTTACGTCATGATCTTCTTGGCCTCGCTGCTGTTTGGCCTTATGTATGTATGGCGCCGCGGCACCGCCATCGAGCGCACGCAAACGATCCTGCTGCCCGTCTCCAAGTACATCGATCAGCTCGACCGCCTGCGCAACGACGAGACCTACCCCGTGCTCGCCGACAATCTGGTGTTCCTCACCAACAACCCCGATCCGCTCACACTCGACCGCGACGTGCTCTATTCCATCCTGGACAAACATCCCAAGCGCGCCAAGGCATACTGGTTCATCAACGTGCACGTTACCGATGAACCCTATACGCACGAGTATTCCGTCGAGACCTTTGGCACGGACTTTTTGTTCCGTGTGCGCCTGGACCTGGGCTTTAAGGTCAATCAGCGCATCAATGCCTACCTGCGCCAAATCGTTGGCGACCTGATGGCATCGGGCGAGTTACCGCCGCAGCACCACACCTACTCCATCTACGAGACGCGCGGCAACGTGGGCGACTTCCGTTTTTGCATGCTGCGCAAGATGCTTGCCCCCGAAACGGACATCAACCGCAATGACCACCGCGTGATGGCCATCAAGTACGCCGTCCGTCGCGCCTGCGGAAGCCCGGCACGCTGGTACGGCCTTGAGAACTCGGCCATCATCATCGAGTACGTGCCCCTCTTTGCCCGCATGCGTCCGGCAGTCAAGCTTGTTCGCACCCAGGTGCCACTCGAAGTTCAAATCGAGGAAGCCGAGGAAATGGAAGTCGACATCTTCTCGGACGACTTGGTCAACGGCAACGAGGCCGGTAAGAATATGAACGTCGATCCCACTGAGCTGCTCGAGAGCGTCGCAGATATGCCCGAACAGCAACAACTCGACGGCCTCGAGAGTGAACAACTCAACGACGCCAACTTCTAGCGACGCCACAAATCAACGACAGCGGCCCTGCGCCTCACGAGAGACGCAGGGCCGCTTTGCATTGCAGTAAAGCTAACGGCTACGAACGACGCGGCTCGGGAACCACGAGCCTATCGGGGCTCGCGCCCTCGGCATCCATTAGGCTCACGTAGCGAATCGACGGATCATCATACATCGCGTAGTAATAATTGCCCGTGCGCGCGCTAAAGCATCCGGTGTAGATAGTCTTCTCGAACTTGCCATCGCCCATCCTGGACGCCCCCTCGATCATCACCACGCCCTCGAGCGAGCGGAACATGCGAACGACGTTTTCGGTCTCGCTCTCCTTTTGCGGGTAATTGGCATTGAGGTACGCCGCCTTTACAAAACGGCTCGGCGAATAGCAGTCACCCGGAATACCGCGCATGCCGGCACCGGCTCCATAGGGCTTAAGCTCGGCGCCACGCCATGTCGCCGTCTGCGGAAAATCGCTTGTGGCTGTGATATAGGTGCGCAGGTTTTCCATGTGCCACGGGAAGGTCGGCTGGTTGGCAAGAGTATCGACCGGATCGTCGTATACATGCAGGCCGTCAGCCATCATTTCGACCACGATGCTACGCTGGCTGTCGCCGATAATCCAATGGAGCAGTGACACGCCCAGCCCCTCTCCGGCAGATTTGGCGACAATCACCGTGTCGCGCAGCGCGGCCTCGACCTCATCGACCGTCGAGAACGTCGCCGCCACCCACAGGGGAAACTCATAGGCCGCGATATTTGTCTTGCCGTCGACAGGGTCCTCGGCATACTCGGCATAACCCGGGAAATTGAGGCCCGCCACGGCGAGGCCCGCATCGTTGCCGCAGTCGAAGAACATAGGGTAGTTCTTGTAATCGATGCACATACCGATCACCGCGTGTGCCGCTGTCGCGTCGTCGATAAACGAATACGGAATGTGGAACCCGCGAGGCATCACGCGAACCTGTTGGCCGTAGTCAAAGCTCCAGTCGAGGTTGCGCCCTAGATACATGTGGCCAGAATTATCGGTAAATCGAATGCTCGTGCACATAGCGCCTCCTAGCTTTACGTTCTTGCTAAGGTTATTGTCTCCAAACAAAAAGGCGCTAAACACAAAAGCCCAGACATGACAACAATGTCACGCCCGGACTATTCAAGCTGGATAAACTCAACCAAGTTAACCCCGCAGGTCGTCTAAGGGGTCAAAGTGCCGCAGATTGCCACGAAAGAGGAGCGAAGCGTACTTAAGGTACGCGAGCAACGATTGAGCGGCAAGGTGCGGTGCTTTGGTCCCCTTAGACCAACTTTCCAAGACAGTGATCGATCATATGCTGGATCATCTGCGCCTCAAAGCCCGCGTAGTCGCGGCGGCACTCCTTCATCTTGCCGTCGACGATCTGGTCAAAGGCAACCTTGCACTTGATGTAGCGCGTGGACTTGGTGACCTCCTCGTGCGTCAGGCAGCTCTCCTCCATCTTGCTGGCGCCCAGGCCAAACACCAGACGGGGGTTGTAGAGCACGTGGGGCTCGCCGGCGTCGTCCAGATAGACGCAAACCTTCTTGGTAACGCCAATCTGGTTAGCGGCAAGGCAGCCGGCATCATCGAGCGACTTGATGGTATCGATCAGGTCCTGTGCGACCGACTCGTCCTCGACGGTCGCAACCTCGCAACGCTGGGACAGGATAGTCTCGTCGTGGCAAAGCTCTTTAATCATACGTTCCTCCATAGGGGTCGTTGTAACCGCTTAAGTATACGGTACCCACACATTTTCATGCGAAAAATACCATCCGTCTGCTACAAAGCGCCGAACATCAACATGCGAGGAACAACAGCGTCGTAAAGGGGCTATAGTGGGTGAGTTCGTGTCAATCGGCCTAAACTCGGGGCCGAACAAGGAAAGGGTATGCATGGACGAACTATTTCACGTCAGCGAGCGCAAGTCCACAATCGGGACCGAACTCCGCGCTGGACTGACAACATTCCTGGCGATGGCCTACATCATCGCCGTCAACCCCGCGGTGCTCTCGGGCGCTGGCATCGATGCGGGAGCGCTCGCCTGCGCCACCTGCCTGGGCGCCGGCATCATGACCATCTGCATGGGCATCTTCGCCAACCGCCCGCTCGCCTGCGCGTCGGGCTTAGGCGTCAACGCGATGATCGCCGGAATCACCACCACCGTCTGCGGCGGTGACTGGCACGTGGCCATGAGCGTCATCTTCCTTGAGGGCGTTGTCATCTTGCTGCTCGTGCTTTGTGGCCTGCGCGAGGCCATCATGGACGCCATCCCGGTTGTCCTGCGTCACGCCATCTCGGTGGGCCTGGGCCTGTTCATCGCCATGATCGGCCTGTGCGATGCCGGCATTATCACCGCTGGCGCCGGTACACTCGTCGGTCTGGGCGACATCACCTCCCCCACCTTCATCGTCGGCATCATCTCCATCCTGGTGACGGTCGCCCTCGCCTGCCGCAACGTCCCCGGCTCGCTGCTCATCGGCATCGTCGTCGCCGTCATCGCCGGTATCCCCCTAGGTGTGACCCAGGCTCCGACCGGTATCATCGCCCCGCTCGACTTCTCGAGCATCGGTGGCCCCATCGCCGACGCCGGCGGCATGCCCGCCATCGTCAAGGTCCTTACCGACCCCGCGCTCCTCGTCATCTCGTTCTCGCTGCTCATGAGTGACTTCTTCGACACCATGGGCACCGCGATGGCCGTGGCCAAGCAGGGCGAGTTCCTCACCGACGACGGCAACGTCGAGAATATCAAGGAGATCCTGATCGTCGACTCCGCCGCCGCCGCTGTGGGCGGTTTCATGGGCGTCTCCTCCATCACCACCTTCGTCGAGTCCACCTCTGGCGCAGCCGACGGTGGCCGCACGGGCCTCACCTCCGTCACCACCGGCGTGCTGTTCATTCTCGCCGCGTTCTTCTCCCCCATCGTCACCATCGTTTCCAGCGCCGCCACCTGCGGTGCTCTGGTCTACGTCGGCTACCTCATGATGAGCGAGGCCTCCGAGATCGACTGGTCCGACGTGTCGCAGGGCTTCCCGGCGTTCATGATTGTCGCCGGCATGCCCTTCACCTACTCCATCTCTGCCGGCATTGGCTTGGGCTTTATCGCCTATGTGGTCGTCGCGCTCTTTAAGGGCGAGGCCTCCAAGATCAAGCCGCTCATGTGGATCGCAGCCCTCGCCTTCCTCGTCTACTTCTTTGTGGCGTAGCGGCAAAGCTGCCAAAGCAGAACACCAAAGCGCGGAGTCGCATCGAGCGGCTCCGCGCTTTTCTTTTAAAGCCAGGCAACGCACGGACGCGCGATATATTGCTTCCCAAGTTTTGGACATTTTGCCCTCCAAACGGCACTACCGCCGGCTACATCCTGCAGATATGCTGGGCGTAATCGCATAGGCCCTATGAGGATGGGAGTAACCATGGCCGCCTTGTTCACGACCCCCAAGCGCAATGACAAAACCTCTGGAGCCCATTTTGTCGAGCCCGACGTGCGCCGTCGCGCGCTGCTCGCACACGGAAGCTGGCGCCGCGTGACGCGCCGCATCGTTGTAGGCGCCGTATGCGCGTTCACGGTGAGCTCGCTGCTCATGCCGAGCGTCTCGCTCGCGGCCGAGTGGGTGGACGTCGGCGGCACCCAGTACAACGCCGGCACCGCGGCAGGCGACGAGGCCGGCACCTGGAGCTGGGACGGCGCCGACGATATGAAGCTCAACGGCTATGACGGCGGTGCGATCAATGCTGCAGGCAAGCTCAACATTGCGTACGAGGGCAAGAACACCGTGAAAACCGAGCCCGATTACACCGGAGCCGCCATCAAAGCGCAGGATGGCACCAGCCAGAAAGCAGAGTTGAACATAACGAGCTCGAATAGCACGGATGAACTCAATGTGGCAGCCGAGGCCGATGCAATTAAATCCACAGGCGACCTCTCCATTTCTGGCCCAGGCACTGTGAACACCACGAGCACTACTTCCGACGGAATTGAGGCAAAGGGCGACCTCTCTATCACGGGCTCGGGCACCGTGAATGCAACGGGCGGTACCGAAGGCATCCAATCCAAGGGCAAGACCACCATCGATTCCTCTGGCACAGTGATCGCTAAAGGAGGCGAAGGCTACGGCATCGCCGCGGGCAGTGACCTCATCATCAAAGGCGGTGGCAAGGTAGAAGCAAGCTCGATAGAAGAAGCGGCGATTTGGGCTAAAGACGACATCAACATCTCGGGCGGCAGCCAGGTCAAGGCAAGCTCCGAGGAAAACTATGCCGTTAAGGCCAAGGGCAGCCTCACGGTCACAAACGCCTCCCTTAACGCACATGGTGTTGGATATGGCGTCTATGCCTATAAGGGCATCACGCTCGACCACGCGACCGTGACGGTCCGCGCAGCCGCAGAACGCGACGATGTCAGCGCCCTCTTCACCGGCGAGGACGACATCGTCATCAAGAACGGCTCGATCGTGGATGCATTCGCAGAGGGCGAATTCTCGACTGCGATTTCCACCAGAAACTACAACCCCAACGAAGCGGGTGGTCACATCTACATTAGTGACTCCGTTGTCAAGGCTATAGCCCGCTATGCTGAGACCGGCGGCGACGGTCCCGACTGCTACAGTGGAGACCAGGATGGCGAGATCACCCCTGAGCGCAGGGGCGTGAACATCGGCATCTATGCTCAGACCACCGAGGGCATTATGCCCGCGACCATCTCCATCGTCCGCAGTAAGGTCACGGCCGAGGGAGACACGGCAGCGATTTTCGCCCTTGCCATGAGCACGGACGGCAAGGCGATCGGCACCATCGAAATCGAAGGCGCCAGCATCCTGACGCCTGAAGGCGGCAAAGTCATTGACTATCGCCACAAAGAAGAGCTCAGTAACGGCATCATGTACGAGGCAGGCCAAACCATCGGCACGGGCGACGCCGTGATTGATTCTCCCTACGACGATGTCATCGCCAAGAAAGCCGTCATCGCACCGTCCGAGGAGACCAAGCCCGAGGATTCCAAGCCTGATTCCAAGCCTGAGGGCACGAAGACGACCAAGACCGTTGCAGTTGCAGCCACGGGGGCCAAGACCACCGGCAAGCTCGCGGCAACCGGCGACGCCTCGAGCGCAGCCATCGTGGCAGCCTCCCT
Source organism: uncultured Collinsella sp. (assembly GCA_902465105.1). GTDB lineage: Bacteria > Actinomycetota > Coriobacteriia > Coriobacteriales > Coriobacteriaceae > Collinsella. The sequence continues at coordinate 6,980 of CABQLM010000059.1, forward strand.
TGCGGGAACAGCCGCCATCGCCGCAGGCGCCGTACTGAGCCGTAAGCGCTCATAGACGCCTTTGTACACGGGGCGGCACCCACAGAAGTGCTAGCCTGCACACCGTTTAGCAACGCCACTGCCAAGCTCCCTTCCGGCAGTGGCGTTTTCCGTTTGCGCCCGCACGACGCACGCGAATGTTCTTGATGCTGTCCAACCGGTATACGCTGGCGTGCGACAATTGATGCTGCCGATATCACAACACTGAGAGAAGCCTGCCTTGGAAGCGCATCAAAAGCAGATAACCGTCTATTCGAATCATGCGGAAAGCGCACCTGCCATCTACCTTCCCGTGGTCATGGGCGACGGCAGCGAGGTTTATGACCGCTGCCGAGAGCTCGACTGTCCGCCATTCACCCTTGTCGCCATTGGCGGGCTCGATTGGAATCGCGAGCTGAGCCCTTGGGAATGCGACGGAACTGTGCGCGATGCCGAGCCTTTTGGCGGACAGGCTGCCGCTTTTCTCGATGAGCTGCTGAGCCGGATAATCCCAGAGGCCGAGCCGTCGCTCCCCTGTCCACCCACCTGGCGTGGCATTGCCGGCTATTCGCTGGCGGGCCTCTTCGCGCTTTGGTCGCTCTGGCAAACCGATGTCTTTGGCCGCGCCGCAAGCGCATCGGGGTCTCTGTGGTTTCCCGAATTTGTCGACCGTGCCAGCACGGCCCCTTTTGCCAGCAGCCCGCAAGCCGTCTACCTGTCACTCGGCAAAAAGGAAACCAAGACGCCCAACCGCATGATGAGGCACGTACTCGACGACACGCGCGCGATGGAAGCGTTGCTCGTCGAGCGCGGCATCCCAACAACGATGGAACTCAACCCCGGCAATCACTTTACCCAAACCGACTTGCGCATGGCCCGCGGCATCCACTGGATACTGGCGCATTAAAAATGGTGCCCACGCGTACATACGCATGGGCACCATTTATTTTGTTTTAGCTGAACGCAGCTGCTACTCAGCAGCCTCCTCAAGCTCAGAAACGTCAAACTCAAAGTCATTACCCGGCAGAATCGCATTGAGCACGATACCCACGGCGAGGCCCGAAAGCGAAATGGTCACGTCGCCCAGCTCCAGCACGATGGCGCCGGCGGTGCTGTACGCAATGCCGAGCGAAAGCACGAGCACCAGAGCGGCCACCAGAACGTTGCGGTTGTTCTGGAAATCGACCTGGTTCTCGATGAGGTTGCGCACGCCCACGGCGCTGATCATGCCATAGAGCACGAGCGACACGCCGCCGATTACGCACGCCGGCATAGCCGCAATGACCGCGGCAAACTTAGGGCAGAACGAAAGCACGATGGCGCAGCACGCGGCAATGCGAATCACGCGCGGGTCGAACACACGCGTCAGAGCAAGGACACCGGTGTTCTCGCCATACGTAGTGTTGGCCGGAGCGCCAAAGAGCGAAGCCAGAATCGTGGCAAGACCATCGCCGAGCAGCGTGCGATGCAGGCCGGGGTCGGCAATGTAGTTGCGCTCGCAGGTGGAGCCAATAGCGGAGATATCACCGATATGCTCGATCATGGTCGCGAAGGCCAGCGGCATGATGGTGATGATGGCGGTCGTGGCAAGGCCGCTATCGAACTGCGGCCCAAAGAGTGCAAACACGGTGTTGCCCCACACAACGGGCAGACCGACCCACGGAGCGGTGGCAACGCCCGAAAAATCAACTTCGCCCAACGCAGTCGCAACGGCATAGCTCACCACAACGCCCAGCAGAATCGGCACGATCTTGACCATGCCACGGCCCCAGATGTTGCAGATCACGATAACGGCAACGGCAATAACAGCCACAAGCCAGTTGGTCTGGCAGTTGGCAATAGCGGAGCTTGCCAGAATCAAGCCGATGGAAATGACGATGGGGCCCGTCACTACCGGCGGAAAGAAGCGCATGACGCGCTTGGCGCCAAACGCGCGGAAGAGCGCCGCAAGTACCGGATAGAGCAGGCCGGCACAAGCTACGCCCAGGCAGGCGTAGGGCAAAAGCTCGGCCTCGCCGTTGGGCGCGATGGCGGCATAACCGGCAATAAAGGCAAACGATGAGCCCAAAAATGCCGGCACCTTACCGCGCGACAGGAAGTGGAACAGGAGCGTGCCCAGGCCGGCAAACAAAAGCGTCGCCGAAACCGAGAGACCGGTGAGCACGGGCACCAGCACGGTGGCGCCAAACATGGCAAACAGGTGCTGCAGACCGAGCAAAAACATGCGCGGGCGGCCAAGCGACGATGCATCGTAGATGGCATCGGCGGCGACGGGCGTCGAAGACTGGGGCATGGATGTCCTTTCGAATGGAAGGGCGATCGGGCATATCGGATAACCTGCCCGAACGATACGATCCGAACCATTGTACGCGATACGCCATGACTCGCACGCGCCGTCACCTGCGAACGTTACCGCTATTTCCAAACGCGCTCGGCAACGCGCTTGACCAGCGCGATCTTTGCCCATTGCTCGTCCTCGGTCAGCTTGTTGCCAATCTCGCAGCTGGCAAAGCCGCACTGGGGCGACAGATACAGGCTCTCGAGTGGAACATACTTTGCAGCCTCGTGAATACGCTCGACGATGGCATCCTCGTCCTCAAGCTCAGCAGCCTTGGTGGTCACCAAGCCCAACACGACCTTCTTACCGGGGGCAACATACTTCAGCGGCTCAAAACCGCCGGCGCGCGGCGTGTCGAACTCCAGGTAAAATGCGTCGACATCCTCTTTTGCGAACAGGTACGGTGCGATGGGGTCATAGCCGCCCTCGAAGGCATAGGTAGAGTGGTAGTTACCACGGCACACGTGCGTGTTAATGACCAGGTCGTCGGGCTTGCCCTCGATGGCGGCGTTGTTGAGCGCCACGCCCAGCTCGCTTACCTTTTGCAGGTCGACCGGGCTCATGCCGGTTTTGGCGACAAAATCGGTGTCGCAGTAGATGCCCCAGGTGCAGTCATCAAACTGGATGTTGCGGCAGCCTGCTGCGTACAGGTCGGCGATCACCGTGCGATAAGCGACCGCAATGGCGTCGGCAAGTTCCTCATCGGTCTTATAGACAGCGCGCAGGCCCTCCTGCTGACCGTCGCAGCGATCGAGCGTGACCTCAGAGAACGTCTGGATAGGCGCCGGGATGGTCTGGCGTGCAACGTGGCCCTCGCCCTCAAGCGCCTTGACAAACTTAAAGTGCTCAACGAACGGATGGTTCTCGCCGCTGATGGGGCCGGTCACCACGGCGGTATCGGCCGTGGTCTCCTCGTCGTGGAACATATAGCCCGTACGCGAGGCACGGCGTTCAATGCCGTTGAGCCCCCACATAAAGTCGAGGTGCCAGTAACTGCGGCGGAACTCGCCATCGGTAATCACCTGCAGGCCAGCGGCCTTTTGCTTGTCCACCAAGTCGCGAATGGCCTCATCCTCGACGACCTTGAGGCCGTCGTCATCGAGCGTACCCGCGGCGTAGGCGGCACGGGCGTCCTTCACGGCCTGCGGACGAAGAAAACTGCCGACGATATCGGCGCGAAACGGCGCGTTCGGCTGAATCGAAGTGCTCATAGATATCTCCCTTTGCATTGGTTGCTTTACTGGGACAGAGTATGAGCGCTTATATGGCCATCGTAAAATATACGTTTATATAGGTTTGTTATAAGTTTTTTCTATATAGAGCAACAGCGGAGATCCGCCTCACATGGGCATCTCGAAGTGAGCTAAATATGCTGGCGGATTGCGTCGATGTAGGCCCGCCCATAGCGCGTGAGCGTCGTGTTCTTACGCGTGATAATGCCAATCTCCATGTATTCGTCCACATCGAGCGGAATCGAGATAATACCCGGCCCGTTAAGCTCGTGGCTGATCACGCCCGAACACACCGTGTAACCGTTGAGGCCCATGGCCAAATTGAACAACGTCGCACGGTCGCGCACGCGGATATTCTTGCGACGCTCAAACGTCGAGGTCAGTTCCTCGGAATAATAGAACGAGTTATAGCTGCCCTGCTCATAGGACAGGAACGGGTAGTCTTCCAAGTCCTCGAGCGTCACGCTGGAGCGGCCCGCCAGCGGATGGTCGGCGCACACGAAGACATGCGGCGTGGCGCAGAAAAGACCTTCGAACACGAGCTCGTTGGCCGCCAGCATGCGCTCGATAACCTCGCGATTGTGCTCGGAAAGGTACAAGATGCCGAGCTCGCTTTTCATGTGCGCGACATCCTCGATAATCTCGTGGGTTTGCTCCTCGCGCAGGGTAAAGTCGTAACGCGCAGCATCGAACTCGCGAATCACGTCAACAAACGCGTTAACGGCAAAGGAATAATGCTGGCAGCTCACACTAAAGTGCGGCACCTGCTCGGATGCGCCCTTGTACTTGCCCTCGAGCAGGTCGGCCTGGTCGAGAACCTGGCGTGCATAGCCCAAGAAGGTCTCGCCTTCCTCGGACACAACGACGCCCTTGTTAGTGCGCTCAAAGATATGTACACCCATCTCGTTTTCGAGATCGCGAATCGACGCGGTAATCGATGGCTGCGACACAAAGAGCCGACGCGAGGCCTCGGTAATGCTGCCGCATTCGGCAACCTTAACAACATACCTGAGCTGCTGAAGCTTCATGACTTTCTCCCTAGACGTTCGTAACGCCAAGACCCGCCGTGTCCGCCCGACGCATAAACGACGGCATCTCCCCCGTCGCGGCGCAGGCGGCAATCTGGTGCAGAGCCTCGGCGACCGCATCATCTGCCGCGGCACCGATATGCCAACGTGCCGCCGCCGTGACGGCCTCGTTGGCGTTGGCGACTGCAACGGAGTTGGGAACGGCATCGATCATGGGCAGATCGTTATCGGAATCGCCAAATACGGCCACCTCATCGGGCGTCAGGCCCAAAGCGCGCGCCAGCTCCAGCGCAGCGCAGCCCTTGTCCCAACCAGCCGGAAGGATGTCGAACAGGCGCACTCGGTTGTTGGGAAACACGAGCGAGAGTTCCGGAACCTCAGCGGCAACGCGCTCGCGTAGCTCCGCGAGCTCTTCACGAGAACGGGCGCTCCAGATATTCGCCTTGTATACCGGGGCGTCCTCGACCGTCGGGCGGCACGGGACCTCTTCGCCTTTGAGCCACGCATTGCCGCCCGACGCCATGGCGCGACGCACGCGTTCGGGGTCGCTCGTCACGCAATAGGCGTCATTATCCCAAAAGTCATCGCCCAGGCTGTAGACCTTCAGATAGGTGTCGTCGGTCTCTCGCTCAAGATAGTCGGCTAGACGCATGAGGGCATCGTTGTCGCTCGCACGCGAGGCGACCACCTCGCCGTCGACAAACATCACCTGGCCGTTGCAGAACGCACCGGTCGAGAAGCACTCGGAGCGATTGCGAAACATCCAGCCCATCGCGGACGGCTGCCGGCCCGAAACCGGACCAAAGTGCAGACCCGCCGCCTGCATGGCATGAATACCCTCAATGGCGCAGTCGCTGGCACCGTCATGTCCAGCCGGAATCAGCGTATCGTCCATGTCGGTCAGCACAAGTTTGATCATAGAGTCCCCCAGTCATTTTCACCGTAACCATTGTAACGACCTGCCAATAAGGGACAGGTTTATTTTGGCAGGTTTTATCTGGGAAAATGCAACGCCCCAGTTGCCACCTACCAAAATAAACCTGTCCCTTATTGGCAGGTGCGCTAG
>CABQLM010000060.1 GCA_902465105.1 uncultured Collinsella sp.
TGCGCCCCCGTCACCACTCGCAATCCCCTTGCAATTACTGTCCCTCTGCTTAACATCTGTCATGGATGCCAACCGCACCCACAAACGTGGAGATGCCGATCACATTCATAACCGTTCCGGCAAGCGTCTCGCACAGCGCCAAATAACGAAACGCCCCGTCAACGTTACCGCCCACGAGTTCCGCCAGACGGTCGCCATCAAACGTCAAACAGCCGAAAAAGTTACTTGATACTGTATAGGTCCAATCACCATGCAGCCCGCCCTCAAAGAGCATCGCCACGACCACGGAAAGACTCGCAAACCAAAAGATCAATTCCAGATAGTTAATCAACAAATTGACGATAGAACGCTGCACATTTTTGACCTCAGCCGTACCCATCTCCTTGTTGGTTGGCTTGAACGAATCGATCAGTACGATATGCAGCTGCACAATAAGAATCTCGAGAATACGACACGCGCCCCATAAACTCATGAAGGCGAGCAAGGGAAACAAAGGGCTATCCTTAAGCAGCACAATCGCCACAGATAGCAAAAATGCTGCCAGCAGATTGCCATCGACCCATTTATCAGTTAAATCATATTCCCGCTCACGGGCTTCCTCCACGCCATAGTGTCTGCGTGCCCAACGTGTCCATACTTTCTTGACGACTGTATAGCCAGTATGCGAATAGCAGCATTCGAGCATGGCAAGAGACAGACGCTGGGGTTTTTTGTTTTCCATGACTTTGATTGACATGGAGCTTCATCCTTTCTTTATTCGAGGCGCGTAATATGTGCTCGGACCATGCAGCCTTGTAAGGAGTCGATTTGATTAGCACGATAGCACCGAAGACAGCATTTATCTGCGGAACGCCCCTGCAAATATTAGGCTGCATCGACCTCGTGTTCCATCAGATGGAAACCGATGGGTCCAAGCCGGACCTTTATCTGCGCCACGACTTTAATGGCTCCGGCGAATTGGCGCAGCGTCTAGCCATCGCCGACATCTTCGACAACGTATTTCAAATTGGCGTTCCGAACGGTAGGCCGTTCTCCATACGCGGCAACGAGTCAGACACCCTACCGGAACGTCCACTCAACCTGCTCTGCCAGCAAATAGGAGAAGCCTATAGCGACTTCACCCAAAGCTATACAAAGCTCGTATTCACCTATCCGTACGATACGGTCAAAGCGCTGTATTGCCTAAACCCTCACGCGAAAATCGTCACCTTCGAAGACGGTATCGGAAGTTACTTTGGGGACATCCTTGCCGCAAACGGCGGCGCCCTACTTCCCCACCCGCAAAAGCTGTACCTGTGGGACGCGCATATGTACACGGGAAACCTTATCGACGATGTACGCTCGCTGCCTTCCATGGCATCGGATCCAGCCATGCAGTTAATCGTCGCCGAAATCTTCAATATCACCGCGCAATCGCTCGCCCCGTATAAGGGAAAGCGCTGCGTCTACCTTACCCAGCCCATCGATGGCAAGCCCGAGCGCAAACAAGAACTCCGTGAGACCGTCGCCGCCTTAAAGCCTTGGCGCACGATCACCGTGATTCGCCGCCATCCGCGCGACAATTCACCGGAAATGCCAGACTTCACATACGATTGCGAAAATGCCCAGTGGGAACTGCTCTGTCTCTCGGGCATCGTTGATAGCACATCGGTACTCGTTTCATCCATCTCCACCGCTCAGCTAAGTCCCAAGCTACTCCACGATTCCGAGCCAACGCTTATTTTCACTGCCTGTCTCAACGGGCGTGCGGCGACACAAGGCGAGTTGAGCGTCATCGACACCATTCGACATGCCTATCGCGACGGCAACAAAATCATTGTGCCGCGCACAAACAACGAGTTCTGCACGGCATTGGCACGCTCATTGGCTTAGGCCAAACATAGATGCCGCCAGAGATTTATTGCACACCATGCACATTAACATGTAAAGACAGTATTTTCGATATGATAACGACCGGTCGCAAAAGTGGACGACCGGATTGCCCGGGACGGCCCAAACAACCCTGCCGTCAAGTCCCGCCAACATTTTTCGAGTTGTGCGGCCTTTCCGTTGGACTCGAAATAGAACCACCATTTTTTCATGAGTGATATTGTGTATATTTGGGTGCATTCATACCAATTATCGCACGAGCCTCACAGAATCGCACATTTTAAAGAGTGTAAATGATCCTGAGATAGCATGTTCCGCGGATGAACGACCTCTGAAGGACCGCGCAACTCGATTTTTGTTGGTGGCAAAATACAATATCGCTCAAAACCTGCCCAACTCGTTTGCTGCGCAACGATTAGACCGTCCCAATAACGCAGCGAGTTGTGATTCGGTCCCGTTAATAGGACTAACAATGGCCTCACACGTTGCATCATGCCGGTAACAATCGATAAGGAGGCCGACATGAACAACCAGGCAAACGATGCCATCACCGATGCTGGCAAGGACCTTGTCCTCAGCTGCATCAAGAGTCAAGAGCTGCGCGACCACATGCGTAAATACCTATACTGGCCAGCGCCGATCATCGCCGGGTCGCTGAAGACACTTGACGAAAAGCGCGCCATGCTCAAGCAACTTCGCGAAGAGGTCACATCGGAGCTCATCGAAGATATCGATTCGCATCTCGCCCAGCTCAACAGCGCGATCGACATGCTCGACAACGTCGAACGCAATCGTGGAATCCTCCTGCTATACGTCATGTTCTACAACGAGGAGGAGCGTGACGCCGACGCCCTCGACGGTCCCTTCCCCACCGCATCGTGGGACGCCGCGCAAACGCTCATGAAGCGCTACATCGAAGAGTATCCTGACGACGACTGGTCCGAATCGTACTGGAAGATCAATCTCTACACCTCGGAAGACCTGCACGAGCATCAAACGGCGCAACCCTCTCTGTCGTTTGCGGCCACCAAGGACGGCGAGCTTATATTCCTCCGCGATCTGCGCAATCACCGCACCCGCAAATCGCATGTCGAAAGCGCCTGGCGAAACGATAGCAGGCGGTTCTGCGCGAACAACGAGCCCGTCTACACGCCGTGGACACCGGGCGACATCCTCAAAATCGACGGTCGCCCCTTCGACCACGGGCCTCGCTTTGCCATTGTGCTCGAAAACGACTACGAGCACACGCTCCGGGGACAGATCTGGTGCGCAGGGCCTAGCAAAGATCACGGCGTTAAGGAGGGTTCGCTTTCATCCGGCACCTATAGCGACAGTCTCCTGGACCCCTTCATCCCCTCCGCCCTCTACACCGCCGAGCGCTACACCGGCGAGCTGCCGGACGACTGCGCTTTTATGCTCGAGCTTTCGCAGAAGCTGCGTGACGACCCCGACTACGGCAAGCAGTGGTCTGAAGGCTCGGTCGGACACGATTGCCTGCAGCCGTATCGCAAGCCCGCCAGTCAAAGTGAGCTGGATATTCGTCCGGACATCTTTGAGTTTTTGGACTCGCACAGCATTAAGGAGCATCTTCAACGAATCAACTACGAGCTCACCACACCCGTAGCGGCCTTCATCGTCGATCGCTCGCATAAAGCGACGCTGCAGCAAAAGCTCGAAGGCTGGCAAAAGATCATCGACAATATGCCCAATTGCACTATGAGCCGCAGAAATGGCACGGTCAACATCCCGGACTTCCATGCCTTTCTGCGCAATGTCATCAGGCAGGAGAAACGAAAGCTCGCGCACTTTAAAAGGACGGACGGTCAAAGCCTGTATTTCTTTGATGACTACTCATGGGACCGGCGCGGGCAGGGCGGCTGTCTTTACGGCCCGTACAGCAGTTATCAAAAGTGCTTCGATGCAATCTGGAAAGAGCTCGACGGTGACGATCCCAAAGCCATCAGGATCACTCGTCGTCCCATCGACCCAGACGAAGACCACAATGCCGACGACATGGTCTTACTCAATGCGAACGGCGAAGTAATGTCTTGCGATTACCGCAACAAAAGCGAGTGGGACGAGGCGGGCACCGCCAGCGATTTCGAGGACATGTGGTTTGATATCCCGACGCCTTTCCATGCCGGAGACATCGTCTGCAACCTCCAACGCCCCGACGAGCCGATGGTGCTGTTTGACCTGCAAACTTGGGGATCCGAACGAGCCGACAAAGAGCTGGCCTCCTCCGTCTACAAAGAGCGCCTCGTTCAAAAGGCCGACAAGCTATTGCGCTGGCACCGATATGACGGCGACGCCAGCGACATGTACGCCTACGGCTGCCAAGTCTCATCCGCCTTGCATTTCCCCTTCTACATTGGGGAGCCTGAGGGCTTTCTTTTGGACATCGACTATTACCGCAAGCCGCTCAAGTCAGAGGAGCGAATCCTTTACGGCGTCAGGGCATATGTCAAAGGCGACCTGGCGGTTGACTCACTCGCCGCGATGGCCAGCGCAAACGAGCTACAAGCGCTAGCGGAGAAAAAGGCCCGCGGCTTCGAGGATGCAGACGGTTGGCTCAAGGACCGCTACCCGGAGCTGTTCGATGCGACGATAGACCCTTTGCTAAAGGGAGATAGTACCGGTTGCTAGGATTAAGGGGTCGACGCCCTAGCGGCGGCGACCCCTTCTGTTACGCTTCGATATGCTGTTTATCGGTACGTCAGCGATACCAATCCTCCAAATTGCGCGACCATGCGTATTCCCAGGTGATCTCTGCGGGAGGTTCGGCGATTTGAAGATAGGCCTCCCACATGAGCATGGCTATTTTCTTGAACGGAAGATACCCACATGCTCCACCGAACGCGGGAACCACGATTCGCTGACGCGAAGTTCGCATCGCTTCCATAAGCGTTGTCCTCATGCATTGATAGACAACCAAAGGGTCAACGATGGGAGTGGGGACCCGCATGGTTGGAGTATGTATGAGCAGAATGTCCTCGTGCCCGGGAATTGGAACTGAAAAGCTCGTACCAACCGGCTGCTCGCCGTAAAACCGCTCCATAATAACCGTTCGCACTCGTTCGGCAAGCTCCGGTCCATACTTATCGGTTATCGCTAGGTCGTAATTGCCATCCATCAAGCCATATGAGTTCGCCGGCGATACGACGGCATCGATTTCAGGCTGCTGTTCGACAAACGCCTTAAAATCACAGCAATGCACCGCAATGCCTCTGTAGCCCCTAAATGTGTCCTCCCAGGCCTCCGCCATACCGGCGCTGTTCGTCACAAGATCCAGCATTATATTCTCCATGGCAATCCTTTCAGTACGCGCACCCCCCATGCACCAGTGCGTTTCCAAAAGTATGTTTGCCGCGAGATTCATATCAGACCCGTTAATGGGACCACAAAGCACAACCTCTGATGGATGCTAACGGCAACGACCGAATTGGAGGTTGCTATGGACAGCCAAGCAGATACCGTGATCACCGATGCCGGCAGGGAGCTCGTTTGCAGTTGCATCAAGGACGATGAGCTGCGTGTTCATATGTTCAAACACATGGGAATGGCAGATGGCTCCCTCTGTAGAATCATCGGCGGTTCCCTCAAGACGCTCGACGAAAAACGAGCCATGCTCGAGCAGCTTCGCAAAGAGGTCTCATCGGATTACGCTGAAGCGATTGACTCCGGCCTTGACCAGCTCAACAGCGCGCTCGATATGCTTTACAACGTTGACCGCGACCACGGTATCTTGCTGGTCTCCGGCATGTTTTACAGTGAAGAGGAGCGCGGGCACGACACCTTTGACGGCCCCTTCCCCGTTGCCTCATGGGGAGCTGCGCAAACCCTCATGAAGCAATACGTCGATGATGACCCCGATGAAGATTGGTCCGAATCATTCTGGCAGATTAAGCTCTATACCGCCGAAGACTTACACGACCGCCCGCGCGCTCAAGCCTCGCTGATATTCGCCGCGACCATGGCTGGCGATTTGGTCTTTTTGAGCGATCGCCGGAATCAGCGGACTCCGCACCAAAGCATCGATCACTTGCCGTGGAACAATAGCAAGCACTTCTGCGCCAATGGTGAGGTCTTTTACACTCCCTGGGTCCCCGGCGACATCATCAAGATTGACGGTCGGCCCTTCGATCACGGTCCCCGTTTTGCCATCGTGCTCGAAGACGACTACGATAGCTCGTTCAAAGGCCAGGTTTGGTGCGCCTATCCGAGCAAAATCTACGGCGTTGAGGAAGGCAATCTCCGCTTGAGGGATTTCACGGACGGCTTCCTCGACGACTTCACGCCCTCTGCCCTCTATACCGCCGAACGTTATACCGGCGAATTGCCCGATGATTGCTCCTTTATGCTCGAGCTCTCGAAAAAGCTGCACGATGACCCCAGCTACGGCAAACAATGGTCGGACGGATCGGTCGTACACGACTGCCTGCAGCCATACCGCACATCGGCCGGTCCCAGTGCCAACGCTATACGTTCGGACATTCTCGAGTTTCTCGACTCGCCTGACATCAAGGAGCATTTGAGAGACATCGGCTACGAGTTCACCACGTCCGAGGCGGCATTTATTGTTGCCCGTTCGAACGAAAAGGCGCTACGGCAGAAGATCAAGGGCTGGCAAAAGATTATCAACAACATGCCCAATTGTGCGATGAACAGGCGATACGGCACGTTCAATATCCCCAACTTCCATGTCTTTCTTCGCGACGTCATCAGATGGGAGCGCAAGAAAATCGCCCGGTTCAAACAGCCTGGCAAGCACATGTATTTCTTTGAGGACAAGACGGGAAGTCCCCATGAGAGCGGGTGCAATTATGGCCCCTACACCAGCTACGAAAAATGTTTCGAGGCAATCTGGAATGAGCTTGAGGAGGAAAATCCTACCTCGATAGAAATAACGCGCCGCCCGATCGATCCGGACGAAGACTACTATGCCGCCGACAGGCTCATGCTCAACGCAAAAGGCGAAATTATGGACTGCCAGCTGAGCTGCATCGACATGGAACGCGAGGGCGAAGACCCCACTTTCGCTTTTGAGTTGATGTGGTTTGACATCCCGACGCCATTCCACGCCGGCGACATCATTTGTCGTCACGACGACCTTGGCGACCCCATGCTGCTTCTCAATATGCAGACATGGACCACGCAGCGGGTCATGGATGAGCTTCCGCCTTCAACCTACAGGGAATGCGCCGCAAAAAATGCCGACGACCTGCTCAGGCACCATCGGCAAAATGGCGATACGAGCGACATGTACGCCTACGGCTGTCAGATTGAATATCCCCTGGAGTACCCCGTCTATATCGGAGAGCCGAGTTGTTTTCTTCTCGATATGGAATACTGCCGTACCCCGCTCAAGCCGGAGGCGAGAATTCTGTACGGCGTGCGGGCATATCTCGACGGCAATCTGGGTCTTGACTCACTTATTGCGCTATCGAGCCTTTACGAGCTGCAGGCGCTGGTCAAGAAAAAAACCGAGCGGTTTGAAGGGGAAGACGGCTGGCTCAAGACCCGCTATCCGGAGCTGTTCGATGACACGATAGCCCCGCCGGCACGATTCAAAACAAAGAGGAGCTAACCATGGACATCTTTGATTTCGTTGACTCCCGGGACATTCGGGAGCACCTGCGTAGTATCGACTTCCAGCCCAGCACCATCGAGGCCGCCTATCTGGTTTGGTTTTCGAAGACCGCCACGCTCGATCAGAAATGCGAAGCCTGGCAGGAGATTGCCCGAACCATGCCCAATTGTTCGCTGGAGGCAACCCATGCCGGTCTTGGAAGGCCGGCCATCCCCGATTTCCATGCTTTTTTGCGCTGGACAATCGATTACAACAAGCGCTGCGTCGATGCGTTTGCGAGTGGGACGGGCTACGTTTATCAGTATGAAGAGGAGATTGTGCCCGACGGGCAACTTTGTGGGGCCTTCGGCGCGCCATTCAGCTGTTATGAGAAATGTGCCGAGGCGTTGCGCGGTGATGATGAACTGGCGAGCCGTCCAGAGGCACGCGCACGCATCACCCGGTGCCCGCTCGATATCGATGAAGCTCATCGCCGGGAAGATTGGCTCATGGTGAACGGCAAAGGCGAGGTTCTTTCCGTCTATTGTCCTTCCGCCGGCCCCGTTGAGAACGATTGGGAGATCGCATTCGAGTTCATCTGGGTCGATATCCCCACGCCGTTTCACACCGGCGACATCGTCTGGACGCCGCAAGGCAGTGCCCGTGAGCCGTTCACGTTGTTCGATCTGTCCACGTGGGACCGGACAAAGCTTGAGGCAGAGCTTCGGCAGGCAGACCGTTCTGACGAATGGCTTGATCATGCGCAGCAACGCCTCGAGCACTATCGCCATGCAGGGGATATCAGCAACATGCGTGCCACTGGCTGCTCGATTACCTACAACGAGACGTTTCCCCTCTACATCGGAGAGCCGGACCCGCTTTACCTGAATCTTGAGTACTATCGCAAACCACTCGAAGACGAGCAGCGGATTTTAGTCGCAGCCCAGGCCTACCTGCGCGGCGACCTGTATGTCGACTCACTCATCGCGTTTATCGACACCATAAGGATGGAGTCCAAGGCAAAACGCAACCTAGAAGAGCTGCGTCTTGATCAGGCGCCGCTCAAGGAAAAGTATCCGCAGTTATTTGAATAGAGGTCGTCATGTCCGAATCCACGAGGGGCTACGCCGATAACCCGGAGACTATCGTGCACAAAGAAATAATCAACCTGATCGAATCTCCGGAGCTGCGAGAGCATTTGCTGCATAATCCGCAGCTCCTGAGTGGTGATCATTACATGCAGATTGTCGGCGGAGCACCGGTTGAAATTACCCGCAAACGAGAGCTACTCGGCAGACTGGTTGCTGACGGGTGCAACTCGTCAGACAACACCCTTTACTGGCACTATCGGCAGATTTGCATCGACTATATCGATGGCTGTCTAGACGCGCTAAAGACCGTCGACGGAAACAAGAAAATGCTGCTTGTCAGCGAAATTAGCTTTATCGACAGCGAAGTTGGATCTGCGATCACGCATGGCCCCTTCCCTGTGGCGTCGTGGGCAGACGCTCTGGCGGCAATGAAGGCATACGCGGACAAGTGGAGCGAAATGACAGATCTATCGTCCTCATACTGGATGATCGAGCTGTTCAACCTTGCCAACGACCCGAGCTGTTCATATCCATACGACGGCTTTCTACAGCCAGACTACACTTACTACGCAAACGCCTCCGGCGAAATCCAATACATCTGCAGGGAAGAAGAGGGCGAATGTGGCGAGGTGCTCGACTGCATTGTGGGTGGAATCTTTGACCCGTGGTTCAAGGGGGCATATGTCGACCTGCCCACGCCGTACAGAAAGGGCGACATTCTTGAGATCGACTGCCGGCCATGGGCGCCGGGACCTTGCTATTGTCTGGTAGCAAACTCGAAATTGGACTGTCTGTATCCCGATGGCGATGGGCAGATCAGATGTGGCTCTATCCCCTACGGCAGTTGCTTTGCCGGATGGGCGCATACGAACCTGATGCTGTCGCCTGTGTTCAGGGCGAGAAAAGCAACGCAACCTTTGCCGGAAGCATGCGCAACCTTACAAGCGATCGGGTTGGACCGGATAGATAACTTACTAGAAGCGTGCACCGACAACATAGAGGAAGAGCCTGCTTGGCTGAATATATATCGGCATCGTGCTCGATGATGAATCATTTGGGCGAGGCTTCAAAGGCGGCAAACAGTGACGACACCAGCTCTTCCGGCAACGCAGCATTCGCAGTACCCCACCGATGGAGGCCCGAGCCACGCACGGCTCGGGGGGGGAGGCATACCAAGGTCATCCGCATCTCAGGCCAGAACCTTCGAGGCATTCTGCCAGAAAATAGCCTCGATATCCAAACGAACAAATAGCCCTCGCCCAAAAGGTGGGACGAGGGCTATTTCATGCAATATTTGCTAGCACCCCTAATAATCGATTGAAGCCAAAGCCTGCTTGATACGCTTGCCGCTTGCACCCTTGAAGTAATACCAAATCAACCGGTCAACTTTGCGGTAGCCAATTTCACCATTCTGATCATTTTCAGAGCGCCATGTATTGATACCCTCGAGAACAGCGTCGTACAACTTCCTGTATTTGGTATATCCATCATCTTCTTTTTTGTAATTCTCGATTGTACTTACGAGTTCTTGGCTGCCCTTGGCCCCCTTTATCCTCTTCATCCTGCAGCAGTCCAAGCTAGCAAGTTCCCCGCTCGCATAGTTATCCACGAAATATGGGAAAACGCTGGCGACGACTTTATCGTAAATGCAATACTTATCGCCCAACTCCAAATACTGGCAAGTCCAATGGCAAAACTTTGTGGCAAACGAGAAATTATTCTTGTTAACATCTGCCACATGAGCCTCATTCAGGTAGGTTTTCGAAGCTTTCGAAATGTCGGTGACAAGCTGGTCGTCGCCTACGCTTAACCTCTCCCTAAGCCCTTCGATGCCAGCAATAATCTGAGACGTAAAAAGTACACCACCGGTTATCGTCTTTTCCCCTTCACCATCATCGGACATTTTCTCCACGGTCATTGGCTTCAGATCGAGCTTTTTCATGATGTCGTCGACTTTATGTCTACCAACGGCAGTTAAATGGGTCGAGTTTTCATTGTCAATTTCGTAAACCACTCTTCCTATGCATGCCATTCGCTCATGCGCATCGCCAACAAACATGCCTTTGAATATTTCGCGGACCTCATCTTTATCCGTCTGGTTGTAATTCGAGTCGTTCTCAACCATGCCGTTGACAAAGGCGATGTTTTTATCCGTAAAAAGAGGCACGCCGTTCTGGTCCAGGTCAAACTGATATGGGTCAGCCGTTCGCTCCGCATCTTTCACGTAAGGCATCACCATTTTATTTACGCCATTGACCTCTTCCATCACCGGATTAAAAAACATTTCTTGACGACTCATGTGAACTCCTTCCCAGAGCTGTTCAGACATACCGCCGACAGAACGTAACGCCTAATAGTGATGATAATTCTTGACCCGCCCAAGTTTCTCTTTGGCTGTTGAACGGTCACTTTCTGCTAGCAAACGCGCTGCTAGCCGAGCAGTTGTTATTGGTCATGACCTCAACCGAAGACTCGTGCGCAGGAAGGCTCCATGCCATCGGCACTCATGCGGACGAGGGCATCTGCGTTGCAATGAGCCTCGGCGAACGTTGCGTCGTCCTCTCTGCCCTCTGCCGCAAAGCAACCTGCCAGAATGGCGGATGTTGGGCCGAGCATGTTACGTAAGTCGCGCAGGATCGCATTTATCGGACGGTTGTCGTCGAGCATTTCGAGCCCGTCGATTACGACCACGATGTCCTTTAGCGCCGCCCTGCTCCACGTTTGGTCGCCGAGCAGCCAACTCGTTAAAAGGTCTATGGTCATGTTATCTTCGACAAAGATGCCCAGGCTGCGCTGCTTGATCCGCATCGTTGCGCGGACCGTCTCAACCTGTTGTTCCTCAAGATCTTTCGGCACCTTGGCCCCCATCTCGGCTCGAATCAGCCGGGCGACCGCATCCTCTTCACGCTCCCGCATCGGCACGTAAAGCACAGTGCACTGCTCGCTCAGGCATAAAACCGCATGCGCCAGTACGTTCGAAACGTCTTCATGCGCGCCGCCAATCACGCTAAGCTTGCCTAGTCCAATACCGCCGCCCAGGATGTCATCAACAGGCATACCAGTCTTCAATACCTGCAGGACCTCGAACACCGATGTTTCCATGGCATGATCGAGCCCGGAAGTCAGTCGATCATGGAAACGGCTTATGTCAAAGCCGTCATCGCCCCGTTCTTCACGAATCCAACCACGCTGGCTCGCATCTATCGGCGGCATCACGCCTGATAGGCCCAGCATCTCGCCCATGCTCACAGAGTGTCCAATTCGGTCATCCCTGGAGTCCATCTTTCGCGTCATCGCAACCCTCCTAACGCCTACCGCGCTTACCAGTAGCCTTAAAATTCCAAATCGGCTTGAGTCGGTGAATAACATCGACCGTCGGGTCCATGAGTCTCAGTACATCATCCGCAGGCTTATACGCTTCGGGCGACTCATCGAGCGTCGTCTCGCATGCGCTCGGACAGTAGATGCCGGCATCGCGCATCTCGTTAACGAACGACCTGGTATCGAGCGTTTGGAACGCTTTGGTGCGGCTCATCGCACGACCCGTCCCATGCGGCGCCGAGCAGTTCCAGTCCTCGTTTCCCTTGCCGCGCGCAATAACGGCACCGTCGCGCATATTAAACGGAATCAGCACCATCTCTCCCGCATGAGCGCTAATGGCGCCCTTGCGAATCATGCCGCCTTCCGAGATGTAGTTGTGCATGGTGGTAAAGCCGTCTCCGTTGAGTCGAATTCCCGTACGCTCAACAATCTGCGCGACAATCGCCTTGCGGTTCTGATTCGAGAAGCGTTGGCAGTTATGCATATCGACGAGATACTCGGCAGAAAGATCTCCCACGAGATACTTAAGCTCGTCGGGGATATCTGCCATACACGTCTTCTGCGCCAGCGCCTGATGGTG